>NZ_CP026124.1:4800000-5108157 GCF_002902905.1 Achromobacter sp. AONIH1 | reverse complement strand
TCGGCATCACCGGGTGCCCGCCGCCGGCCACATGATTCCGTGGGACAACGAGGAAGGCTTCTACGCGGCCTTCGGCGACTTCCTGGGCGCGCCGCTGGCGCGCGCCTGAGACGCAGATCGTCAAGCAAGGAGGGCATCATGCCTATCAGCGACTATGAAATGGTGAAGGCCTGGCAGCAGGTGCTGACCCTGTCCAGGCTGCAAGCGGGGCAGACGGTCACGGTGCTGACCAGCGCGGCCACCCATCCGCAAACGCTGGCCACGGCGCTGATCGCGACGCAGGCCATGGGCGCCGTGGTCAACCGGCTGGACCTGCCGCCCGTCAATGGCGAGCGCGCGTTGAGCCGGGACGCGCTGGCCTATCTGGGCACGACTCCGCTGACCGGCAACAAGGCCGCGATCGCGGCCTTGAAGGAAAGCGATCTGGTGCTGGACCTGATGACGCTGCTGTTCTCGCCGGAACAGCACGAGATCCTGGCCTCGGGAACCAAGATCCTGCTGGCGGTGGAGCCGCCGGAGGTGCTGGCGCGGCTGGTGCCGACCGAGGGCGACCGCGCGCGGGTCAAGGCCGCCGCCGCGCGCATCGGCGCCGCGCGCGAGATGAGCGTCGTGTCGGAGGCGGGCACGGACCTGCGCTGCCCGTTGGGCGAATTCCCGGCCATCAGCGAATACGGTTTCGTCGATGAACCCGGGCGCTGGGACCACTGGCCCAGCGGCTTCGTGCTGACCTGGCCGAACGAAGGTGGCGCGCGGGGCAAGATCGTGATCGATGTGGGCGACATCCTGCTGCCGCAGAAACTCTATGTGCGCTCGGCCATCGAGCTGACCGTCGAGAACGGCTACGCCACGCGCATCGACGGCGGCGTGGACGCGGAACTGCTGCGCGAGTACGTGGCGTCGTTCAAGGATCCGGAAGCCTACGCGATTTCGCACATCGGCTGGGGTCTGCAGCCGCGCGCGCACTGGACCACGCTGGGCCTGTACGACCGTGAAGCCACCATCGGCATGGACGCGCGGGCCTACGAGGGCAATTTCCTGTTCTCGCTGGGACCGAACAACGAAGCCGGCGGCAGCCGCTGCACCACCTGCCACATCGACATCCCGCTGCGCGGCTGCACCGTGCGGCTGGACGGAGAGGACGTGGTGCGCCAGGGCAGGGTGCTGGATGGCGCCGGCCCGAGGGACTAGTCCAGGGCTCAATCCATGACCGCTACAGGAAATCCGCACATGAATGACGATATCTCCGCCTATGAACGGCAAGGCTTCGGCGCGGCCATGGCGCCCAAGGCGCCATACGGTCTGCTGATCGTGGATCTGGTCAATGGCTTCGCCGATCCGGCGGTGTTCGGCGGCGGCAATATCCCCGAGGCCATCGCGCGGACGGTGGGCCTGCTGGCGCACGCGCGCCAGCAGGGCTGGCCGGTGGCCCACAGCCGCATCGTGTTCGCCGACGACGACGCCGACCACAACATCTTCACGCTCAAGGTGCCGGGCATGCTGACCTTGAAGGAAGCGGACCACAACAGCGCCATCGTGCCGCAGCTCGCGCCCGCTTCCGGGGAGCTGGTGGTGCGCAAGACGGTGCCTTCCGCGTTCTTCGGCACCAGCCTGGCCGCCTGGCTGTCACAGCGCGGGGTGCAGACGCTGCTGGTCGCCGGCGCGGTCACCAGCGGCTGCGTGCGGGCCAGCGTGGTGGACGCCATGCAGTACGGCTTTCGCCCGCTGGTGGTGTCGGACTGCGTGGGCGACCGCGCCATCGGCCCGCACGAGGCCAATCTCTTCGACATGCGGCAGAAGTACGCCACCGTGCTGACGCGGGACGAAGCCTTGCGGGCGACGCGGGCCTAGTCGGTTCGCGGTGAGAAAAAAGGGGTTGCGCCGCGAGGCGCAACCCCTTTTCCTTGCCGGGGCGGGACGGGCCTAGACGGGATAGACCAGGTCGTTGGCGAGGATGGTGGTGTCATACACCACCTGGCGTTCCTTCAGCTTGAGCACGCCGTCCTGCCGGGTGTAGCGGTCGTAGTAGGCGCCGGCCAGGTGCAGCGTGGTGGGGCCTTCCACCAGCGTCTGCATCAGCAGGAACGCGGCCTGCGCCTGGATCTCGCCGTCGGCGGATTCGCTGATGACGCGGGTATTGCTGACCATGTGCAGCATGTAGCGCGGGGCGAACATCTGGGTGCGGGAAATGGCCACGGCCCGGTCATGCATCATGGCGCGGCCCTCGGAATAGACCAGGCCGACCGGCAAGCCCAGGTCGGCGTTCTCGCGCGCGGTGACGCGGTACAGACCGTCCTCGGTGAAGAAATCCGGCCAGGATTCGACCTGGCCCGCGTCCAGGGCGGCGCAGTAGTCGGCGTGGAATTCTTCGATCTCCAGACGCAGCGCGATGGCGCGGGCGGGATCGATCTGTCGGGGGGAAAATTCGAATCGGGTTCTCATGTCTTGGTGTTCCTGCCTCAGAAGCCCATCACGCCGCGGTAGTAGCTGTACATGGAGCGGATGGCGGCTTCCGAGATCAGCGTGTTGGACGTGCCCTGCTTGCCGGATTCCAGCTTGAGCACGTTGACGTCGGTGCTGGCGCGGCGCACGCCTTCCTGCACGAACTTCATGGCCTCGTTGTCCTCCAGGCCGAGGAATCCCGCCGGGCCCATCAGGTTGCCCTGGCGCAGGCGATGGCGTTCCATCTCGGGCGTGTCGTCCTCGTAGCCGAACATGGTCCATTGCATGATCATGCTGTCGGGCCCGTTGGGCACGATCTGGCGCACGCCCAGCGTGTTCATCTCGCGTTGCACGATCAGGTTGGGCCAGATGGTCTGCATGGTGACGGACCAGGGCGAATCGAACTCCTTGACGAATTCGAGGAAGCGGTCGTCCTGCAGATGCAGGCCATCATGGAACGAGCGCATTTCCTTCTTGTTCTCTTCGCTGACGCTGGCGTATTTGTCCTCGCTCTTGGCCGAGGCCATGGTGCCGTGGCGGCCATGCACCGTGTCGACCAGCATGGCGGACTTGTTGCCCGCCACCAGCAGGCCGAACACCACCAGGAACGAATGCAGCAAGGTGGCGTGGTAGGGATCCTTCAGGTTCTCGTGATACATCTTCCAGTTGCAGGGCAGCTCATTGCGGTAGTAGCCGTGGATCTTGAGCTTCTTGCCGGGGAAGACGGTGTCGAAATCGGCCAGGATAGCGGGCGTCAGGTATTCCTCCAGGGCCTCGACCTCGTCGCTGTAGGACGCGAAGATCACGCCGTTGCGGGTGGCGACGCGCAACTTGCGCAGGCCGTGTTCCTCGTTCTTGAAGTCCTTGGGCATGCCGCCCTCGCGGTTCACACCGCGCTTGAACGGGATGCCTTGCAGATTGCCTTTCAGGTCGTAGGACCACTGGTGGTAGGGGCAGACGAATTCCTTGGCGTTGCCCTGGCTGTTGCGGCAGAACTCCGCGCCACGGTGGGCGCAGCGGTTCTCGAAGACATTGACCGAGCCGTCCTCGGCGCGCGAGACCACCACCGGGGTCGGTCCGACATAGGACCGCTTGTAGTCGCCCGGGTTGGGCAGCTCGGCTTCCAGGGCCACGTAGTTCCAGGTCTTGCCGTGGAATATCTTCTCGATTTCCTGGTCATAGACGGCGCGGCTGGTGTAGACCCAGTCCGGGATGTAATGCAGCGCGTCCTGCGGCCAGACACAGTCGGTCAGCGCGGTGTTCTTGGATGCCATCGTGAGGCCGATGACGGTTTGTGATTGATACATGACTAGCTCCAGTCGATACGGGGCGGCAATCGGTTTCAGGTCGTGGCGGCGCGCTGCTGGCATGCCTTCACCAGCGGCTTGAGCGCCACGGTTTCGTCGGCATAGCGCTGCGGGTCGATGGCGATGGCTTGCTCGAACAGCACGCGCAGCTGGCGCAGGTCGCCGCCGGCGTTCACCGCGATGGCGTGCACCGGCACGCCGTCGCGGTGGCCGAGCCAGATGAATCGGGGCGTCTCGGCCTGTGCTTGCGGCACGCCGCGGCAGGCATAGACCAGGCCGGGCTGGGGCAGGCCCAGCATCTGCACGTTGCAGCCATACTGATCCGTCCAGAACCAGGGATAGGGTTCGGCGGGAGCGGGCTGGCCCAGCATGCCCGCGGCGGCGGCGCGCGCCTGTTCATTGGCGTTCTGCCAGGATTCCAGCCGCAGCGCCATGCCGAGGCGGGAGCGATGCTGGCTGGCGCAATCGCCGGCGGCGTACAGATGGGGATCGCTGCTGCGGCAGGCTGCATTCACCGCGATGCCGCCGTTGGCGGGGTCCAGCGCCAGGCCGGCCTGGACTGCCAGCGACACCTCGGGCGTCAGGCCGATGGCCACCACCACGATGTCGGCCGCCACGGTGGCGGCATCCTGCAAGGTGATGAGAAAGCGCGCCTGGCGCCGGACGGCGGCGTCCGCTTGCGGCTGGCGGTCGCAGCCGGCAATGCGCGCGCCCAGGCGCAGGTCCACGCCGGCGTGGCGGGCGCGTTCGGCCAGCCAGTCCGACAATGCCTCGGGCAGCACGCGCTCCAGCAGGCGCGGCGCGCTTTCCAGGACGGTGACTTCGGCCCCCAGCGCACGCGCGGTGGACGCCACTTCCAGGCCCAGGAAGCCGCCGCCGATGACGGCGACGCGTGTCTGGGGCGCGAGGCCCGCGCGCAGCGCGGCGGCGTCGTCCAGCGTGCGGATGTAATGCACGCCGGGCGTGCCGCGCGGCAGGCCGGGCAGTTCGCGCGCCCGCCCGCCGGTCGCCAGCAGGCAGCGGCTGTAGGGCAGATCGCGGCCGTCGGCCAGTCGGGCAATGCGGCGGCCGGCGTCGATGCGCACGACCTCGGTGCCCGTCAGCAGCGTGATGCGCTGGCGTTCGTAGAAGTCCTCGGGATGCACGGAGGTGCGACCATGCGCATCGGCCGTCTGCAGCGCATCCTTGGACAGCGGCGGCCGTTCATAGGGCGCGTGCGCTTCCTGGCCGACCAGCGTGATGGCGCCTTCGTGGCCCAGCTCGCGCAGCGTCGCCGCCGCCACCGCGCCGGCCTGGCCGGCGCCGATGATGAGGATCGTATCCGCGTCGGCCATGGTCAGCCCTGCAGATCGGCGTAGATGTCCTGGCCTTCGACCTTGACGGGGTAGACGCGGATGCCGGTGGTGGCGGGCGCGCACATGGCCTTGCCGGTGCGGATGTCGAAGCGGGCCTGGTGCAGCGGGCATTCGATGCAGCCGTCTTCGAGGTAGCCGTCGGACAGCAGCGCGTAGGCGTGCGTACAGACGTTGTCGGAGGCATAGAACTCGCCCTCGCTGCGATACAGCGCAAGCTGCTTGTCGCCGGCCGCGACGGGGATCACCTCGTCGTCGTCGGTCAGTTGGTCGGTGGAGGCGATGCGGATCCAGTTCATATCAACTCGCTAGTCAGTATGCTGAGTAATTGTCGTCAGTGTACTGGTTAAAAAATCAAGCCAGGAGCTAGGGATTTCCCCGACTTTCAGGCAGCAGCGGTACGGCGTCGCGGGAGCGTTGCGGTGGTGGCTTGCCGCCTGCGTCTTTGGGTGCCCGCTATATGAAAGGAGTACCCGCAAATTGCCTGGAAGACGCTGCCGAAATTTCGGCGGAATCGGTGAAAACCCAGGCGTTTCGCGGCTGACAGCAGTGGGGGTTTACCTTGTTGACACTCAAAATTACTGTCAGTATGCTGACCAAAAATTCAGTGTGCTAACGTTTTTTTGGTTGCGCGAGCGCGGCGTTGGCACGAGTAGAAACGGGTCCAAGGGGACTCAATCGAACCAGATCGGGAGCAATCAATGCAACGACGCCGTTTCCTCGCACAAGCCGCCGGCGCAGCCGGCGCCGGCCTTGCCGCCGTGGGCATGCCAGCCGTCGCGCAATCCGCGCCGGCGGTGCGCTGGCGCATGTCCACCAGCTGGCCCAAGAGCCTGGACACCATCTACGGTTCGGCCGAAGACTTCTGCAAGCGCGTGGCGCAGCTGACCGAAGGCAAGTTCGAGATCCGCGCCTTTCCGGGTGGCGAGCTGGTGCCGGCGGCGCAGAACATGGATGCGGTCAGCAATGGCACGGTCGAATGCAATCACGTGCTGAGCACCGCCTATATCGGCAAGAACACGGCGCTGACCTTCGACACCGGCCTGTCCTTCGGGCTGAGCGCCCGCCAGCACAACGCCTGGATCCACTACGGCGGCGGCATGGCGATGCTGCGCGCGCTCTATAAGAAGTACAACATCGTCAATCACGTCTGTGGCAACGTGGGCGTGCAGATGGGCGGCTGGTACCGCAAGGAAATCAAGTCGGTCGCCGACCTGAAGGGCCTGAACATGCGCATCGGCGGCATCGGCGGCATGGTGCTGTCCAAGCTGGGCGCGGTGCCGCAACAGATTCCTCCGGGCGACATCTACCCGGCGCTGGAGAAAGGCACCATCGACGCGGCCGAATGGATCGGGCCCTACGACGACGAGAAGCTGGGCTTCAACAAGGTGGCGCCTTACTACTATTCACCGGGCTGGTTCGAGGGCAGCGCGTCCATCACCAGCATGGTGCACGACAAGGCCTGGGAGGCCCTGCCGCCGGCCTATCAGGCCGCGTTCGAGGCCGCGGCGGGCGAACAGACCATGCGCATGCTGGCCCACTACGACGCGCGCAATCCGCTGGCGCTGCGCAAGCTGATCGCCGGCGGCGCCAAGGTCAGCTTCTTTCCCAAGGAAGTGATGGACGCGGCGTACAACGCCTCGCAGGAACTGTGGGCCGAGCTCTCTGCGAAGAATCCGGATTTCGCGGCGATCTTCCCCGACTGGAAGAAATTCCAGGCCGAGCAGGCGGGCTGGTTCCGGGTGGCCGAAAGCCCGCTGGACAACTACACCTTCGCCGCCGTGGCGAAGGCCCAGGCCAAGTGAGCCGCGCCGGACAGAGGGGAGTCATGACGACAGCAGACGCCGATACGCACGGCCGGCCAGGCAAGCCGCAGGGGGTGGGCGCGCGCGTGCCGCGCAAGGAGGACGCGCGCCACCTGCATGGCAAGGGCAACTTCGTGGCCGATATGGCCATGCCCGGGCTGAGCGAGGTCGCCTTCCTGCGCAGCCCGCTGGCGCATGCGCGCATCGCCTCGGTGCGCGTGGCCAGCCAGATCGCCGATAAGGCGTTCGTGCGCCAGGCGATGGCGGACGCGCGCGACATCGTGGCGGACTCGACGCTGCCGAGCTACCAGGTCTCGGCCCAGCCGCCGCTGGCATCGGGCAAGGTGCGGTTCGTGGGCGAACCCGTCGCCATGGTGGTCGCGCCGACCCGCGCCGAGGCCGAGGACTACGCCGAACTGATCGAGGTCGACTACGACGACCTGCCGGTGTACGCGGACGTTGCCAGCGCCCAGGCGGCGCAAGGCGATTTCGTGCACGAGCAATGGCGCGACAACGTCTTCGTCACGCTCAATGTCGACAAGCAGTTCGACGAACTGGCGGCGCAGGCGGACGTGGTGGTGCGGCGCAAGATCGACCTGGCGCGGCAATGCATGGTGCCGATGGAGGGCAAGGCGGTGCTGGCCTACTGGGACCATCAGGCTGACCAGCTGGTGGTGGTCAGCGCCACGCAGGTGCCGCACATGATCCGCAGCGTGCTGGCCCAGTGCCTGGACCTGGAACAGGGTCGGGTGCGGGTGGTGTCGCCGGACGTGGGCGGCGCCTTCGGCTACAAGTGCGTGCTGCAGCAGGAAGAACTGTGCGTGGCCTGGCTGGCCAAGACCTTCAAGCGGCCGTTCCGCTTCATCGAGGACCGCCGCGAGCACCTGACGGCGGGCGCTAACTCGCGCGAGCACCATTATGAAATGGTGGCCTACGCCGACCGTCGCGGCAAGCTGCTGGCGCTGGACGCCAGGATCACCATCGACGGCGGCGCCTATTCGGTCTGGCCGTTCACCATCGGCCTGGAGCCGGGCCAGGCCATCGGCAACCTGCCGGGGCCGTATGCGTTCAAGGGCTATCGCTGCGAGACCAAGGCGGTGGCCACCAACAAGCCGGGCTTCGTGCCGTACCGGGGCGTGGCGCGCACCGGCGTCTGTTTCGCCATGGAGCTGACGATGGACGCGATCGCCCGCGAGGTCGGACGCGAACCCTGGGAAATCCGCCAGGAGAACCTGGTGCAGGGCGAACAGATGCCCTACGTCAACGTCACCGGCAAGCACCTGGACAGCGGCGATTATCCGGCCAGCCTGCGGCAGGCCATGGACATGATCGGCGTGGACGCTATCCGCGAGCGCCAGCGGCGCGGCGAGGCCGACGGCCGCCTCATCGGCGTGGGCCTGGCCACCTATACGGAGCAGGCCGCGCACGGCACCTCGGTGTTCGCCGCCTGGGGCACGCCCGTCATTCCGGGCTTCGACCAGGCCACGGCCCGGGTCACGCCCGATGGCGGGCTGGAGCTGCGGGTCGGCGTGCATTCGCACGGGCAGGGCATGGAAACGACCTTTGCCCAGATCGCCAACGAGATCCTGGGCGTGGACGTGGCCAGCATCAAGCTGCTGCATGGCGATACCGGGCAGACGCCATTTTCCACCGGCACCTATGCCTCGCGCTCGCTGGTGATGTCGGGCGGCGCGGTGTCGCAGGCCTGCAAGCGCCTGCTGCCCAGGCTCACGCATATCGGCGCGCACCTGCTGCAGGCCGATGCCGCCAGCGTGGCCTGGAACGGCGACCGGCTGGAAGCGGGCGGCAAGTCGGTGTCGGTCAAGGATGTGGCCGACGCCTGGTACCTGCGGCCGCAGTTGCTGCCGCCCGACGTGGATCCCGCCGGACTGGAAGTCACCGTCGGCTACAAGCCCAAGGTCGACACCGGCTGTTTCACCTACGCCACCCACGCGGCGGTGGTGGCGGTGGACCCCGGCACCGGCGGCGTGGAGATCCTGGACTATGTGGTGGTGGAGGACTGCGGGACCATGATCAATCCCATGGTGGTCGAAGGCCAGACCATCGGCGGCGTGGCTCAGGGCATCGGCACCGCCTTCTACGAGGAAACGCCCTACGACGACAACGGCCAGCCGCTGGCGTCGACGCTGGCCGACTACATGCTGCCCGGCGCCACCGAGGTGCCGAACATGCGCCTGCATCACTTCGAGACGCCATCGCCGCATACCGAGTTCGGCGCCAAGGGCATGGGCGAGGGCGGCGCCATCGCGCCGCCGGCGGTGCTGTTCAACGCGGTCAACGACGCGCTGCGTCCGCTGGGCGCGGCCGAGCTGCTGCGCACGCCGCTGTCGCCGACGCGGGTGCTCGCCGCCATCGCGCAGTGCAGCCGCCAGCCCGCGTCCGCCAGCGCGGAGGTGACGGCATGAAGGCCGCCGCGTTCGAATACACGCGTCCGGGCTCGCTGCAGGAGGCCTTGCGGGCGCTGCGCGCGCACGAAGGCCGCGCCAAGCTCATGGCCGGCGGGCAATCGCTGGGACCCATGCTGAACCTGCGGCTGGCGCGTCCGCCCGTCGTCATCGACATCTCCGGCCTGGCCGAACTGCGCACCGTCACGCGGCAGGACGGCGGGCTGCGCGTGGGCGCCGCCGTGACCCACGCCGAGATCGAGGATGGCGTGCACGAACTGCTGCGCGGCACGCCGTTGCAGCAGGTGGCGCCGGGCATCGCCTACCGCGCCATCCGCAATCGCGGCACGCTGGGCGGCAGCCTGGCGCATGCCGATCCGGCGGCCGACTGGGTGCTGACCATGGTCGGCCTGGGCGCGACGCTGGAGATCGCCGGCCCGGACGGGGTCCGCATGCTGCCAGCCCAGGACTACATGCAGGGCGCCTATACCACCGGGTTGCGCGAGGACGAGCTGATCGCCGCCGTGCATGTGCCAGAGGCGGGGCCGGCGGCGCGCTGGGGCTATTACAAGTTTTGCCGCAAGACCGGCGAATTCGCCGAGGCCAGCTGCGCCGCGTGGTTCGATGCCGCGTCGAAGACGGCGAGGATCGCGGTGGGCGCGCTGGACGGCGCGCCCGGATTGCTGCCCCGGCTGGCCGCGAGCATCGCGCGGCAAGGACTGGCGGGCCTGGACCCCGTCCTGCTCGCCGACGAGCTGGCCGGCGTCATGCCGGGCAAGGATGAACACCACCGCAAGCTGCACGGGACCGCGGTGACGCGCTGCCTGGCGCAGGCATTGGGTTGACGGGAATAGCCATGGTTCAGGTGACATTGGAAGTGAACGGCAAGCGCGTATCGCACGAGGCGCCCGCGCGCATGCATCTGGGGGATTTCCTGCGGGACCAGGCGCGCCTGACCGGCACCCATCTGGGCTGCGAACACGGCGTCTGCGGCGCCTGCACGGTGCTGGTGGATGGCGCGCCGGTGCGGTCCTGTATCTCCTTCGCGGTGGCCTGCGAGGGACGGCAGGTGACCACCATCGAGGGCTACGACGCCGATCCGGTGATGCAGCGGTTGCGCGCCGCCTTCACGCGGCACCACGCCCTGCAATGCGGCTACTGCACGCCCGGCATGCTGGCGACGTCGCGCGACATCGTGCTGCGGCTGCCGCAGGCGGACGAGGGCAGGGTGCGGGTGGAACTGTCCGGCAATCTGTGCCGCTGCACCGGCTACATGGGCATCGTGGCCGCCGTGATGTCCGTGCTGGCGGAGCTGCGGGCGCAGCCGGATCCCGCCGTGGATGCGCTGCGTGCCGCCCTGGCGCAGGGCCGGGGCGCCGCGCCCGAGGCCGTGCGGCAGGCGGCATTCGCGGGATTCACGCCGGTGGCGGATGGCGCCGGGGCAGCGGCCAAGTCCGCGCCCGTTCCCGCCGCCGCGCAGGCCGGCAAGAAGGAAGGCCGGGGCAGCCAGATCGACGGCGGTTTCACCGTGCCCTTTCCGGCGGCCGAGGTCTGGGCCTTCATGGTGGACCTGCCGGCGCTGGCCAGCTGTCTGCCCGGCGCTTCGATCGAGGAGCATGAAGGCGACCGGGTCAAGGGCAAGATCGCCATCAAGTTCGGACCCATGTCCGCCGCCTTCAACGGCGCGGCCCGCCTGGAGCGCGACGACGCCGCCATGCAGGCGGTGTTCCGTGGCGCCGGGCAGGACTCGCTCAGCCAGTCGCGCGCCAATGGCGACATCACTTACCGGTTGCAAGCGCTGTCGCCCGGCGAGACGCAGGTGCACGTGAACCTGCTGTATTCGCTGCAGGGGCCCCTGGCGCAGTTTTCGCGGTCCGGGCTGGTGCAGGACTTCGTGCGCCGCATGATCGCGGACTTCGGCAACAACGTCACCGCCCGGCTGCGGCGGCCCGCCGCCGCGGGCGAGGCGCCGGTCCAGGCCAGCTTCAATCCCACGGCCATGTTCTTCAGCGTGCTGTGGGCGCGCATCAAGCGGTGGTTCGGCCGGGGCGGCTGAGCGGGAAGCGGCGCCGGCGGCGTCCGGCGTCGACACATAACGGGGAAAATCATGTTCGCGGTAATCGCACGAAACTGGCGCAACGCCTTGTTGGGCCTGGCCGCTGTCGCGCTGAGCGCGCCCGCCTGGCCGCAGGCCCTGGAGCCCTTGCGGGTGCGGCTGGACTGGACGCCCTGGGGCGTGCACGGCGCCTTCCATTTGGCGCAGCAGAAGGGCTGGTACCGCCAGGCCGGCCTGGACGTGTCGCTGGAGGACGGCAACGGTTCGGTGACGACGGTGCAGATCGTCGGCGCCGGCGACAGCTTCGACCTGGGACACGCGGCGCTGGCCTCGGCCATGATCGCCCGTGAAAAGGGCATGCCGGTCAAGGCGGTGGCCGTGTTCGCCAGGCAGAGCGACATCGGGCTGCTGGTGCCGGCCGACGCCGGCATCAGCGGCCCCGCGCAGCTGAAAGGCAAGAAGGTCGCCTACACCGCCGGCTCGCTGGAAGCGCCTTTCATCGACGCCTTCCTGGCGGCCGGCAAGCTCAAGAAAAGCGATCTGGAGCTGATCAATGTCGACGCCGCCAGCAAGGCATCCACCTAT
Source organism: Achromobacter sp. AONIH1 (assembly GCF_002902905.1). Lineage (NCBI taxonomy): Bacteria > Pseudomonadati > Pseudomonadota > Betaproteobacteria > Burkholderiales > Alcaligenaceae > Achromobacter > Achromobacter sp. AONIH1. Next base: position 5,096,208 of record NZ_CP026124.1, on the reverse strand, counting down.
GCGGTGGGGCGGGCGGACGCGGCGTTCTCCACCATCCCGTTCTTCCTGCCGGTGGTGTCGCAGACCCGGCCGTCGAACGCAGTGCGCTTCGCCGACTTCGGCCTGAACATGCCCAGCTTCGGCCTGTTCGCCAACGAGTCCAAGCTGGCCCGGCGGCGCGACGCCATCGCGCGCTTCGCCAGCGTGAGCGCGCGGGCCTGGGAGTACATCTATGCGGGGCATCAGGACGAGGCGGTCGCCGCCATCCTGGCGCAGCGTCCGCAGTCCAGGCTGGACAGGAAGGTGCTGCGCGGCCAGATCGACGCCTTGCAGCCGTACTTCGGCCAGCCGGCGGCCGGCGCGCGCCTGGGCGCCATCGTGCCGCAGGATTGGACGCAGGCCGTCGCGACCCTGTCGACCGTGGGGCTGATCGGCGCCGACGCCCAGGCTGCTTCGTTCTACGAGCCTGGCCTGGTGCACGCGGAACGCTACGACAGCCTGGTGCAGCCATGACGCAATGGGCCGTGGCGGCGAACGGCGTGCGCAAGCGCTATCCCGGCGCGGCAGGCGTGGAGGCGCTGGCATCGGTGTCGGTCGAGGTGCCGCGCGGCCGCTTCGTCAGCATCCTGGGACCCAGCGGCTGTGGCAAGAGCACGTTCCTGCGCTGCGTGGCCGGATTGGAGACCATTTCCGCCGGCGACCTGCGGGTCGAGGGCAAGCCGGTGCAGGGGCCGCCGGACGGCATGGGCATGGTGTTCCAGCGCGACGCGCTGCTGGAATGGCGCGACGTCCGCCGCAATATCCTGCTGCCCGTCGAATTCGCGCACAAGCCGGCGGCGGCCTACGCGGACAAGGTGGGCGCGCTGCTGGCCCTGACGGGCCTGGAGAAGTTCGCCGGGAGTTATCCGCGCGAACTGTCCGGCGGCATGCGCCAGCGGGTCGCGATCTGCCGGGCCCTGGTGGACGATCCCAGGCTGCTGCTGATGGACGAGCCCTTCGGCGCGCTGGACGCGCTGACGCGCGACCAGATGAACGTGGAGCTGCAGCGGATCTGGATGGAAACCCGCAACACGGTGCTGTTCGTCACGCACGGCATCGCCGAGGCGGTGTTCCTGGGCGACGTGGTCATGGTGTTCTCGCCGCGTCCGGGCCGCATCCTGGAAACCATGGAGATCGACCTGCCCCGGCCACGGCCGCTGGCGCTGCGCGAAACACCCCGGTTCGGCGAATACGTGCGGCACATCCGTGGCATGTTCCAGCGCATGGGCCTGATCGATGAGGGCGGCGCGGCCGCGCCGGTTCCGGAGGCCATCCGATGATCAGGCTATTGAAAGGCGCGGGCCGGCGCATGGCCGGGCTGGCGTCGGTGCTGGTCTTTCTGCTGCTGTGGGAGGCGGCCGCCCGGCTGTTCCAGGTGCGCGCCATCATGCTGCCGCTGCCGGGCCAGGTGGCGCTGGAGCTGGCGTCCGAGTGGGCCTGGTACGCCGGCCACGCCGCGTACACGCTGATGACCACGCTGGCGGGTTTCGCGCTGGCGGTGGCGTTCGGCGTGCTGACCGCCGTGATGCTGGTGGGATCGCGCTGGTTCGAGCGCTTCATCTACCCCTTGATCGTGGCCTTGAACAGCGTGCCCAAGGTCGCCATCGCGCCCTTGTTCGTGATCTGGATGGGCACCGGCGCCGAGCCGAAGATCGCCATCGCCTTCCTGATCGCGGTGTTCGCGATGATCGTGGACACCGTCCACGGCCTGCGCTCGGTGCCGCAGGACGTGCTGGACCTGGGGCGCGTGCTGAAGGGCTCGCGGCGCGATTTCTTCTTCAAGGTGCGGCTGCCCAGCGCGCTGCCCTCGATCCTGGCCGGCATGAAGGTCTCGATCTCACTGGCCCTGGTCGGCGCCATCGTCGGCGAGTTCGTGTCCTCGCAGCGCGGCCTGGGCTACGTGATCATGAGCGCCCAGGGCACCTTCGACACGGTCCGGGTGTTCGCGGCGATCTTCGTGCTGGCGCTCATGGGCATGGCGCTGTTCTCCTTGCTGGTGTGGCTGGAGCGGCGGCTGACGCCGTGGCTGCGGCATCACCGGGAAGACGGCTGAAAGATGCAAACCCGGGGCGCTCCGGGAAGCCCGCAGGGCAGGCGCCTGATTGGAATCGATACAGGGGAAAACAGATGCAAGCACTACTCGCCTTGTCGCGTGGCATAGACGCGGTCAATCTGCGCGTGGGCCGGGCCGTGTCCTGGGTCACGCTGCTGGTGGTCCTGGTCAGCACCGGCAACGCCATCATGCGCAAGTTCTTTCACGACAGCTCCAATGCCTGGCTGGAGTTGCAGTGGTACATGTTCGGCGCGATGTTCCTGCTGACCGCGGGCTACACGCTGCTGAAGAACGACCATGTCCGGGTGGACATCATCGCCTCGAAGCTGTCGCGCCGGGCGCAGATCGGCATCGAGATCTTCGGCGTGCTGTTCTTCCTGATGCCGGCCTGCCTGCTGATCATGTATCTGTCCTGGCCGGTGTTCATGGATTCGTATCTCAGCAACGAGTATTCATCCAACTCCGGCGGGCTGATCCGCTGGCCGGTCAAGCTGCTGATTCCCGTCGGTTTCGCGCTGCTGGCGCTGGCCGGCCTGTCGCACCTGATCAAGTGCGTGGGCTTCCTGGCCGGGCGCTGCCGCGACCCGCGCGAGCGCGAGGGCGCCAAGAGCGCCGAGGAAGAACTGGCCGAGGAAATTGCCCGCGAAGCGCAGGCGCGCGAAGCCGCCGCACAGAACGAACTGAACGAGAAGGGCCGCTGACCATGGAATTCCTCATCGCCAATCTGGCGCCGATCATGTTCGCGACCCTGATCGGTTTCCTGCTGCTGGGCTTTCCGGTGGCGTTCGCGCTGGCGGCCAACGGCATATTGTTCGGCCTGGTCGGCATGGAGCTGGGCCTGCTCAACTCCTCGCTGTTCCAGGCGCTGCCTCAGCGGGTGTTCGGCATCATTTCCAACGACACGCTGCTGGCGGTGCCGTTCTTCACGCTGATGGGTCTGGTGCTGGAGCGCTCAGGCATGGCCGAGGACCTGCTGGAGACCATCGGCCAGCTCTTCGGCACGCTGCGCGGCGGCCTGGCGATCGCGGTCGTGTTCGTGGGCGCCATGCTGGCCGCCACGACCGGCGTGGTGTCGGCCTCGGTAATCTCGATGGGCCTTATCTCCCTGCCCATCATGCTGCGCTATGGCTATGACCGCCGGCTGGCCAGCGGCATCATCGCGGCTTCTGGCACGCTGTCGCAGATCATCCCGCCCTCGCTGGTGCTGATCATCCTGGCGGACCAGCTCGGCCGTTCCATCGGCGACATCTACCGCGCGGCGATGGTGCCGGGTTTCATCCTGGCGGGGCTGTATATCGTCTACATCGTCATCATGAGCCTGCTCAAGCCGGACTCGGCGCCGGCGCTGCCCGAAGAGGCGCGTCGTTTCCAGGCTCCGAATGGCGGCCGGGGCGGGCGCTCGCTGCTGGTGCTGATGGCGATCTCCGCCGTGTCGGCGTACTTCCTGGGCCTCTGGGTCGAAAACAACACCGCGCCGTTGGACGAGCGCATCGTGGTGGCGCTGCTGTTCTGGGGCGCGACCGCCTTCGTCATCGCGCTGGTCAACAAGGCGTTGGGGCTGGGGCTGCTGTCCGCCCTGGCCGAGCGCGTGACCTTCGTGATGATCCCTCCGCTGGCGCTGATCTTCCTGGTGCTGGGCACCATCTTCATCGGCGTGGCCACGCCGACCGAGGGCGGCGCCATGGGCGCGGTGGGCGCCATCCTGATGGCGGTGGCGCGCCGCCGGCTGTCGCTGGACCTGTTGCGGCAGGCCATGGACACGACCACCAAGCTGTCCTGCTTCGTGGTGTTCATCCTGGTGGGCTCCACCGTGTTCGGCCTGACCTTTCGCGCCGTCAATGGCGATCTATGGGTCGAGCATCTGCTGACGGGCCTGCCCGGCGGGCAGTGGGGCTTCCTGATCGTGGTCAGCATCCTGACCTTCGTGCTGGCCTTCTTCCTGGACTTCTTCGAGCTGGCGTTCATCATCGTGCCCTTGCTGGGGCCGGTCGCCGACAAGCTGGGCATAGACCTGATCTGGTTCGGCGTGATCCTGGCCGTCAACATGCAGACGTCCTTCATGCATCCGCCGTTCGGCTTCGCGCTGTTCTACCTGCGTTCGGTGGCGCCCCGCGAACGCTACAAGGACAGGGTGACGGGCAAGATGATCGAGCCTGTCACCACCGGGCAGATCTATTGGGGTTCGGTGCCGTTCATCGTGATCCAGCTGCTCATGGTGGGCGCGGTGATGGCGTTCCCGGGCATGGTGATGCACTACAAGGGCGACGCCGCCATCGTCGATCCGAATTCCGTGTCGCTGGAAGTGGGCGGCGGCGATGGCGCCAGCGCCTATGGGACGGACGCCAGTCCGTTCAAGTAACAGGGCAGGGGCGGGCTAGTGTGCTGTCCCGTAGGTACGTCCGCATGACGAAATTCATCCATAGACGTCAGGGCTAGGCGCAAACCGCAGCGATACCCGTAGGTATCGCGAGGATTTGCAACGACGCCATGGCGGCTAGGGGTGGATTTCGTGCGGGCGTATCTGCGGGACAGCACACTAGGCGCCGAGCCGGGCCCGTTCCGACGCCAGATAGGCGTCCCGCGATGGCAGCAGGTGGTCGCGGCAGAGCGCCATCAAGGCGTCGCGGTCGCCATCGCGCAGGGCGTGGATCATAGCCCAGTGCTCCTGGCGCGCGCGTTCGCGATAGCCGGGCGATGCCAGCGAGCCGAAGCGGATGGGATGGGTGCGGCGCGCGTATTCCTCGATGGCCTGGCCCAGCACCGTGTTGTCCAGCAAGCCGAAAAGCTCGCGATGAAAGCGCTGGTTGCTGCGGAACACGCGGCGCGCGTCGCCGTCGGCGACCGCCGCATCGTGTTCGCGCTGCACGGCCACCAGCGCCGCCAGCCGCGCCTGCGGCACGGGCAGCGGGATCTGGCTGGCGGCATGCACCTCCAGCACTTGCCGCAGCGCGTACAGCTCCATGACCTCGCGCGCCGAGAAGGCGCGCACCACCGCGCCGATATTGCGCTTTTTCTCCACCGCGCCCAGCGCTTCCAGCTCGGCCAGGATCTGGCGCACCGCGTGGCGCTTGAGGCCGAAGCGCTCCATCAGCTCGTCCTCGGTCAGGCGCTGGCGCGGGTGCAGGCGTCCGAAGACGATGTCCTCTTCCAGCTCGGCCAGGGCGTCCGCGAGCGCGTCGGCGGCGGGTTCTGCGTGGTCGTCGGGGGAGATGGCGTTCATGATCGGCGGTCGGGCTGGGGGTTCGGGCGGTGACGTTCGGGCTGTGATCTAGGCGCGTGCAGCGGGTTGGCGCGGGCCGGCCGCTACGGCTTGGGCACGGTATCCCGGGTGGCGCCGGCGCGCAGGAAGTCGAAATCCACACCCTGATCGGCCTGCGTCACGGTCTGCATGAAGAGTTTGCGGTAGCCGCGCTCGGCCGTGGGACGCGTGACGGGCGCGGCCGCCATGCGGCGCGCCAGCTCGGCGTCGTCCACCAGCAGCGCGATCTCGCGACGCGCCACCGACAGGCGGATGCGGTCGCCATTCTGCACATAGGCCAGCGGCCCGCCGATGGCGGCCTCGGGCGTGACGTGCAGCACGATGGTGCCGGCCGCCGTGCCGCTCATGCGGCCGTCGGAGATGCGCACCATGTCCTTGACGCCGGCCCGCGCCAGCTTCCTGGGGATTGGCATGTAGCCGGCCTCGGGCATGCCGGGGGCGCCGGTCGGACCGATGCGCTTGAGCACCAGGATGTCCTGGGCGGTCACGTCCAGCGCGTCGTCGTCGATGCGGCGGGCCATGTCCTCGGCGTCCTCGAACACCACCGCGCGGCCTTCGTGTTCCATCAGCGCCGGGTTGGCGGCCGACTGCTTGATGATGGCGCCGCCTGGCGCCAGGTTGCCGCGCAGCACCGCCAGGCCGCCCACCGGATAGATGGGCGCGGCCGGGCTGCGGATCACGTCCTGGGGGAAGGGCGCGGGCGCGTCGTCCAGTTCCTCGCCCAGCGTGCGGCCCGAGACCGTCAGCGCGTCCAGGTGCAGCAGCGGCCGCAGCTCGCGCAGCAGCGCGGGCATGCCGCCGGCGTGGTGGAAGTCTTCCATGTAGTGCTGGCCCGAGGGCTTCAGGTCCACCAGCACCGGCGTCTCGCGGCTCATGCGGTCCAGGCCGGCCAGATCGATGTCGATGCCCAGTCGGCCGGCGATGGCGGTCAGGTGGACGATGCCATTGGTCGAGCCGCCGATGGCCAGCAGCACGCGCAGCGCGTTCTCGATGGACTTGCCGGTGATGATGCGATCGGGCGTCAGGCGCGATCGGGCCAGCGCCACGGCGCTGGCGCCGGTGTGCTCGGCCACGCGCACGCGGTCGGCGGTGACGGCCGGGGCCGACGCGCCGCCGGCCACCATCATGCCCAGCGCCTCGGTCAGGCAGGCCATGGTGCTGGCCGTGCCCATCACCGAACAGGTGCCCACGCTGGCCACCAGCTGGTTGTTGACGTCGGCGATTTCCTCGGCGTCGATCTCCTCGGCGCGGTAGCGGCCCCAGTAGCGGCGGCAGTCGGTGCAGGCGCCGACGCGCTCGCCGCGATGCGATCCGGTCAGCATCGAGCCGGTCACCAGCTGGATCGCCGGCACGCCCGCCGAGGCCGCGCCCATGAGCTGGGCCGGCACCGTCTTGTCGCAGCCGCCGATCAGCACCACGGCGTCCATGGGCTGCGCGCGGATCATTTCCTCGGTGTCCATGGACATGAGGTTGCGCAGGTACATGCTGGTCGGCTGCGAGAAGCTCTCGTGCACCGAGATGGTGGGGAAGTCCATCGGCAGTCCGCCGGCCAGCATCACGCCGCGCTTGACTGCCTCGATCAGCTGCGGCGCGTTGCCGTGGCATGGGTTGTAGCTGCTGCCGGTGTTGACGATGCCGATGATGGGGCGTGACAGCGCGTCGTCGGTGTAGCCGGCGCCCTTGATGAAGGCCTTGCGCAGGAACAGGGAAAAGCCCGTGTCGCCATAGTTGGTCAGGCCGCGCGCCACGCCCTGGGGGCCTTGCGCTGGGGTTGGTCCGGCGGCTTGCGCCTGCGCCGGCGTGGGCGTTCCCTTGGTCTTGTCCGTCATCGTCGTTCTCTGTCAGGCCGGGGTTTTGATCTCAATAATATTATTGATAATCCGAGTCCGAGATCATAGCCACCTGGGAAACTGGCCCGCAAGCGCTTTGATGCGGTCTTTTTATTGATTTGATTGGTAGATCAGTCGATAGAAAAATTCTGATTCTTCAATCAGGTCATGGCCCCTACACTGGCGCGGTTGACGAGCCGGGCGTCCGTTCCAATTCTTATACCCATCCCGGCAGGAGACCTACATGCCCGTTATCGCCAGCGGCGCGCGCCGCGCCGTGCTGCTTTCCCTGCTGGCCGTGTGCGCCGGCGCGTCCGTCCCGGCCCTGGCCGCCGACGCCTACCCGGACAAGCCGATACGGCTGATCGTGCCCTATCCCCCCGGCGGCGCCACCGACGTGATCGGCCGCGTGCTGGCCCAGGAGCTGACCGGCGCGCTGGGACAGACGGTGGTCGTGGAGAACCGCGCGGGCGCGGCCGGCAATATCGGCGCCGATCAGGTCGCCAAGGCGCCGGCCGACGGCTACACCCTGCTGATGGGCGCGCTGACCAGTCATTCCATCAATGCCGCCCTGTATCGCGGCCGCGTCACCTACGACGTCGAGAAGAGCTTCGCGCCGGTGTCCATCGTCGGCACCGTGCCGCTGGTGTTCGTGGTCAATCCTTCCGTGCAGGCCACCAGCCTGTCGCAGCTGATCGCCCTGGCCAAGTCCAAGCCGGGCTACATCACCATGGGCTCGGCCGGCAACGGCTCGCCCCAGCACCTGGCCGGCGAGATGTTCAAGCGCGCCGCCGGCGTGGACATCCTGCACGTGCCGTACAAGGGCAGCGGCCCGGCCATGACCGACCTGATGGGCGGCCAGGTGCTGAGCATGATCGAAACCGTGCCCGCCGCCCAGGGCAGCATCAAGGCCGGCAAGCTGCGCGCGCTGGCGGTGACCTCGGCCGAGCGCGTGCCGGCGCTGCCCGACACGCCCACCGCCGCCGAGGCCGGGCTCAAGGATTTCGAAGTCAGCTCCATGTTCGGCATCGTCGCGCCCGCCGGCACCCCGGCGCCGGTCGTCGAGCGTCTGAACGGCGAGCTGAAGAAGATCCTGGCCAAGCCGGACGTGAAGGCCTCGCTGCTGAACCAGGGCGCGATCGCCACCTGGACCACGCCGGCCGACGCCGGCGCGCGGGTGTCGGCCGAAGTGGCGCGCTGGACCAAGGTGATCGACGAGGCCGGCGTCAAGCCGGAATAAGCGGATCGCGGCGGGCGCTTCCGGGGCTTCCGGCGGCCTCCGCCAGCAAAGGCTTGCAACACGTTCGTGTTAGGCGCAAGCCCGGGCCGGCTCTCGCGCACCCCCCTCGAGGCTGGCCGGAAGCGTTGCTTTCTCATATAGTGGTTGACCCCGGCTTGGCTAGGCCGTAATGTATTTTGCGAGCCATTCCAAGACGGCGCGGGGGAAGACAATGGCCGATTTCCAGGACGACAATCAGGACGACAGGTCGCTCCTGTACCAATACTTCGGCACGCACAGCCCATATTGGCGGCTGGCGAGCGATAGCGATGCCTTCGAGCTGTCCGCGATCAAGGGCGCGGCCAATATCGCCACGGCGCTGAGCCCGGAGCAGGCCGCCGCCATCCGCGACCTGACCGGCATCACCTCCAGCCTGCGCATCGAGGTCAAGCTGTATGGCGAGCCCATCGGCCTGCACCTGGTCGGGCGCAAGATCAATCCCAAGGAATGGGCCGGCACCGCGTCGGCCTACTCGGACACCGAATCGGTGGCCAAGGACCTGGTCGAGGGCCTGTCCTTCGCCGAGACCGTGGTGTCGCAGGCCAACTCGGTCATCGTCATCGTCGACCAGCACGGCCGGGTGCAGCGCTTCAACAAGCTGAGCGAGGAATACACCGGCAAGCGCGAGCAGGACATCGTCGGGCGCAGCGTGTTCGACATGTTCATGACCCGCGAGGAGGCCTCGGCCTCCCGCCGCAACATCGCCGCCTTCTACCGCAACGGCCAGTCCTACGAGGTCGAGCGCCTGATCAACACGGTCAAGGGCCCGAGGCTGTTTCTGTTCCGCAACAAGTTCGTCACCAGCGGTAGCGGCGAAAAGCGCGTCTATCTGATCTGTTCGGGCACCGACATCACCGAGGAGCGGCAGGCCCAGGAACGCCTGCGCGTGCTGGCCAACACCGACGTGCTGACCAATCTGCCCAACCGCCATGCCATCACCGCGCAGCTGCAGGCGGCGCTCTCGGCGGGCGAGGGCGGGCGCGGCGGCGTGCTGTTCCTGGACCTGGACAACTTCAAGCGCATCAACGACCACTACGGCCATGGCTTCGGCGACCAGCTGCTCAAGGCGGTGGCGCTGGCCATTTCCGGCTGCCTGGCCGAAGGACAGACGCTGGCGCGGCTGGGCGGCGACGAGTTCATCGTGCTGCAGGAGGGCGCCGAAGTCCACGAGCTGGAGGCGACCTCGCAACGCATCATCGAGCGGCTGCGCGAGCCGTTCCGCCAGGGGCTGATCGAGGTCTACACCAGCTGCTCGATCGGCATCGCCATGTATCCCGAACATGGCGCCGACCTGGACAGCGTGGTGCGCAGCGCCGACATCGCCATGTACGTGGCCAAGGAATCGGGGCGCCACACCTATCGCGTGTTCCTGCCCGAGATGGACCGCCGCAACGCCGATTACGTGTGGCTGGACACCAATCTGCGCAAGGCCATGGCCGACGGCCACCTGATGCTGCACTACCAGCCCAAGCTGTCCGGCCGCACCGGCGAGCTGGACGGGGTCGAGGCCCTGCTGCGCTGTAAGTCGCCCGAGCGCGGCATGGTCGGCCCCGGCGCCTTCATTCCCTACGCCGAGGATTCGGGGTTGATCGCGCCGCTGGGCGTGTGGGTCATGCGCGAGGCCGCGCGCCAGGCGGCCGCCTGGAAGCGCGAGGGCCTGAACATCCGCGTCGCGGTCAACGTCTCGGCGCGCCAGCTCGAGGACAAGGGCCTGGTCAGCGAGTTCATGAGCGCGCTGTCCGACGCCGGCCTGGATCCCTGCATGCTGGACATCGAACTCACCGAGAGCTGCCTGATCGAGGACGAGCATTCGGCCATCGAGCTGATCAAGCAGTTCCGCAAGCTGGGCGCGCGGGTGCACCTGGACGACTTCGGCACCGGCTATTCCTCGCTGTCGCAGCTGGCGCGCATCCCGCTGGACGCGATCAAGCTGGACGCCAGCTTCGTGCGCGGGGTCAACGAGAACCCGGTCTCGCAGGCGCTGGCGCGCGCCATCGTGACGGTGGCGCGCACGCTGGAGCTGAAGGTGATCGCCGAGGGCGTCGAGACGTCCGAGGAAACCGCCTTCCTCGACACCCTGGGCGTGGATGCAAAGCAGGGCTATCTGTACGCCAAGCCCATGCCGGCGGCCGAGTTCACCGAATGGCTGGCGCGGCGGCGTCGGCTGCACCTGATCGCCTGAGCGCGTGCGCCGGGTCGCCCCGGCGCCTGCACGCGCCCGCCGCCGCGCGGGCGCTCAATGCATGGTGGCTTCCATGCCGGCCTCCGGCCCGGCGGCGCTGCGCCGGTTCTGCGCAATGACCAGCCGCTCCATGTAGGCGCGGTCCTTCGGGTCGATGGAGAAGGCGGCCTCGACCCAATCCTCGGTGATGTCCATCAGTTCCGAGCGCGACAGCCGCAGCACGCGCTGGCGCGCGCGCAACATGGCGCGCGTGCCGTTGAGCTTGGGCCGCAGCACGTCGATGAAGGTGCGCGTGGCCTTGTAGGCGTCGCCCGGCTCGAACAGCACGTCGACCAGGCCGCGCGCCTGGAACCACTCGGCCGTGTGCGACTCGCCGGTGCCGATCAGTTCTTCGGCCAGCCGCATGCCCGAGCGCCGCGCCACCAGCGAATAGCCGCCCATGCCGGGGAAGAGGTTGAAGGCCATTTCGGGAAAGCCCATGCGGGCATTGTTCTGCGCCAGCACGAAATGGTGCGCCAGCGCGGCCTCGAAGCCGCCGCCCAGCGCGGTGCCCTCGATCATGGCCAGCGAGATCGCGCCGGTGTCGAAGCCGCGGCTGGCGGCGTGCACGCAATCGACGCAGGCGCGCGCGTAGGCGCGCAAAGCCTCGCGCCGGCCGCCCCGGATCGCTTCGGAAAAGAAGTTCAGGTCGCCGCCCACGTTGTAGATCTGCGGGATCAGTGAGCCCGTTACCCAGAAGTCGATGGGCAGCCCGGAGTCCTTGGCGGCGCGGGCCAGCGTCATGATCTCGTCTATCAATTCATGGTTGAAGCAGGGCCGCGGCTGGGCCCGCAGCATCATCCATATGACGCGTCGTCCCTCCTCGTAGTAGGCGGAGATCTGTTTCAGGTTGCCAGCTTGGGCAAAAGGATGGCAGTCCGGATGCATGAGTTGATTCATTGCTGTCGTCCAATCGATGAAGGTGAGTCGGAGTACTGCGGGGCCAGCCTAATACAGAGCCTTTCCTGCCCGCCTCATGCTTCGCTCCTCCGTGTGGCCATGCTTGCGTGTAGGCCAAAGACCCGAGTGCATCGGCGCGTGCCGGCCTCGTTGCGTCCAGGCTCGGCCGATCGGACGAGGACGGCCTGGGCGCAAGGGATGAGGGCCCTCGCGAGTTTGCGGGTATCGAAGGGCGCGGCGGGCATCGGCGGCGTACTCGTGCGGATGGGGGAGGACCGCGTGCGCCGGACGATCGACGGCCGGGAGGAGGATGGACGGCTGTTGTCCATCCGCAACGAGGCGCGCGCGGGGTATTAGTTATGAGAAGGTTCTTATTTACGAATGAAAGTGATTCTCGATAATATTCCGTCTCGATAAGACCTACTCACCACCGCAGCTCGCACCATGCACGTTCTCTTCAAGCCGCGCGCCCTGACCCTGGGCGTGGCCCTGGCTCTGCACGCCATCCCCTTTGTTTCCGTCCACGCGCAGACCGCGCAATTGCAGCCCATCAGCGTCGAAGGCCAGAGCGTCGACGATCCGCGCGTGCCGCAGGTCACCACCGCCACCCGTACCCAGACGCCGGCCCGTTACGTGCCGCAGGCCATCGACAGCGTCAAGGTCGAGAACGTCCAGAGCTACGGCGTCAGCACGCTGGGCGAGGCGCTCTCGGGCATCCCCAACGTCTCCAGCGCGCAGGACACGCGCTTCGATTCGCTGCGCATCCGCGGCTTCGACGCCAGCAACGACTTCTACCTGGACGGCATCCGCGACGACAGCCAGTACGTGCGCGACCTGCACAACATCGAGCGCATCGAGGTGCTCAAGGGCCCGGCCGCCGTGCTGTACGGTCGCGGCAGCCAGGGCGGCATCGTCAATCGCGTCAGCAAGGCGCCGCAGCCGGGCCGCGAGTCCTCGCTGGAGGCGCAGGGCGGCAGCTGGGGCCTGCGCAGCTTCTACGGCGACCTGAGCGCGGACCCCAGCGACACGGTCAGCGTGCGCCTGAACGTGGGCCAGGAAGACGTCGACAGCTTCAGCCACAAGATCGGCGGCAAGCGCCAGCTGCTGGCGCCGTCGCTGAACTGGCGCATCACGCCGGACCTGGACTGGCTGGTGCAGTATGAATACAGCCGCTACGATCGCACGCCGGATCGCGGCATCCCCAGCGTCAACGGCCGTCCGGCCGACGTGGGCCGCCGTACCGTCTATGGCGACCCGGACCGCGACTACATCGACGACCGCGCCCAGTCCTTCCGCTCGCGCCTGGCCTACACGGTGGCGCCGGGCTGGCAACTGCGTCACACGCTGGGCGTGTTCGCGCTGGACAGCGAGTTCGACAACACCTACCTGACCGGCTACAACGCCGCCACCGGCAAGGTCAGCCGCACGCGTTGGCAGCAGGACCTGCGCACGCGCAACATCAGCAACAACTTCGAGGCCGAGGGCCTGTTCCATACCGGCGCCATCGAACACCGCGTGCTGTTCGGCATGGAATTCGCCAACCAGGATCGCTCGCCCAGGCTGTACACCGCCGCCACGCGCGGCCCCGGCGCGCAGCCCGTGCCGACGCTGGACCTGTACGACCCGGACCTTTCGCGCCAGCACCAGGGCGCGATGACGATCAACAGCGACGCGCGCCACAAGGTCCGCACCCAGGGCTACTACGTGCAGGACCAGATCAAGCTGAACGAGGCCTGGCAGGTGCTGCTGGGCCTGCGGCTGGACCGCTTCAACATCGATTCGACCAACCGCCTGCTCGACGCCTCGGCCTCGCGCAGCAGCAGCGGCGTCAGCCCGCGCGCCGGCGTGGTCTGGACACCGCTGCGCGACCATTCCTTCTACGCTTCGTACAGCAAGACCTTCTCGCCGACCGGCGGCGGCCTCATCGGCATCACGCCCAACGCGCGCGGCAATACCAATGAGCTGGACCCGGAGCGCACCCGCCAGTACGAAGTGGGCGTCAAGAGCGACTGGCTGGACGGCCGCCTGAGCACCACGCTGGCGTTCTACAACCTGGAGCTGTACAACCGCCGCACCACCGATCCCAACGATCCGAGCATCGTGCTGCTGACCGGCCTGCAACGATCGCGCGGCGTGGAGCTGACCGCCGCAGGCCGCCTGCAGGGCAACTGGTATCTGCGCGGCGGGCTGGGCCTGCAGAACGCGTCGATCGTCGAGGACAACAACGGCCTGGCCGGCAACCGCGTCGGCAACGTGGCGCGCCGCAATGGCAGCGTGTTCCTCACGTACAAGCCGGCCGAGGGCCTGTACGGCGAAACCGGCGTCACCTTTGTCGGCCAGCGCTATGCCGACAACGCCAACACGGCGGTGCTGCCCGGCTATGCGCGCTGGGACGCGCTGGTCGGCTATCGCACGGGTCAGTGGGACTGGCGCCTGGCGGTGCGCAACCTGACCGACAAGACCTATTACGCGTCGGCCACCAGCGCGGGCCAGATCCGCATCGGCGAACCGCGCACCGTGGTGGCGACCGCGCAGTACCGGTTCTGAGCGGGGCGTTGTTCCAAGCTGGGCAAGTCCCGGCTTGCAATCGGCAGGGGCAGGGGTAGGCTTCTGCTGTCGCGCGCGGGCCGTCCGCCGCGGCCAGCCCGGAGGCTTTCGCCATGCGAGACACGCGCGACCCGTCGAACACACTCGAATCCCTGCCCGCATGCCGGGCATCGCGCCCACGGCGCGGGTGGGTCCAGGCTGTCCTGCTGGCCTGTGCGGCGGGGGCGTTGCCCGCGCTGTCGGGCTGCGCCGGACAGGGCGCGAAGGCCGCGACCGAGATGTTGCCCAACGAAAGCGTGGTGCGCGTGCCGGTCCAGGTCGACCTGGAGAACGGCGGTCAGGCCAGGGGCGAGCTGGTCGTCACCGTGTTCACGCCCCAGGGCGAGGGCCGGCATCCGCTGATGGTGATCAGCCACGGCCGGGCCGGCGACGCCGCCGGCCGCACCAAGCTGGGCCGCGCGCGCTATGCGACGGCGGCCCGCTATTTCACCGACGCTGGTTTCGTCGTGGCCGTGCCGGTGCGGCTGGGCTATGGCGCCACTGGAGGCCCCGATCTGGAAAACAGCGGCCCTTGCGGCGACCGGCGTTTCACGCCCATGTTCAACCGTGCCGCGAGCGAGATCGCGCAGGTGATCGAGGCGATGGCGCGGCGGCCGGACGTGGATCCGGCCAACGTGGTGGCGCTGGGCCAGTCGGTGGGCGGCGGCTCGACCGTGGCGCTGGCGGCGGCCGGGCCGGCCGGCGTGCGCGCCGCCATCAATTTCGCGGGCGGTTCGGGCGGGGATCCGGTCAAATCGCCTGGCAAGCCCTGCGGGCCCGAGCGCTTGCAGGAAACCTATGCCGGCTACGCTGCGACCACCCGCATGCCCATGCTCTGGATCTATACCGAGAACGACCTGTACTGGGGGCCGGAATGGCCGCAACGCTGGGCCGAGGCCTACAACGCCGCCGGCGGCCATGCGCAATTCGAACGCCTGGGGCCGGACGGCGACAACGGCCATTCGCTGTTCACGCATGCGCCCGAGAAATGGAAGCCGCTGGTGCGCGACTTCCTGCGCGCGCAGGGTTACGCCATGCCGGAGCCGGGCGCGGCATCCGGCCAGGCGCGCCGTCCCTGAACGTAAACGCGGACGGGAGCGCTTCCATCCGCCCGCCGCGCCGCGTCAGGCCACGCCGCCGTTGGCGCGCAGCACCTGGCCGTTGACCCAGCCGCCGTCCGGTCCGGCCAGGAACGCCACCACGCCGGCGATGTCGTCGGGCTGGCCCAGCCGCTCCAGCGGCGGCAGCCTGGCGTAGTGCTCGATCAGTTCCGCGCTCTTGCCCGTCATGAAGAGTTCGGTGGCCACCGGCCCGGGCGCCACGGCGTTGACAGTGACGCGGCGGCCACGCAGCTCCTTGGCGAAGACGCGGGTGAAGCCTTCCACCGCCGCCTTGCTGCCGATGTAGGCGGCATAGCCGGGCAGGTTCAGCGCGATCGTGGTGCTGGACAGGTTGATCACGCGACCATCGTCGGCCAACCGGGTCGCCGCGGCGCGCAGCATGTTGAAGGTGCCGCGCGTGTTGATGTTGAACATCTGCTCGTACTGTTCGTCGCTGGTCTGCGCCAGCGGCTGCACATGCAGCACGCCGGCGTTGTTGACCAGCACGTCCACCCGGCCCAGCGCGGCTTCGGCCGCTTCGAACAGGGCGTTGGCCTGGGCGGGGTCGGACACGTCGGCGCGCAACGCGGCGGCCTGGCCGCCGGCCTGGCGGATCTGCGCCGCCAGCGCTTCGGCGGCGGCGCTGCTGGACGCGTAGTTGATGGCCACGGCGTGGCCGTCGCGGGCCAGGCGCAGCGCGATCGCCGCGCCGATGCCGCGTGAGCCGCCGGTGACGAGGGCGACGCGCCGGGAAGTCTGCTGGGTCATGGAAATGCTCCGTGTCATGAGGGAATGCTTGCCATGATCCGCTATTCCACTGGAAAAATAATCAGCCTATATTTGCAGACATAATTTCATTTGCATAAATAATAGGCCGAGCCCCATGGACCGTTTCCAGGAAATGCAGGTGTTCGCGCGCATCGCCGAGCGCCACAGCTTCTCCAAGGCGGCCGAGGATCTGCGGATTCCGCCCGCCACCGTCACCAACCTGATCAAGCGCCTGGAACAGCGCCTGGGCGCGCGGCTGCTGGAGCGCACCACGCGCCAGGTCCGCCTGACCCACGACGGCGAGATCTACTACCGGCGCTGCGTGCGCCTGCTGGCCGACCTGGAGGAAGCCGACGGCGCCTTCCTGGACAAGGCGCCCAAGGGCCTGCTGCGCGTGAACGCGCAAGGCACGCTGGCGCGGTATTTCGTGATGCCGGGGCTGCCCGGTTTCCTCGCGCGCTACCCCGACATCACGCTGCACCTGGGCGAGGACGACCGCTACGTGGACCTGGTGCGTGAAGGCGTGGACTGCGTGCTGCGCGCCGGCGAGCTGCAGGACTCGTCGCTGGCGGGGCGGCGCATCGCACTGATGCCGCAGGTGACGGTGGCCAGCCCGGCCTATCTGGCGCGGCACGGCGAGCCGGCCGGACTGGAGGACCTGGACGCGCATTGGGCGGTGAACTACCAGTCCAGCGCCACGGGCCGCGCCATGACCATGGATTTCCTGGTCGATGGCCGCAGCGTGCAGGCCGCGCCGCGCGCGGCGGTCAGCGTGAGCGGGGCCGAGCTGTACACGGGCGCGGCCCTGGCCGGGCTGGGATTGATCCAGGTGCCGCGCTACCGCGTGGCGCGGGAGCTGGCGGACGGCCAGCTCAAGGTCGTGTTGCCGCACCTGCCGCCCGCGCCCATGCCGGTGTCGGTGCTGTATCCGCAGAACCGGCAGGTGTCGGCGCGGGTGCGCGTGTTCACGCAATGGCTGGCGCAACGATTCGAGGCGGCCTTTGGCGCGGACATGCCGGTCAGGTAGCGTGCCCCGAGCGCGCGAATGGCGGCCGTGGCGGCGCTCAACGCGCCAGCCGCGCCAGCGCCTGGCCGGCGATGTTCAGGTCGATGGCCGCGTCATCGCCGTCGCCCATGAACCAGGCGGCCGACAGGCCGCACCAGGCCGCGATCCATTGCAGCAGACGGCGGGGTTCCAGGCCGGACGCGGTCGTGATCAGCGCGAAGCGGCGGTCGAAGCAGCCCGGCACGATGGCGACCGGCGGCCTGGGGTCGGCCAGATCCGGATTGCAGAAGATGTTGGCGTAGTCGAAGGCGCGCTCGCCATGCAGGCGCTTGGGGTCGATCACCAGCCAGCCGCGCTCGCCGAAGTCCAGGATGTTGTCGTGGTGCACGTCGCCATGCAGCACGGCCGGGTCGCGCGGATCGTCGAGCAGGGCGCGCGCGTGGCGGGCGCAGTCGGCCAGGATGCCGCCTTGCGCCTGCGCCATGGGCCACAGGTCGACGAACCAGGATTCCAGCGTGCGCAGCGGCGGCGGGGCCTTGGCGCGCGGCGCGTGCAGGCGGGCCAGCACATCGCAGATGATGCGCGTGGCCTCGTCGTCGCGGCCGTTGCGGGCGTACTCGGCCAGCGAGCGTGTGCCGGTGGCGCGTTCCAGCAGGATGGCGTCGTCGTCATGCGCCAGCACGCGCGCCGCGCCCTGGCCGTCCCACCAGCGCATCAGCACGCCGCCTTCTCTTTCGTCCTGTTCGTGCGAGATCTTCAGCATGGCGGGCTGGCCCTCGTGCAGCACGGGCAGCAGACGGGCGGCCGGCGTGGTGATCGGGGCGCCGGCGGGCGCGAGGTTCCAGCGTTGCAGGTAAGCGTCGAACATGGGGCGGGCGGGATGAGCGGCGTGGCCGTCCATCATAGGGGAATGCGCGGCGGGGATGACGGGAGGCGCGGCGCGGTTCAGCCCGCCAGCGCCGCCGCCTTGCGCGCCACGTCCGCCACGCCGAAGCTCAGGGCCAGCGCCTGCGCGTCCAGCTCGGCCAGCGGCACCCAGCGCGCCTGGCTGGCGTCGTCGCCGGCCACCGGCTCGCCCGAGATCCAGCGGCACAGCACGGCCACCAGGATGTAGTGGCGGCGCAGCAGGCCGTCGGCGTCGTGGTCGAACACGTCGACCGCGTCGAACACCGTCAGCGGCTCGGCGGTGACGCCGGTTTCCTCGAACAGCTCGCGCGCGGCCGCGTCCTCGATGCGTTCGCCCATCTCGATCTTGCCGCCGGGAAAAGCCCAGCGCCCCTGGTCCGGCGGATTGGCGCGGCGCACCAGCAGCACCTGGCCGTCGCGGATGACGGCGGCGATGGTGGCGGGGATGGGGCGCTGGGTGTGCATGGTCAGTCCTTGGCTGCCCCGGCCTGCTTGACCAGCGGGCACGAGGATTTCGACAGGGGCATGAAAGCCTGGTCGCCCGGCAGCGTGGCCAGCAGCTTGTAGTAGTCCCAAGGCTGCTTCGACTCGGACGGCTTCTTGACCTCGAACAGGTACATGTCATGCACCATGCGGCCATCCTCGCGGATGCGGCCGTTGGTGGCGAAGAAGTCGTTGATGGGCATGGCCTTCATCTGTTTCATGACCGCGGCGGCGTCGTCGGTGCCGGCGGCCTGCACCGCCTTCAGGTAGTGCATGACCGAGGAATACGTGCCCGCCTGGCTCATGTTGGGCATTTTGCCAAGTTTGTCGTAGTAGCGCTTGGACCAGGCGCGGGTCTGCTCGTTCAGGTCCCAGTAGAAGGCCTCGGTCAGCGTCAGGCCGGCGGCGGCTTCCAGGCCGATGGCGTGGATGTCGTTGATGTACAGCAGCAGGCCGGCCATCTTCTGGCCGCCGCGGGTCAGCCCGAATTCGCTGGCCGCCTTGATCGCGTTGACCGTGTCGCCGCCCGCGTTGGCCAGCCCGATGACCTGCGCGCGGCTGGCCTGGGCCTGCAGCAGATAAGAGGCGAAGTCCGACGAGCCCAGCGGATGGCGCGCCGCGCCCAGCACGGTGCCGCCATTGGCCTTGACCACTTCGGTGGCCGAGGCTTGCAGCGTATAGCCGAAGCCGTAGTCCGCCGTCAGGAAATACCAGCTCTTGCCGCCTTGCTCCACCGTGGCGCGCGCGGTGGTGTTGGCCAGCGACCAGGTGTCGTAGGTGTAGTGCACCGAATAGGGCGAGCACAGGTCGTTGGTGATGCGCTCGGTGCCGGGACCGCTGTAGACCACGATGCGTTTTTTCTCGCGCGCCACCTCCAGCACCGCCAGCGCCGGCGCGGAGCCGGCCACGTCCATGATGGCATCCACCTTCTGCGTGTCGTACCACTCGCGCGCGCGGGCGGCGGCGATGTCGGCCTTGTTCTGGTGGTCGGCCACCAGCAGGTCGATCTTCTTGCCCAGCACCTGGCCGCCGAAATCGGCGATGGCCATCTCGGCGGCGGTGGCGCTGCCCTTGCCGGTGACGTCGGCGTAGACGCCGCTCATGTCCAGGATCAGGCCGAGCCGGACGATATCGTCGGAGATGGCGGGGGCCTGGGCCAGCGCGGGCAGGGCGGGGATGGCGGCCAGCGCCAGGGCGGCGCACAGGCGGGTGAGCGGCCGGCGCGGGATCGCGGCCGGACGGAATTGCGGTTGGGACTTCATGGAAGGGGTCTCCTCTTGGGTGCCGGGTGTCGTCGGTCTTCGTATGGCGCCTGGGGCTGATTGCTGCGGCGCTCTGTTATTCATTCGTTCGTGTGTCTCAGCGGCCGGCCAGCAGGTCGAACTCCATCCTTACCTTGCGGAACGGAAACTCCAGCCGCGCGTAATACACCACGTTGTCGTCGATGCAGGCGTAGCGGCGCAGTTCGGCCACCGGCGAGGACACGGGAATCTGCAGCGCCTCGGCCGATTCCTGCCCTGCCTCGATCACGTTGAGCACCTGGCGCGCCTGCGTCAGGCGCGCGCCGTAGTAGCGGTCCAGCACCGGCGCCACGGTGCTTTTGTTGATCTGCGCGCGGTGCTTGCGGAACAGCGCGCTTTCCAGGAACACTTCGCTGTAGCAGAAGGGGCCGCCCTCGGTGGTGTGCACGCGACGCAGGTACTGGAAGCTGCCGTCGCGGCCGGCGTCGCAGGGCATGCCCAGCGGGTCGGGCAAGGGCAGGCCGGCCTCGGCCTCCACCAGCGACACGGTGCCCAGCTGGTTGCTCAGTTCGACCGTCTCGGCCCAGGTCTTGGGGATCAGCAGCGTGGGCGTTTCGGGCAGTTCGGCGTTGACGAAGGTGCCCGAGCCGCGCGAGCGGCGGATCAGCCCGTCCTGCTCCAGCTGGCCCAGCGCCTGGCGGATGGTGGCGCGCGAGATGCCGTAGGTTTCCACCAGCGCTTCGAGCGGCGGGATCTGCTGGCCGGGCCGCCAGCTGCGGTTCTGGATATGGCTGCGGAACAGGGCGGCCGCCTGCAGGTAGAGCGGCTGCGGGCTGTGCGAGAAGAGCTTGGGCGCGGGCATGGGCGTCGGTCGTGGGCGGGTTCGGATCAGGGGGCGGCGGCGAGCAGGGCCTCGGCCATCTCGCGCAGCCTGTGCTTCTGGATCTTCACCGAGTTGGCGCTTTCAATGGACGGGAAGGCATCCAGCGCGGTGAAGCCGGCGGGCACCTTGAAGCCCGCCATCACGGCCTTGCAGGCGGCGGTCCAGCCCGCGGCGTCGGCCCGCGCGCCCGGTTGCAGCAGCACGAAGGCGTAGGGCACGGTCTTGTCCGCGCGCGTCGCGCCCACCACCTGGCAGGCGCGCACGCCGGGCAGCGACTCGACCACCTGCTCGATCTCGGCCGGATTGACCAGGAAGCCCGCCAGCCGCAGCGAGTCGCCCATGCGCGCCTGGAACACGAACTGCTGCTCGCTCAAGGCATAGCCCAGGTCGCCGGTCTTGAAGTAGCCGTCGTCCGTGAACGCGCGGGCGGTGGCTTCGGGATTGTCCAGGTAGCCCAGCATCAGACTGGGCGAACGGATTTCCAATTCGCCCGACTGTCCCGGCGGCAGCACGGCGCCGCTTTCCGGATCGCGCGCGCGTACCCGCGCCTCGGGATGGACCAGCGCGCCGCCCGGCAGCAGGCGCGCCGACACATCGCCCCGGGCCGGCGTCGTCGGCTGGCCGGCGGCCAGCGCCTGGAGTTCGCTCGATCCGTACAAGCCCGTCAGCGGCACGTCCTGCTGCCGCGCCAGGTCCAGCATGCCGTCCAGCGCCGGGGTGAAGCTGGCGAAGCCGAACAGCCGCGCCGATGCCAGGTCGCCGGGCGCGGCCGCGCGCATGATGCCCGTCAGGGCCTCGTTGTTGGCGTAGGTATGAGTGATGGCGTGTTCGCGAATCTCGCGCGCCGAGGCCGCCGCGTCGAACACCGGGGAGCAGACCACCGGCGCGCCTTGCGCCAGCCCGCTGACCAGCGTGGAGAAGCCGAATGCGCCGCAGAACGGCGCGCTGGCCAGCACGCGGGTGGCCGGCCCGTAGGCGAAGGCGCGCGCCACCGCCGCGCCGTGCGCCAGCAGGGTGCGCTGGTCGTGCAGCACGAACTTGGGCCGGGAAGTGGTGCCGGACGTGGTGAAGCACAGCACGCCGGTGTTGGCCTGGGCGGGCGGCGGCGCGTCGGCGCAGGCGCGCAGGTCGGCGTAGCGGTGTCGGGGCAGGGCATGTCGGTCGCCGGTGGCGGCGGACGCCTCTGGCGCCGTCAACCCGGCCGCCGCAGCGTCAGGCGCGTCGATGGCGATCACGCCGCGCAGCCGCGCCAGGGCCTCGGCCGGCACGTCGTCCAGGACGCCCTGGAAGTCGATGCCCTTGAAGCCCGGCCAGAAGATCAGCCAGTCGGCCTTGCCGCGCCCCAGGATGTCGGCCACTTCCAGCGCGCGGAAACGAGTGTTGACCGCCAGCGCCAGCGCGCCCAGCCGCGCGCAGGCCAGGAAGGATTCGACCCAGGCGGCGCAGTTGGGCAGCCAGATGGCCACGCGCTGGCCGGGCTGCAATCCCAGGCGGCTCAGGCCGGCGGCCAGCGCGACGGCGCGCGCGCGCAGCTCGGCGGCGCTGACGGCGCCGTCCGGGTCGATCAGCAGGGCGCGCGCGGGATCGGCGGCGGCCAGCGCATCCAGGTGAGCGGCGAAGGTGTCGGCAATAGCGTTGGAGACGGGCACGGTGTTCATTGAAATGATTCGATGGGCGCTGGCGCGGTGGCGGATGGGGCGAAAGTCCGCCGGCGATGGTTCGAAGGATGGTGGTATCAGACTGTGGCGATCGGCGTCACCGGCGAGCCGACCGCGCCCGGCAGCCGCAGCGGCGGCGCGGTGAGCAGGAAGCGGTTGCGGCCCTGCGCGTGCAGCCAGTCGGCCAGATCCTTCAGGTACCAGAGTTCGGCCAGCGGCACGCCCAGCTTGAACAGGCAGTGATGATGCAGTGGCAGGATCGAATGGCCGGGGCCGGACGTGCGCGCGGGGTAGGCCTCGACCGCGTAGTTGTCGGCGCAGATCGCGGCCACGCCGCTGTCGGTGATCCAGTCCAGCAATGCGGCGTCGGCGCCGTCCAGCACCGCGCCCGTCTGTTCCAGGCGATGCGCGTCGGGCTTGCCGTCCATCTGCACCAGCGCCTCGGCGAAGCCGGTGCGCAGCACCAGCATGTCGCCGGGTTCCACCGCGACCCGCTGTTCGTGCATCGCGGCCTGCAACTGCGCCAGGCCGACCGGCGTGCGGCCGGTGCCGAAGGCGCGCGCCAGGTCCAGCAGCACACCACGGCCCTGCATGCCTTTTTCCGCGTAGCGGCTGACGCTGAGCCGGCGCGCATACGAGGCGCCGGGCGGGCAGCAGGCATCGGCGCCAGGATCGCCGCCGCCCAGCACGTCCACGCCGGCGGCATAGCCGTTGTAGTACACGCGCCGGGCCTGGCCGTCGCCCAGCACGTCGAACAGCGCGCCGACATGGCTCAGGCCGTCCCATTGCGTGGAGTATTGCAGCGACAGCGTGGCCTGGTCGTCCGACAGCACGTCGACCGCGCCTTCCTGCAGGCGCGACATCTGGAAGTTCAGGTAAGGCTGGCCGTCGCGGCGCGTGGGCGCCAGCGCCGGCGGATGGCGGCGCGGATTGAGCACGTTGCCGCCCGGCAGGTCCAGCGGCAGCGACAGGCAGAAGACCTTGCCGGCGCGCACTTCGCGCACGGCCTGCAGCACTTTTTCTTCGGTCAGCAGGTTCAGGCGGCCGATCTCGTCGTCCGGTCCGAAATCGCCCCAGGTCGATCCCTCGGGCCGGCGGGTCCAGCGTTTCATGGGCTTGTCTCCGGTCGGTTTTTCGTGTTTATATGAATATAGTACGTATTTATGTACTTTTGATCCATCGGCATTCTTCCGATTGCCGTCATCTGACGCCGGGCCGCCCCGGCGCGCGACGGCATGCGGCTGGCGGCGGGCGCGTCACGCGGCATGGCCGGCCTGGTTCAAAGTGGGTTCGCAGTGGTTTTGTATGTGCGTATCGGGCGCGCAGGCAGGCTGCGCGCATGAGACACCCGCGGCAAAGCGGGGGCAGGGCCACTGGCCCTCAAGGAGACAGACTCATGACGCAACAACAGCATGCGCGCGCCCTGCGGGCCGCATTCGCCTTCACCATCGCGGCGCTGGCCGTGGCGACGGGGCCGGCCGCCGCAGCCGGCTATCCCGAACATCCCGTGACCGTGGTCGTGCCCTATCCGCCGGGCGGCGGGGCCGATCTGTTCGGCCGCGCCATCGCCCGCGCGCTGGAGCCCGGCCTGAAGCAGACCGTGCTGGTCGAGAACCGGCCGGGGGCGGGCGGCAATATCGGCATGGCCTACGTGGCGCGGGCCAAGGCCGACGGCTACACGCTGGGCCTGGGCACCATCGGTACGCAAAGCATCAATCCCTTCCTGTACGCCAACATGACCTTCGATCCGGCGCGCGACTTCGTGCCGATCGCGCTGGTGTCGACCACGCCCAACGTCATCGCCGTCAGCGCCAGGTCGCCGTACCGCACGGTGGCCGACATCATCCAGGCCGCGCGCCAGAATCCGGAGCGCAAGCTGACCTACGCCTCGCCGGGCGTCGGTTCGTCGGTGCACCTGACCGGCGCCTATTTCGAGGCCATGGCCGGCATCTCGATGCTGCATGTGCCGTTCAAGGGCACCTCCGCTTCCCTGCCGGCGGTGGCTGGCGGCCAGGTGGATCTGCTGTTCGACAACCTGCCGGGCGCGCTGGCTCAGATCCAGGACGGCGGACTGGTGCGCGGCGTGGCCGTGACGTCGGCGGCGCGCGATCCGTCCGCGCCGGCGCTGCCGACCGTCGCGGAATCGGGGCTGCCGGGCTTCGACGTGACCGCCTGGTTTGCCCTGTACGCACCGCGCGGCACGCCCGAGCCCGTCGTCAGGCAATTGATCGAGGCGGCCCGCGAGGGGCTGCGCTCGCCTGATCTGGCCGTGCGCTTCGCCGCGCAGGGCGCCAAGCCCGGCGCGCTGTTCGGCCCGGAACTGGCCGCGTTCGAGCAGGACGAGCGGCGCAAATGGGGCGGGCTGGTCAAGGACAAGGGCATCACCGCGCAATGAAAAACGGCACCGTTTTGGTCACTGGCGGCAGCCGGGGCATCGGCCGCGCCATCGTCGCGCGGCTGATCGAGGACGGCTACGAGGCCGTCAATTTCAGCCGGGGCGCGCCCGAGTCCCTGTTGCCGGGCGAGACCTTCCGCTCGGTGGATCTGGCCGACGCGCGGGCGGCGGGCGAGGCCGCGCGCGAACTGGCCGCGTCGCGCCCCGTGCTGCATCTGGTCAACAACGCCGGCATGATCGAGGTCGCCGGCATCGAGGCCGTCACGCAGGACGCGCTGGCGCGCACCATGGCCGTCAACCTCGTGGCGCCCGTTGTACTGCTGCAGGCGCTGCTGCCGGGCATGCGCGCGGCCCGCCACGGACGCGTGGTCAACATCGGCAGCCGCGCCGCGCTGGGCAAGCCTGGGCGCACGGCCTATGGCGCGTCCAAGGGCGCGCTGGCGGCCATGACGCGGACCTGGGCGCTGGAGCTGGCGGCCGACGGCATCACGGTGAACACCGTGGCGCCGGGGCCGGTGGCGACGGAACTGTTCAACGCGTCGAATCCCCCCGGCGATCCGCGCACGCGCGCGCTGGAGGCCGCGATCCCGGTGGGCCGCAGCGGCTTGCCGGAAGAGGTGGCGCACGTGGTGGCCATGTTCATGGACCGGCGCGCCGCCTTCGTGACCGGGCAGCTGATCCATGTGTGCGGCGGGGTGTCGGTGGGGGTGGCGGGGTAGGGCGGCCATGCCGCCGGCAGGCAAGCGCGGCGGGCCGGTCAGCCCATCGGCCCCAGGTGCCTTTCCATTTCCTTCTTCGACATCTTGCCGGTCGCCTGCACGGCGCCGGCGCGCTCGCGCCGCAGCATGCGTAGCACTTCCGTGGGCGCCACGCCGAAATGCGCGATGAACTTGCGTTGGAAGGTGCGGCGCGACATGCCGCAGGCGTCGGCCATGTCGTCGATCGACCAGCGGGCCGACAGTCGCGCCTCCATCTTCTGCACCAGCTCGCGGAACGGCGCGCCGGCGCGGTCCTGCAGCCGCAGGGTCTGGCTGTACTGGCGCTGGTCGCCGCCGCGGCGCATGAAGACCACCAGCCGGCGCGCCACCTGCTGCGACAGTTCGGGACCGTGGTCGCGCTCGATCAGGGCCAGGGCCAGGTCGATGCCGGCCGAGACGCCGGCCGAGGTCCAGTACTTGCCGCTGTCCACGTAGAGGCGGTCGTCCTCCACCCGCAGCGCGGGGTACAGCTGGCGCAGCCGGTCGGCCGAGCGCCAGTGCGTGGTGACGACGCGGCCGTCGAGCAGGCCGGCGCAAGCCAGCAGGAAGGCGCCGGTGCAGACGCTGCAAGTGCGGCGCGTGCCGGCGTCGCGCCGGCGCAGCCAGGCGCGCGTCTCGCCATGGGCGCTGGCGCGCTCCACGCCGGGGCCGCCGGGCACCACGATCATGTCCACCGGACCATCCCCGTCTTCCGAGAAGGTGCAGTCCACCTGCATGCGCAGGCCCTGGTCCCAGGTGGCGACCACGGGTTCGGCGGCCACGGTGCCCAGCTGGTACAGCGCGGCCTCGGCTTCCTCGTTGGCGGAGCTGAACGCCTGCCAGGGGCCGGCCAGATCCAGCGGCTGGAAGCCGTCGTACAGCACGAAGACGACACGTTTTGGCGCAATCGGCGCGATGATTGGCACGCGCGGGCCGGTTGCTCCGCATAAGCTCGGGTCTGGCTTTTCCGATGGAGCATCGTCATGCATGTCAATATTCTCTTGTTCGAAGGACTGACCCAGCTCGACATGACCGGGCCTTACGAAGTGCTGGCGAGCGCGCCGGGCTTCACTGTTGATTTTGTCGCAAAAACGCGGGACCCGGTGCGATCCGACCACGGACTGGCCTTCGTGCCGACGCGCACCCTGGCCGATGCGCCGCCCTGCGACCTGCTGGTGGCGCCCGGCGGGCCGGGCACGGATGATGCCATCATCGACGCCGAATGGGTGGATTTCACGCGCCGGCAGGGGCTGGCCGCCAGGTATGTGTTCGGCATCTGCACCGGTTCGCTGCTGCTGGGCGCGGCGGGTCTGCTGCGCGGCCGGCGCGCGTCCAGCCATTGGCGCGCGCGTGAACTGCTGTCGCGGTTCGGCGCCATTCCGAGCGACGAACGCATGTGCGTGGACGGCCATATCTACACGGCGGGCGGCGTCACCTCGGGTATAGACATGGGTTTGAGGGTGGTCGCGGATCTGTGCGGCGAGGACGTCGCCAAGCTGATCCAGCTGCAGGTCGAGTACGACCCCGAGCCGCCGTTCCCCGGCGGCACTCCGAAAACCTCGGACCCGGCCATCGTG
The DNA here is from genome assembly GCF_002902905.1 of Achromobacter sp. AONIH1. NCBI lineage: Bacteria > Pseudomonadati > Pseudomonadota > Betaproteobacteria > Burkholderiales > Alcaligenaceae > Achromobacter > Achromobacter sp. AONIH1. The sequence continues at coordinate 5,069,309 of NZ_CP026124.1, read as the reverse complement.
CAGCGCTACCTGGCGCAATCGCAGGCGCGCTTCGAGAGCCGGTCGGCGAAGGTGGCGCGCGCCGCGGCGGCGATGCCGGGCTGACGGCGCGGCACGGCCGCCGCTGGCGGCGGGCAAGGGCGGCAGCGCGCCGCCCCGCGCGCCTCAGCGCGCCAGATGATCCAGCGGCAGCGGGCTTTGCGGCTTGACGGTCTGGATCGCGAAGTTGCTGCGTATGTCCTTCACGCCCGGCAGCTTGAGCAGCGTGTCCAGCAGGAAGCGTTCGTAGCCGCGCAGGTCCGGCACGACCACCTGCAACAGGAAATCGGACTCACCTGACACCAGGTGCGCGGCGATCACTTCCGGCAGCGCGCTGACCTCCTTGCGAAAGCGGGCGGCGTCGCGCTCGTGGTGGCGCTCGACCTTGACGCCCACGAACACGGTCAGTCCCAGGCCGACCTCGTCCGGCGCCAGCCGGGCCTCATAGCCCTGGATCACGCCCGCGTCCTCCAGCATGCGCACCCGGCGCAGGCAGGGCGAGGGCGACAGGCCGATCTGCTCGGCCAGCTCGACATTGCTCAGCCTGCCGTTCTTCTGCAGGGCTTCCAGGATGCGGCGGTCGTAGCCGTCCAGTTGATGCTTGGGGGATGGGTTTGGCATAGAATTGAAGAAATCGATTTTTGGATAGCCATTCGTGCCAATAATAATAGTCTCATTGGCATGAATCGCAAGCACATGCCAGCCCGATTTTCCTAGAATGACGCCCTGCGCAGCAAGATCGAAGGAGGGCCGTCATGGCCGATATGGCGTTGTTTCTAGGGGCACTGGTGATCGTCTATGTGGTGCCGGGTCCGGACATGATCCTGTTGCTCGAAACCGGGCTGCTGCGCGGACGGGCGCCCGCGCTGGCGGTGGCGCTGGGGCTGGCGATCGCGCGCGCCGCGCACGTCACGCTGGCGGCGCTGGGGCTGGCCGCGCTGTTCCGCGCGCATCCCTGGGCCTTCGACGCGGCCCGGCTGGCGGGTGGCTGCTATCTGATGTGGCTGGGGGTGAAGCTGCTGCGCGCCGGTCCCATGTCCTACGAGGCGGGGGGCGCGGCCGACGCCGCGAAGACGACCAGCTGGCGCGGCGCGCTGATGTCCGGCGTACTGACCAATGTGCTCAATCCCAAGGCCTTGCTGTTCTGCTCGGTGCTGCTGCCGCAGTTCGTGTCGCCGGCGAGCGGTCCGGTGGGCCGGCAGTTCGCCGTGCTGGGCGTGATCCTGGTCAGCCTGGGGCTGGCGTTCGATGTGCTGTGCGCGCTGGCGGGCGGCGCGATGGGGCGCTGGCTGTCGGCCAGCCCGAAGGCGCAGAAGATCCAGAGCCTGGTCTTTGGCACCGCGCTGATCGGCTTCGGCCTGCGCCTGACGTTGGCCGAGCGGCCGGCTTGATAGCGGCCCCCCGGTACGCGCCAGCGGCTGGCGGCGTCTGGCGCCGACCGCCGCTGGCGGCCGGCGCCACGCGGCCTCAGCGCGGATCCAGCGCCAGGTCGCTGTCCTCGGGTTCGTCGACGAAGCGCGACGCGTCGCCGCGCAGCTCCTCCAGCGACATCCCCTTGGTCAGCTCCAGCGCCTGGCGCTCGAACAGGCGGCGGTAGACGCCGCCGGGACGACGGATCAGCGTCTCGTGATTGCCTTCCTCGATCACGCGGCCATGGTCCATGACCAGCAGCCGGTCCAGCGCGCGCACCGTGGACAGCCGGTGCGCCACCACCAGCGTGCTGCGGCCTTCCATCAGGCGCTCCATGGCCTGCTGGATCAGCACCTCGCTTTCGCTGTCCAGGCTGGACGTGGCCTCATCCAGGATCAGGATGGGCGCGTCCGCGAGGAAGGCGCGCGCGATCGCCACGCGTTGGCGCTCGCCGCCGGACAGCTTCACGCCGCGCTCGCCCACCATCGTGTCATAGCCCTTGGGCAGGCGCATGATGAAGTCGTGCGCGCTGGCCTGCCGCGCCGCGTGCTCGATCTCGGCCTGCGTCGCGCCGGGCCGGCCGTAGGCGATGTTCTCGGCCAGCGTGCGGTGGAACAGGATGGGCTCCTGCTGCACGATCGCGATCTGACGGCGCAGCGAGGCCTGCTGCGCCTGGGCGATGTCCTGTCCGTCGATCAGGATGCGGCCTTCGTTGACGTCGTACAGGCGCTGGATCAGCTTGATGAACGTGGTCTTGCCCGAACCCGAATGGCCCACCAGCCCGACGCGCTCGCCCGGCGCGATGCGCGCCGAGAAATGCTCGTACAGTGGCGTGTCGTGCGCGCCGTAGCGGAAGGTCACGTCGTCGAAGCGGATCTCGCCCTCGGTGATGCGGATCGCGCCCGCGCCCGGCTTGTCGGCCACGCCCAGGGGCTGGCGTTCCAGCGTCACCAGTTCCTCCATGTCGTTGATCGAGCGTTGCAGGTTGCGGATGTCCGTGCCCACTTCGCGCAGATAGCCCTGCAGCATGAAGAACATGGTCAGCGCGAAGGTGATGTCGCCCACGCTGGCCTGGCCGCGTGCCCACAGCCACAGCGATGCGCCGATCATGGCGACCTGCATCAGCGCCAGCATGGCGCCCTGCACGCCGGCGTTCAGCGTGCCGCGCATCCAGGTGCGGCGGGTGCGGCGGCGCCACTTGTCCACCACGCGCGCTAGCCGCGCTTCCTCGCGCCGTTCGGCGCCGAAGGCCTTGACCACGGCGTTGCAGGTCACGGCGTCGGCCAGCGCGCCGCCCATGCGCGTGTCCCAGGCGTTGCCCAGGCGCGCGGCCGGCGCCACGTAACGCAGCGACAGCAGCGCGGTGAACGCGATATACATCACCGAGCCCAGGCCCACCACCAGCCCCATCAGCGGCCAGTGCCAGCCCAGCAGCGCGGTGGCGCCCACCAGCATCACCACCGAGGGCAGCAGGGCGATCAGCAGCGTGTCGTTGAGCTGGTCGACCGCCCACATGCCGCGCGTGATCTTGCGCACGGTCGAACCGGCGAAGCTGTTGGCGTGCCAGTCGGTGGACAGGCGCTGCACGCGGTGGAAGGCGCTGGACATCATGCCGTTCATCATGCGCAGCGTGAAGCCGATGATGCTGTAGTACACGGCCTGGCGCAGCAGCATGGCGCCCAGGCCCAACGCGACCAGCAGCCAGAATGCCGTCATGGCCGCGTGCCAGACCTGCGCGTCGCCGGCCGCGCCGGAGGCCACGGCGTCAATCAGCTTGCCGGCGTACAGCGGGGTCAGCACGTCGGCGACGGCCGCCAGCAGCGCCAGCGCCATGATGAGCGGCGTGCGCAGGGGCTGCCGGGCCCAGTGGCGGAAGGTATAGCCCAGGACATCCGTGAAGGCCTGTCCTCGTTGATTCGATTTTTTGATAGCCATATGCAATGGCCTGACGCCACGGGACGCGCCAGGAATCCTTGTGTAAAGGAGGAAAAACGACCCGGCGCCGGGTGGGCGCGGGCATTGCGTTTTGGGTTGGTGACAGGCGCGGAGGACCAGTCGCCTGATACGCGTCAGGCGATGGGTCCGCGCGGGCGACGACTTAGGAGCGTCGCGGAGACACGCGCGGGATGGCGGTATGCGGATTCATCATCTTGCGCCTCCCAGTGGTGTGTTGGATGAAGAAAAGAAAATAGGACGAATGCCCGAACGAATGATTCTATAGAACGGACACATGTGAATCAACCGCGCGCGTGGACCCTGTCGGTTTTTTTCAACGCGATCGTTGCGCGTAGGCCGCGAGGTCGGTCCAGCGCTGCCGCGTGTAGGCATGGAACGCATCCAGCACCGTCGACGGCGTGCGGCCGGCCAGGCGCGCCAGCGCATAGTGGCCGCGCCGCTCGCGGTCCGGCGCGATGGGCACTTCCCGCAGCAGGCCGGCTTCCTGCTCGCGGCGGGTGACGCTGATCACGCCGAGCAGCAGCGCGTCGCTGTCCAGCGCCAGGCGCGTCAGCGCTTCCAGGTTCTCGCAGCGCACGGTCACCATTTGTTCGGGAGCGCCGCCGGGGCCCAGGGTCTCGGCCAGCCGCAGCGAGACTTCCGGACTGAGCGAGGTGGACGCGACCGGGTATTGCCGGATCTGCGCGACGCCGACGCGCCGATGCGCCAGGATGGGATGTCCGGCCCGGCACACCAGGCCGGCGCGCAACGGCGCCAGCGGCTGCGCGTAGATGTCCGGCGCGTCGTGCAGCAGGCGCGCGTCGCAGACCAGCGCGTCGATGCGTTCGGCGCGCAGCAGCGCCAGCAGCGCATCGGTCGCGCCCAGCTCCACGCTGACGCGCACCTGCGGATGGCGCGCCGTCATATGGGCCAGCAGGGGAGACAGCAGCAACGAGGCCGGAGTGGGACTCAGGCCGATGTTGAGGCTGCCGGATTCGCCGCCGTGCATGCGCTTGAGTTCGCGCTGTAGCTCGGCCTCTTCGTGGCGCATGCGGCGCGCGCGCTCCACGGCGCAGGCGCCGTAAGCGGTCAGGCGTAGCCGGCGCGTGCCGCGGTCGAGCAGCGGCAGGCCCAGCTCGGTTTCCAGGGCCTGGATGCTGCGGCTGAGCGCGGGCTGCGACAGGTTGACCGCTTCCGCCGCGCGCGAGAACGTGCCATGTTCGACCACGGCGAGCAGGTGCTTGAGCTTCTGGAAATCCATAATTCGAACGCATGAAATGTATGAAATAAATGCATTGGAATTATAAATTGGCTCTCCGTATCATGAAGCCGCGATGGCGTCCGCAGAGGCGCCGCGCGGCGCGCGGGGCCGGCATGGCCCGGCGTCACTGTTCATGGAGACAAGATTCAAATGAAGCAGCAATTCCTGTCGGCCGCCATCCTGGCGGCCTGTGCGCACGCGGGCGTTCACGCCGCGCCGGCGCCGCAATCGTCGCCCCCCGTTTCCGCCGCCGCCGTTCCCGCCTCGCGGCCCGCCGCCAGCGGCCAGGTCACCATCCGCCGCGATGAATACGGCATGCCCCATGTCTATGCCGCCACGGTGCACGGCATCTTCTACGGCTACGGCTACGCCGTGGCCCAGGACCGGCTGTTCCAGATGGAAATGGCCCGCCGCGCCACGCAGGGCAAGACGGCGGAAGTGCTGGGGCCGTCGATGGTGGCGTTCGACAAGTCCATACGCGGCAACTTCTCGCCCGAGCGCATCCAGCGCCAGCTGGCCGCGATGTCGCCGGAAGATCGCCAGATCCTGGATGGCTACGCCGCCGGCATGAATGCCTGGATCGCGCGGGTGCGCGCCGAGCCCGGCCGCCTGATGCCCAAGGAATTCAACGACCTGGAATTCCAGCCGTCGGACTGGACCGCCTATGACGTGGCGATGGTGTACGTGGGCACCATGGCCAACCGTTTTTCCGATGCCAACAGCGAGATCGACAACCTGGCGCTGCTGACCGCATTGAAGGACCGGCACGGCGAGGCGCGGGCCATGCAGATCTTCAACCAGCTGCGCTGGATGACGGACAGCCGCGCGCCGGTCACCGTGCCGGAGGAAGAGGGCAGCTACCGGCCGGGCGTCGCCACATCGGGCGCCGCCGCCCCGGGCGCGTCGGCCTTGTCCTATGCGCTGCCGCGCTACGACGGCACGCCGCCCATGCTGGAGCGCGTGCCGCGCGATCCGCAGACGCGCGGCGTGCTGGACGGCCCGCCGGACGCGCTGCGCGAACGGCTGCTGGCGCAGTTCGCCGAGTCCGGCCAGCCGGGCATCGCGGGCTGGCCCACCACCAGCAATATCTGGCTCGTCGGGCGCGACCACGCCCGGGATGCGCGCGCCATCCTGCTGAACGGGCCCCAGTTCGGCTGGTGGAACCCCGCCTACACCTACGGTATCGGCCTGCACGGCGCGGGCTTCGATGTGGTGGGCAACACGCCCTTCGCCTATCCGAGCGTGCTGTTCGGCCACAACGCGCACGTGGCCTGGGGGTCGACGGCGGGTTTCGGCGACGACGTCGACATCTACGCCGAGAAGCTGGACCCCGCCGACCGCACGCGCTACTTCCACGACGGCCAGTGGAAACGCATGGAGAAACGCAGCGAACTCATTCTGGTCAAGGGCGGCGAGCCGGTGCTGATGGATGTGTACCGCAGCGTGCACGGCCTGATCGTCAAGTTCGATGAGTCGCAGCACGTCGCCTACGCCAAGGCGCGTGCCTGGGAGGGTTATGAGATGCAGTCGCTGCTGGCCTGGGTGCGCAAGACGCAGTCGGCCAACTGGGACCAGTGGAAGACCCAGGCGGCGCGTCACGCGCTGACCATCAACTGGTACTACGCCGACGATCGCGGCAATATCGGCTACGCGCACACCGGCTTCTATCCCAAGCGCAAGCCCGGCCACGATCCGCGCCTGCCGGTGCCAGGCACCGGCGAGATGGATTGGGACGGCATGCTGCCGTTCTCCACCAATCCGCAGGTGTACAACCCGCGCCAGGGCTTCATCGCCAACTGGAACAACCAGCCCATGCGCGGCTATCCGTCCACCGACCTGTTCGCCATCGTCTGGGGCCAGGCCGACCGCTACGCCGAGATCGAGACGCGCCTGAAAGCCATGACCGCGCAGGGCGGCCGGGTCAGCCCGCAACAGATGTGGGACCTGATCCGCACGACCAGCTACGCCGACGTCAACCGCCGTCATTTCCTGCCCTTCCTGCAACGCGCGGTGGCGGGGCTGCCTGCCAGCGACGAGCGCGCGCGGCTGGTGGCCGGGCTGGCGGCCTGGGACGGCATGAACACCGCCGAGCGCACGCCGGGCTACTACGACAACGCGGGGCCGGCGGTGATGGATGCCTGGCTGCGCGCCATGCTCAAGCGCACGCTGGCCGACGCGATGCCGGCCGAGTTCTTCAAGTGGTACAGCGCCACCGGCTATCCCACCACGGCCGCGCCGTCCACGGGCTCGATCAACCTGACCGTGGGCGTGAAGGTCCTGTTCAATGCGCTGGCCGGGCCGGACGCCGGCGTGCCGCAAGGCTACGACTTCTTCAACGGGCAGCGACCCGAGACGGTCACGCTGGCGGCGCTGGACGATGCGCTGGCCGCGCTCAAGCAGGCCTACGGGCCCGACCAGGCGGCCTGGAAAGTTCCTGCCGGCCCCATGGTCTTCGCGCCCAAGAACTTCCTGGGCGTGCCCCAGGCCGATGCCAAGGCCACGCTGACCTATCCGGTCGCGCAGAACCGGGGCACCGAGAACAACATGACCGTGTTCGACGGCAGGACGGTGCGCGCGGTGGATGTGGTCGCGCCGGGGCAGAGCGGCTTCGTGGCGCCGGACGGCGCGCTGTCGCCGCACGCCCGCGACCAGCTCGACCTGTACACGGGCTTCGGCAGCAAGCGGGTGTGGTTCACGGACGCCGAGGTCCGTGAGCACGCTAGGTCGACAGAGACGTTGCGCTACTGAGCGCCTGTCCGCCCTGGCGCCGGGCCAGCCGCGCGTACAGCCCCTGCCCGCGCAGCAGCTGTTCGTGCGTGCCGGCCTCGGCCAGCGCGCCCTGGTCCAGCACCAGGATCAGGTCCGCGTCGCGGATGGTGGACAGCCGGTGCGCGATCACCAGCGTGGTGCGATGGCGCATCAGCGTGTCCAGCGCGCCGCGCACCTGCATCTCGGACAGCGTGTCCAGGTGCGAGGTGGCCTCGTCCAGGATCAGCACCGGCGCGTTCTTCAGGAACGCCCGCGCGATCGAGATGCGCTGGCGCTGGCCGCCCGACAGCTGCATGCCGCGTTCGCCGACGCGGGTGCGCAGGCCGTCGGGCAATGCCTCGACGAAATCCGCCAGCGCGGCCTGTTCCAGCGCCCGCTGGAGTTCCTCGCGGCTGGCCTCGGGGCGGGCCAGCAGGATGTTGCCCTCCAGCGTGTCGTTGAACAGGTAGGTGTCCTGCGTGACCAGCGCGACCCGCTCGCGCAGGCTGTCCAGCTTCAGGCCGCGCAGGTCGGCGCCGTCCAGCCGGACCGCGCCCGATTGCGGATCCCAGAAGCGCAGCAGCAGGCTGGCCACGGTGCTCTTGCCCGCGCCCGACGCGCCCACCACGGCCACCGTGGCGCCGGCGGGCACGGTGAAACTCAGGTCCTTGAGCGTGTTGTCGCGCTTGCCGGGATAGGCGAAGCTGACGTGCTCGAAGGCCAGCGACAGGCCCTGCGTCGAGACCGGCGCGTCCGCCGGCCCATCGTTCACCGGCACCGGTTCGTGGCTGACCACGTGCAGCCGGCGCGTGGCGGCGATGGTGTCGGCCAGCTGGCGGCTGACCTGCGAGATCTCCGATACCGGCAGGAAGGTGGCCAGCGCGATCAGCACCAGCAGCGGCAGCATGCCGGCCGACAGCGCGCCGGCGGCGACCTGCAGACCGCCGGTGACGGCCACGGCCAGTCCGCCCAGGCCGGCGGCCAGTTCGAAGTTGGCGTTTTGTCGCGACAGGTCGCGCTGCATGGACAGCCGGCGTTCGCGATAACGGTCGGCGGCCTGCAGGAACTCGTCGCGGCGGCGGCCGGTGGCCTGGAAGGCCGTCAGGTCGGCCAGGCCCTGGATGGTGTCGGCGGTGTGGGCGCTCATCTCGCCCAGCGCCTGGCGGGCGCGGTCGCCCAGCGCGTCGATGCGGCGGCGGCCGCGCACCGGCGACAGCAAGGCATAGGCCAGGAAGGGCAGCAGGGCCAGCGCCACCGGCCAACTGTAGAACGCCAGGAAGCCCAGCACCGACAGCGGCACCGCCAGCGAGACGATGGCCGGGGCGATGGTGTGCGCGTAGAAGTACTCGACCATCTCGATGTCCTGCGTGGCCAGCGCCACCAGGTCGCCGGAGCGGCGTTGCAGCAGGTAGGAGGGCGCCAGCCGTTCGAGCTTGTCATAGAGCTTGACGCGCATGTCGGCCAGCAGCCGGTACGCCATCGCATGCGCCAGCCAGGATTCGAGCCAGTGGAACAGCGCGGCCAGCGGCGCGGTGGCGAGCAGGGCGATGATCAGCGCCTGGATTTCGCGGCCGTCGCGGATGGCGGCCACGACCAGCGCGCTCAGCACGCCCACGCCGATGAAGGCGGCCACGCGCGCCACGCCCAGCAGGATGGTGGCGATCAGCGTGCCGCGCCAGGGCCGCACCACCGACAGCAGCGTGCCCAGCGTGTCGCGCCAGCCCACCTGGGCGGCGTCCACGTCGAGCGGGCGCGCGCCGGGGGCTTGCGGGTTGTCCAGGTCCGGCTCGTCCCGGCCATCTTCGCGCGGGTCACGCGTGACAGTGGTGGACACAGGCGTCGACGCCGAGACGGCGGGCGAGGGCGCGGCGCCGGCGTGGCCGGTCAAGGTCTGGGCGCGCGCGACGCCGGCGTCCGCCATGTCGGTCCGCGCGTCGGCCTGCGCATCGGCTTGCGCGTCGGCCGGCCGCGCCAGCGTCGCAGCCTGTTCGCGCATCAGCCGGTGATACAGGCCGCCCTGGCGCATCAGTTCGGCATGGCTGCCGGACTCGACCACGCGGCCCTGGTCCAGCACCAGGCAGCGGTCGGCGCCGATCACGCTGGCCAGCCGGTGCGCCAGGATCAGCGTGCTGCGGCCTTCCATCAGCCGGTCCAGCGCCTGCTGGATCAGCGCTTCGTTCTCGGCGTCGACCGAGGACAACGCCTCGTCCAGGATCAGGATGGGCGCGTCGCGCAGCAGCGCGCGGGCGATCGCCAGGCGCTGGCGCTGGCCGCCGGACAGTTGCAGCCCGCGTTCACCGATGCGGGTGGCGTAGCCGTCGGGCAGCGCCATGATGAAGTCGTCGATGTTGGCGGCGCTGGCGGCCGCGCGCAGCTGCTCGCGGCTGGCGTCGGGGCGGCCCAGGCGCAGGTTGTCCTCGATGGTGCCGTGGAACAGCATGATGTCCTGGCTCACCAGCGCGATCTGCGACAGCAGCGTGTCGGCGTCGAGCTGGTTCAGGTCATGTCCGCCCACGCGCACCGTGCCGGACTGCGGCACGCACTCGCGCAGCAGCAGGCGCACGATGGTGGACTTGCCGGCGCCGCTGGGGCCCACCACGCCGACCCGTTCGCCGGCGGCGATGCGAAAGCTCAGGCCCTGGTGCGCGGGCCGCTCGGGCGTGTAGGCGAAGGCGACGTTGTCGAATTCGATGGTGGGCGCGAGCGTGGCGGGGGTGGCCCTGTCGGCGGACAGCGGCGGGGTCAGCGGCCGCGCGTCCATCAGCATGTGGATGCTGGCGGCGGCCGACTGGCCCAGCATGCCCTGGTGCAGCACCGAGCGCAGGTCGCGCAGCGGACGGAAGATCTCGGTGCCGGCCATCAGCACGATCAGCAGCGCTTCCACGCTCATGTCGCCGGCGGCCACGCGCCAGGCGCCCAGCGTCAGCGCCAGCGCGGCGCCCAGGGCCACGCCCAGGTCGGTGATGCCGCGCGTCAGCAGGCTCACCGACAGCACCCAGAAAGTGTTGTCCGAGAGCTTGCGCGCGCGCTCGGCCAGGCGCTCGCCCCAGGCCTTGCCCTGGCCATAGGACTTGAGCGTGGGCAGGCCCTGCATGGCGTCCAGGAAGTCCTCGCCGAACTCGTTCAGCGAGCGGGTGCGCGCCAGACTGGCGCGGCGGTCCAGCATGTGCACGGCCATGGGGCCGGCCAGCGCGAACAGCGCCGCCGCCAGCAGCACCAGCGCCGTGGGCACGTCCCAGAACGCGATCACGGCGAAGATGGCGAAGGGCGCGGCGGCGGCGATGGCCAGCTGCGGCAGGTACTGGCCGAAGAAGGTCTGCAATTGCTCGACGCCGTCCACCACGGTCAGCATCACCCCGCCGGTGCGCTGGCGCGCGAACCAGGCCGGTCCCAGCGCCACGATGCGGTCGTACAGCCGGCCGCGCAGCGACAGCTGGATGGCGGCCGAGGCGCGCTGCGCCTGCACCGTGCGCCAGTGGTCGAGCTGCGAGCGCAGCAACACCATGAGCGCCGCGCCGGCGGCCGGCCAGGCCCAGTCGTTCCAGGGCGCGCCGTCGAACACGCGCGCCAGCATCAGGCCCAGGAAGACATAGCGGGCAATGCCTGCCGCCAGCGCCAGCAGGCCCAGCAGGATGCCGCCCGCCATGCCGGTGCGCAGGCCGCGCGTCAGGCGCCAGAGTCTCGCGTCGAAATACATATCGATGTTCCTTCGTTGTCCTTCGTATGAGCGACCGGATCGCCCGCGCGATGCGCGCCAGGATACGGTCCATGCGGCTCATGGTCCCCGATCGCGCGCGAACGCGAAAGCGATGGTTTTTCAATACACGGTTGAGATAAACTCAACCCATGCCCGACTTGCCCACCCATACCCCGCCGCTGGCGGCGCTACGCGCCTTCGAGGCCGTCGCTCGGCTCGGCAGCCTGAGTCGCGCCGCGGTCGAGCTGAACGTCACCAAAAGCGCGGTCAGTCATCAGTTGCGGGCGCTGGAATCGGACCTGGGCGCCACGCTGCTGCACCGGGGCGGGACCCTGCGGCGGGCCCAGGTGACCGAGGCCGGCGCTACTTTGCTTGTATCCGTACAGCAGGCTTTGACCCTGCTGGAGACCGCCTGCCGCAACGTCCGCGTGGCCGTGCGCAGCAAGCGGCGTCATAGCCTGAACCTGTCGGTCAACCCCTCGCTGGCCGCGCTGTGGCTGGCGCCGCGCATCGGCCGCTTCATCGAACTGCATCCGGACATCGATGTGCAGGTATTCCTGCACGCCAGCCAGGATCCGGCCTGGAAGGCCCAGGACATCGACCTGGCCTTCCTGCACGTGCGCGAGCACGGCCCGCATCTGCCGCAGCCCGGCGACATCCGGTTGATGAGCGAAACCGTGGTGCCGGTGTGCAGCCCGGCGCTGGTGCCGCCCGGCGAGCGCGACGATCCGCGCGTCTTCACGCGTCACCGCTGGCTGGAGGAAAAGCATGTCGACAGCCCCGAGACGTCCTGGGATACCTGGAGCGCGCGGCTGGGCCTGGACCCGGCGGACCGGCAGGAGCCGCTGGTCCTGAGCGGACTGAGCACCGTGGTGGCCGCCGCCGCGGCGGGGGTGGGCATCGCGCTGGGCCGCGCGCCGCTGGTCGACGAGGAACTGGCCAGCGGCAGGCTGGTGCCCTTGATGCCGCGCCTGAAGCTGGCCGGATCCTGGGGCTATGTGATGCGCATGCAGCCCAACCGGCCGATGGACGCGGCGCTGCCGGCGCTGGTGGAATTTCTGGCCGAGGAAGGGCGCAGTCCCGGGGCATGGCAGAATCTGGCGCAGGAAGCAGGCTGATCCTGGCGCGCCGGCGGCGCCGGCGCCACGAACAGAAGGAGAAAGCGCATGACGCGATTGACGAAGGGGCTGTCGGTATTGGCTCTGGCCTTGTTTTTCAGTCCGCTGGCGCAGGCCGACAGCGCCTACCTGCAGGTCGTGCAGGCCGTGGCGGGCAAAGGCGAGGCGGGGCAGGGCGAGTATGTCGACGTGACCTTCACGCCGGGCAGCCGTGGTCCGCTGGCGGAGTTCACGCGCACGCGCGTCGGCAAGCGGGTCGAGTTCCGCGTCGATGACCGGGTCCTGACGGTGGTGACGGTGCAGGGCGCCATCGACACGTCCGGCCTGCGCATGTTCGGCGGGGGCCAGGGCTTCGGCGGCAAGTCGGCCGAGGACATCGCGCGCATCCTCGAGCCCGGCACCTACGTCGAGGTCGCCGACGCCGGCAAGCCGGATCAGGACCGCGTGCTCAACCTCGACGCCGGCGTCCCTGCCGACGCCACATCGGCTGACACGCCGGCGCGCAAGCGCACGACCCGCCAATAAGGCTGACCCGTTTCCGGCGGCCGCGGGGCGCGACCGGAACATTGATAAATAGAGGCAAGCCGTGATCCATCCCGAAGCTGTTCTGCGTCTGGCCGCGCTGCTGACGCCCCTGTGCCTGATCTTGTCGGCCTGCGTCACGGCGAAGGCGACGTCCGCGCCCGCCTGCGGCGACTTCCTGGACAAGCAGGGCGACAAGCCCGCCTACATCGAATACCAAGGGTGCCACGCGGAATACGAAGGGCAGGGCAAGCCGCTGGTGGCGCGTTACCGGCTGGACGGAACCCACGCGGCCGAAGCCGAGGACTTCCTGCGCCGGCGCTACGGCATCCAGCCTTTGCGCTTTGTGTGCTGCGGCTGGGAGTCGACGCCGCATTCCTGGGTGGATGACGGCCATGCCTGGAACCTGGTGTTCGCGTCGGAGGAAACGCTGTTGTCGGCGCGCGCGCAGTGGTCGCGCATACCGACCTTCCATATCCGGGTGGAGCAGTACACCGAGGAGCCTTGACGAGACGCTATTTCACCGCGACGGAATCGGCGTCGGAAAATCGGAATATCTCGGTGTATAGCGGTTCGTTCCAATAGTTCAGCCGTCCCGCCAGTTCCTCGCGCGCGCCCTTGTAGTCTTCCAGCAGTCCGGGATAGCTCAGATAGGTCTTGTCCGCCTCGCCGTAGATGCGCGTGAAGGATCGGGACATCAGCGCCTTGCCTGCGGGATCCTTCAAGGCATATTCGATGATCGTGACAGGCTTGAACGAGTCCGTCGCGGACGTGGCCCCGTAGCCCACAGTCAGTCTCAACATGAGCTGCATATAGCCTTCCGTGGCGATCATGTCTTCCGATTTGCTCAACGCCAGATCCGCGTTGCCGCTGGGGCGCTTCACCTGCGTGAGCTTGACTTCCCGGCCGTCCTTTTCGAGCAGGTCCCCCAGCTTTCTGGCGAAATCCCGGTTCATGCTTTGATCCGGCATGTTGTCGGCGATCTGCTTGGAAAATTCCTCGGACCGGCGTTGCGCGCGGGCCGGAGCATCCAGCTTGTGCGCGGCATGGGTGGCCAGGCCGATGAGCGTGCCGATGGGGCCGAGTATGCCCAGGACATTGGCGGATTGTGATCCACCCAGGTCGACCACCGTGAAATCATCGGCGTGATAGAACACTTCGACCTTTCTGCCTGATTCAATCGCCGCCCGGTTGGCCTGCTTGTCGAGCTGGTACTTTGGTGGGGGTTGTTGCGTTGCGCATCCCGCCAGCACGATGACAATGACCGCCAGAAGTTTCTTCATGTCCGCTCTCACGTTTGGAAATAGCTTCAGGAAACGCGGATTGAGCGTACGGTGCGAATTGGCAGGGTGGAATCAGAGAATTCCTAAAGATATTGAGCAATATTGAACCGAGCGGCGGTTGGCGCGGTCGCCTCGGCGGCTGCGCCAAAACTAACGGGCGCCGGCTTGTGGCCGGCGCCCGTCCTAGATCGGCGGAACCTGCGTTCCGGCCTTGCTTGTGGCGGTCTCCCGGGCGGCTCTTTGCGCTGGCGCGCTGCGGCTGCCTCGGGAAACGGCCCGGCGGCGGCTCATGATGGCCGCCTTTCCCCCTGGGCTTGCTGCTAAATCCTTACGGTCTGCTTCCTGATCTTCACTTCTTGCGGGCCGCGATCGCCTTCTCGGCGGTGTTGACCAGATCCTCGCCGATCTGCTTCTTCCACTTGTCGTAGACCGGCTTGGTGATCTTGGCGAAGGCGTCGTGGTCGGCCTGGGACAGCGAGGTCACGGTGACGCCGTGGCCTTCGATTTCCTTGAGCAGCGACGGGTCTTCAGGCGTCACGCCCTTGCGCGCGATGACGATCTGCTGCTTGCCGGCGTCCAGCGCGGCCTGGCGCACGATCTCGCGGTCCTTCTCGGACCAGGCGTTCCAGACCTCCCGGTTGACCACGAAGATCAGCGGGTCGGCTACGTAGTTCCACAGCGTCAGGTATTTCTGGCCCACGGTGTAGAGCTTGGAGCCGGTGTAGATGGACAGCGGGTTCTCCTGGCCGTCGACCGCGCCGCTGGCCAGCGCCGGCTGGGCGTCGGCCCAGCTCATCTGCGTGGGGTTGGCGCCCAGCGCGGTGAAGGTGTCGATGTACAGCGGCGAGCCCACCACGCGCAGCTTCATGCCCTTCATGTCCTCGGGGCGCTTGATCTCGCGCTTGGAGTTCGACAGCTGGCGGTAGCCATTCTCGCCCCAGGCCAGCGGCACCACGCCGGCCTTCTCGATCAGCTTGAACATCTCCTTGCCGACCTCGCCCTGCACCAGCGCGTCGATGGCGGCGTAGTCGGGCATCAGGAAGGGCAGCGAGAACAGGTTCAGCTGCTTGACCTGCGGCGACCAGTTGATGGTCGAGCCCACGGCCATGTCGATCACGCCCTGGCGGATGGCGGTGAATTCGCGGGTCTGGTCGCCCTGGACCAGCGAGGTGCCGGGATAGACCTTGATGTTGATGCGGCCCTGGGTGCGCTCGCGCACCAGGTTGGACCAGATCTCGGCGCCCTGGCCCCAGGGGAAGGTGGTGCCGACGACGATGGAGAGCTTGTACTCGGGCTTGTAGGTCTGCGCGTGGGCGGGCGCCAGGCCGGCGACGGCGGCCGTGCACAAGGCGGCGGCGATCCAATTGCGGAACTTCATCTTGCGTCTCCTCTCTTCTCGTTGTGATGTCCGTACCTGTCCAGGCCGGCGCGCGGCGCGCGCCCGGCGTTCAATATCCCAGCTTGTGCGGCAGCCACAGCGCCAGTTGCGGGAACACCAGCACCGCCACCAGCACCAGGAACATCGCGCCCAGCAGCCACACCACCCAGGGCACCGTCGATTCCATCGGCACCCGCGCGATGCGGCACGACACCATCAGGTTCACCGCCAGCGGCGGGGTGAACTGGCCCAGCGCGACCTTCAGCGTCAGGATCACGCCGAACCACACCGGATCCCAGCCGTAGGCATTGGCGATGGGCATGAGCAGCGGCACGAAGATCAGGAAGATCGAGATGCCGTCCAGGAACATGCCCACCGTCATCAGCAGCAGGATCAGCAGCGCCAGCACGCCCCATTCGCCCAGCCCGGAATTGACGATCGCGTGCGTGATCGGGTCGATCACGCTGAGCGTGGACAGGGCCCAGGCGAAGATGCCGGCCAGCGTCACCACCAGCATGATCACGGCCGACAGCTCGGCGGCTTCGCGCAGGATGGTGAACAGATCGCGCGGCTTGATGCTGCGATGGATGAACATGCCCACGAACAGGCCGTAGAACACCGCCACCACGGCGGCCTCGGTCGGCGTGAACCAGCCCATGCGCATGCCGCCCAGGATCAGCACCGGCGCGGCCAGGCCCCAGGACGCCTCGCGCAGGCTCTTCCAGAACGGCGGGCGCGGCAGGTGCGCTTCCAGCGAGCCCATCTTGTGCTTGCGCGACAGCCACACGGCCGGGATGATCAGCGCGAAGCCGGCCAGGATGCCGGGCACCATGCCGGCGGCGAACAGCGCCGGCACCGACGCGCCCGGCACCAGCACCGAGTAGATGATGAAGGCCACCGAGGGCGGGATCAGGATGTCGGTGGCGGCGCCGGCGGCCACCACCGCGGCCGAGAACGGGCCCGGATAACCGGCGCGCGACATGGCGGTGATCATCACCGCGCCCACGGCGGCGGCGCAGGCCGGGCCGGAGCCGGAGATGCCGCCCAGGAACATGGCCACCGCGATCGACACCAGCGGCAGCATGCCCGGGCCGCGTCCGACGATGGCGATGGCGAAATCCACCAGGCGCCTGGCCACGCCCGAGCGGTCGAAGATCGAGCCGACCAGCACGAACATCGGGATCGCCAGCAGCGGGTACTTGGCCAGGCCGGCGTAGAAGTTCTGCGGCACGGTCAGGAGGCCATACCAGGGCGTGTCCAGGTTGGACAGCACGATGGCCACCGTGCCGCCCAGGCCCAGCGCCACGCCCACCGGCACGCCGATCAGCATCAGGACGATGAAGACCCCGAACAGGATGGCGGCGATCATGCCTGGCTCCGTAGGATGCGGCGCATCACGCCCAGCATGCGCAGCGAGATGGCGGCGGCCATCACCGGCAGCCAGATCGAATACCACCAGGTCGGCACGCCGATGGCGGGCGAGGTCTCTTCGTAGATGTATTCGTCGGCCACCAGCTTGACCGACAGCACCGTCAGCAGCACGAAGAACAGCAGCACGCAGCCGTTGGCGATCAGGGCCATGATGCGCTGGCGCCGGGGCGAGCCGTTGTCGGCCAGGATCTCGATGCGGATGTGGTGGTTGCGCACGAAGGCCATGCTGCCGCCGGCCATGGTCAGCACGATCAGCAGGAAGACGGAGATTTCCTCGGTCCAGGCGAAGGACTGGTCGGTGAAATAGCGCACCAGCACGTTCACGAAGGTGATCAGCGCCAGCGCCGCCAGCAATATCACGGCCAGCCAGTCCTCGATGGCCAGCGGCACTTTCACGTCGGGTTCGGGTTCAACGGGAAGAATCGGTTCGGCGGGCTCTGCGGAGGCTTCGGAGCGGGACATGGTGAGGCGGTATGGCCAGCGCGGCGGCGTGTGCGGGTTGGGGGGAGGTGTCGCAGCATCCTACCGTCGGGTTCCCGGCTGGGGTGTTCGTGTTTTCCCGCGTTTTTGGCGCTGGCCGCGCATGTTGCGATGCGGGATCGGATTTTCGAAAATCGGGATGGCCAGGCAGAATGTGCAGGAGATTCATGGATTTTCATGAATGCTGCGATGCGGGATCGCAGGTTGATCGGGTGCGAATTTTTTTGTAACACCGGGCCGGAAGCGGACGATCGAACGCCGCCCGCGCGCGCGCTCCGGGAAAACCCGCTTAACAGGTAAAATCCTCGTTTTGCTCCTTCCTCAAATACGGCGCCCGCATCGTGTCCCTTGTTCAGCATCTGCCTGGTTCCTCCGTCCTGTCCTCCTTCCGCCGCGATCGCCTGCTGGCGCAACTGAAAGAGGCCGGCCTGCCGGTGGCCGACATCTCCGCCCGCTACGAGCACTTCGTCAACACCGATGCCGCCCTGACGGCCGCGCAGCAGCAACAGCTGGCCCAACTGCTGGACTACGGCACGCCCGTGACCGGCGACACGCCCGCCAAGAGCCTGGAACTGCTGGTCATCCCGCGCCTGGGCACGATTTCTCCGTGGGCCAGCAAGGCCACCGACATCGCCCACAACTGCGGCCTGGACGCCGTGCGCCGCATCGAGCGCGGCGTGCGCTACGTGATCACGCCCGAGCGCGGCCTGCTGGGCGCCAAGAGCTTTGACGCCGCCATGCTGGCGCGCGCGGCCGACTGCCTGCATGACCGCATGACCGAAACCGTGGTCGACGCCGGCTTCGACGGTCAGGCGCTGTTCCAGACGCTGGCCGGCAAGCCCATGCGCACCGTGGCCGTGCAGGCGCGCGGCGCCGAGGCGCTGGTCGAGGCCAACGCCACGCTGGGCCTGGCGCTGTCCGACGACGAAATCGAATACCTGGCCAAGTCCTTCAGCGACCTGGGGCGCGACCCCACCGACGTCGAGCTGATGATGTTCGCCCAGGCCAACAGCGAGCACTGCCGCCACAAGATCTTCAACGCCCAGTGGGTGATCGACGGCCAGGAGCAGCCCAACACGCTGTTCGGCATGATCCGTGCCACCCACAAGGCCCAGCCCGCCGGCACCGTGGTCGCCTATTCCGACAATGCCGCCATCATGGAAGGCGGTCCGGCCCAGCGCTTCCAGGCCGGCGTGCCCGGCCTGCCGGGCGCGGCGGGCGAGGGCGCCGACCAGGCCCGCTATATCCGCCGCGACACCACCGTGCACACGCTGATGAAGGTGGAAACGCACAATCACCCGACCGCCATCGCGCCGTTTCCCGGCGCGTCCACCGGCGCGGGCGGCGAGATCCGCGACGAAGGCGCCACCGGCCGGGGTTCCAAGCCCAAGGCCGGCCTGACCGGCTTCACCGTGTCGCACCTGCGCTTTCCGGATGCGCCGCAGCCCTGGGAAGCCGACCATCACGGCCTGCCGGACCGCATCGCCTCGCCGCTGTCCATCATGATCGACGGCCCCATCGGCGGCGCCGCCTTCAACAACGAATTCGGCCGTCCCAACCTGCTGGGCTATTTCCGCAGCTTCGAGCAGACCGCCGGCGACACGCGCTGGGGCTATCACAAGCCCATCATGATCGCGGGCGGCCTGGGCAGCATCGACGCCGGCCTCACGCACAAGGACGTGATCCCGCCGGGCGCGCTGCTGATCCAGCTGGGCGGCCCGGGCTTCCGCATCGGCATGGGCGGCGGCGCCGCGTCCAGCATCAGCATGGGCAGCAACTCCGCCGAGCTGGACTTCGATTCCGTCCAGCGCGGCAACCCCGAACTGGAGCGCCGCGCGCAGGAAGTCATCGACCGCTGCTGGCAGCAGGGCGAGCGCAACCCCATCATCGCCATCCATGACGTGGGCGCGGGCGGCCTGTCCAACGCCTTCCCCGAGCTGGTCAACGACGCCGGCCGTGGCGCCATCTTCGACCTGAAGCGCGTGCCCCTGGAAGAATCAGGCCTGTCGCCGGCCGAGATCTGGAGCAACGAATCGCAGGAGCGCTACGTCCTGTCGATCCTGCCGCAGGACCTGGACCGCTTCGACGCCATCGCGCGCCGCGAGCGCTGTCCCTACGCGGTGGTGGGCGTGGCCACCGAAGAGCGCCAGCTGCGCGTGGTCGACGGCGAGGGCCTGCCGGGCCTGGACGCCATCCGCGCGCAGGGCGCCGATGAAGTGCGTCCGGTGGATGTGCCCATCGACGTGATCCTGGGCAAGCCGCCGCGCATGACGCGCGACGTCAAGCGCCTGCCTGGCGTGTCGGCCCCGCTGGACCTGGCCGGCATCGACCTGACCGAAGCCGCCTACCGCGTGCTGCGCCACCCCACCGTGGCCAACAAGTCCTTCCTCATCACCATCGGCGATCGCACCGTGGGCGGGCTCTCCAGCCGCGACCAGATGGTCGGCCCGTGGCAGGTGCCGGTGGCCGACTGCGCCGTGACGCTGGCCGACTACGAAGGCTTCCGCGGCGAAGCCATGTCCATGGGCGAACGCACGCCCATCGCCATGCTCGACGCGCCGGCCTCGGGCCGCATGGCCGTGGCCGAGGCCCTGACCAACCTGGCCGCCGCCGACGTGGCGCGCCTGGAAGACATCAAGCTGTCCGCCAACTGGATGGCCGCCTGCGGCGTGCCGGGCCAGGACGCGGCGCTGTACGACACCGTGTCGGCCGTCAGCGAGCTGTGCCAGGCTGCCGGCCTGTCCATCCCCGTCGGCAAGGACTCGCTGTCCATGAAGACCAGCTGGGAACAGGACGGCGAGCAGCGCCAGGTGGTGGCGCCGGTGTCGCTGATCGTCACGGCCTTCGCGCCGGTGGCCGACGTGCGCGCCAGCCTCACGCCGCAGCTGCGCACCGACGCCGGCGACAGCGTGCTGATCCTGGTCGACCTGGGTCGCGGCCGCCATCGCATGGGCGGCTCGATCCTGGCGCAGACCTACAACCAGGTTGGCGAGACGGTGCCGGACATCGACGCGCCGCAGGACCTGCGCGCGTTCTTCGTCACCATCCGCACGCTGGCCGAGGCCGGCACCATCCTGGCCTATCACGACCGTTCCGACGGCGGCCTGTTCGCCACGCTGACCGAAATGGCCTTCGCCGGCCGCACCGGCATCTCGGTCAACCTGGACATGCTGACCTTCGATCCGCAGTCGGCCGACTGGGGCGACTACAAGATCCGCCCCGAGCAGGTGGCCGTGCAGCGCGACGAGCTGACGCTCAAGGCGCTGTTCTCGGAAGAAGCCGGCGCCGTCATCCAGGTGCCGGCCGCGCAACGCGACGCCGTCATGCAGGTGCTGCGCGGCGCGGGCCTGTCGGCCCACTCGCACGTGATCGGCGGCCTGAACGCGGCCGACGAGATCGAGTTCTATCGCGACGGCAAGAAGGTCTGGGGCCAGCCGCGCGCCGACCTGGGCCGCGCCTGGAGCGAAGTGTCCTACCGCATCATGGCGCGCCGCGACAATCCGGCCTGCGCCCAGGCCGAGCTGGACGTCTGGAGCGACACGCAGGATCCGGGCATGCAGCCGAACGTGGACTTCGATCCGCAGGAAGACATCGCCGCGCCGTACATCGCCACCGGCAAGCGTCCGCGCGTGGCCATCCTGCGCGAGCAGGGCTGCAACAGCCAGGTTGAAATGGGTTGGGCCTTCGACACCGCCGGCTTCGAGGCCTACGACGTGCACATGACCGACCTGCTGGCCGGCCGCGTGGACCTGGCGGGCATGCAGGGCCTGGTGGCCGTGGGCGGCTTCAGCTACGGCGACGTGCTGGGCGCCGGCGAAGGCTGGGCCCGCACCATCCGCTTCAACAGCCGCCTGTCGGACCAGTTCGCCGCCTATTTCGCGCGCCCCGACACCTTCGCGCTGGGCGTGTGCAACGGCTGCCAGATGATGGCCGCGCTGGCGCCCATGATCCCCGGCGCCGAGGCCTGGCCGCGCTTCACGCGCAACCTGTCCGAGAAGTACGAGGCGCGCCTGGCCCTGGTGGAACTGGCCAAGTCGCCGTCGATCTTCTTCGCCGGCATGGACGGCGCGCGCATCCCGGTGGCCGTGGCTCACGGCGAAGGCTATGCCGATTTCTCGCAGCAGGGCGACGCCAGCCGCGTGCTGACCGCCGCGCGCTACATCGACAATCGCGGCCAGGCCACCGAGGCCTATCCGTTCAACCCCAACGGCAGCCCGGGCGGCCTGACCTCGGTCACCACCGCCGACGGCCGCTTCACGGTGATGATGCCGCACCCGGAACGCGTGACCCGCAACGTCATGATGTCCTGGGCCCCCGAAAAGTGGGGCAAGGCCGACGCCGGCGGCACGTTCAGCCCCTGGATGCGCATGTTCCGCAACGCACGCGTCTGGCTGAAGTAAAGCGCCAGGCATAGCTCGGGCTGCAGGCAAAAGGCCCCACCGCTTCAGGGCGGTGGGGACTTTGTCCATGATGCGCCGCTTTCGCGACGGCGTACTCGAGACCTTGCTTTGGATCCACCGTCCTTGGAACGCCGTGTCCGGGCGGGCCCGGTATCCGGCGCGTGTCGGTGGCCTGCGGGGCTGCGCTTACCAGGGCAGCGTCACCGGCTTGGCGTCGCGGTTGTCGCCGGCGTGAATACCGGGCAGGAAGCGCGACAGGAAGGTGAACTCGTTGTAGCAGTGCATGAGCAGCGCGCGGCCGAAGTCATCGCTGAATTCAGCCTTGAGCTGGTCCGGCGTCCAGCCGTCGGCGACCAGGTCCTGGCCCATGTAGAAATGGCTGCGCAGTGCCAGCCCCCATTTCGTATCACGGCCGATGTGCAGCAGGCGGCCGCCCAGCACTTCGCCGGTGGGCAGGCGTTGCGGCGTCGCGCCCATGCCGACGCGGCCGCAGACGGCTGCCGAGATGGCGCCGCTGTCGCGCGCCGCGCGGTAGGCCTCGGCGCCAAAGAATTCGGCGGCGTCGCGGAACTGGATGGCCAGGTCGGCGGCGGGCATGCCGGTGAAGTACTCCTTCACCAGATGGATCGAACCCACGTGCGTATCGGCGCTGCCTTCGGCCCAGTCGCTGGACACGTGGTCCACGGGGTGCCACCAGATGTACTCGCGCGTGCCGGGACGCGAGCGGAACCACCATTCGAACATCTCGCCCGTGCAGTTGTGCAGATCGGTGCGGCAGGCCACGTGCAGCACGCCGTTGGGCAGCCGTTCAAAGCCGGTTTCCAGTTGCAGGGGAGCGGGGTCCAGCAGCAGGCTGGCTTGCGAGAGTTCCATGGCGCGAGTGTCCTCAGTCGTGACGGGGGGAGGGGCGCTGGCGGCCCATCGCGAGCGCGAAGGCGGCGGCCGACAGCAATGAAATCAGGCCGGCGCCGGCGAATACGACGCCGGGCCCGCCGGGCAGGAATTCCATGAAGGAAGACAGGAACTGGCCGCAGAAGATGGCCATGGACAAGTACGCCAGATGACGGGCCCGCGCGCCGTCGGCGCTATGTTCGATGACCAGGTGGTTGAGCAGCGGAATCGACAGGCCGAATCCCAGTCCATGCAGCAGGGCGCCCGCCAGCAGCGCCGGCCATTGCGCGGGCGACTGCGCCACGGTGAAACAGCCGTGGGCGGCCGCGTAGGCCAGCAGCGCGGCGACCAGCACGGCGCGGCCGCTGGCGCGACGGCCCAGCGCCGGCAGCAGCGCCGCGCCGCCCACCGCCACCAGCGAGATGAAGGACAGGAAGTAGCCGGTGCCGGCCTCATCGACGCCCAGGCCCGCGAGCCGGGCGGGCAGCATGATGATGCCGGCGAAGAACGCGACCATCGACAGCAGGGCGGCGGCGAAGGCGGTCTTGACCTGCGCCGGCATGGCGGCAGCGGCGGCGGTCGGGCCGCCGTGACGGGGCGTGGACGATACGGTAGGTGTGGCAGATGCAGGCGCTGCGGTCGATGCGGCGAATGCGGGCGCTGCGACCGCTGTGACGGGCACGCAGAAATGAACCAGCGCCAGCAGCGCCCAGGCGCACAGGTACAGCGCGAACGGCAGGCTCCAGCGCTGTTGCGCCAGCAGGCCGCCGGCGAACAGGAACAGCACCCCGCCCAGCTCGATGGCCATGCCCTGGCGCGCGATCATCGCCAGCCGCGCGCGGCCCGTGTAGAACGTGGAGATCAGTCCGGTGCCCGCCGCCATCACCAGCGCCGTGGCGCCGCCCAGCAGCAGCCGGTCGGCGTAGATCAGCCAGGCGCCGCGCAGGTACGGGCCGGCCGCGCCCAGCAGGCCGTACAGGAACAGGCCCAGCATCAGCGCGCGCCGCAATCCGGCCCGTTCCATCAGCCGGGCGGCGGCCGGGCCGAACAGCACCACGCCCAGCGCGGGCAGCGTGACCAGCCAGCTGCCGCCGGACCCGACGCCCAGTTGCGCGGCGACGGCGGGCAGCCCAGGAACGATCACGCAGCCCACCATGATGGTGAGCGTGGCCACGGCGAGCAGCGTATGGCTACCGAGGGCGGATAAACTCTGATGGCCGGTGTGGGTATGCACGATTTTTGTTCCGTTTAGTGGATATGTGTTCCACTATTCGGATCGAATTGTCGTGACTTGCCCCTGGGCTGTCAAGACACGCCAAGAGAATCGAGATAGGGAAATGAGCGAAGACAACGACTCCGCGTCGGGACGTCAGGTGATTTCGCGCGCCGCCGCGGTGCTGCGCGCGCTGGCCGAAGACAACAGCGGCCAGAGCCTGGGCCAGATCGCGAAGAAGACGGACCTGCCGCGCACCACCGTGCACCGCATCGTCGCGGCGCTGGAAGCGCAGCAGCTGGCCGCCACCACGCCCGCCGGCGTCCGACTCGGCCAGGCGCTGGTGCGGCTGGCGGCCTCGGCGCATACCGACGTGGTCGCCGCCGCGCGCCCCTTCGTCGAGGCGCTGGGGCGGCGGCTGCGCGAAACCGTGGACCTGTGCGTGTTCCGGGGCCAGCACGCGGTATCGGTCGACCAGTTCGCCTCGGACCAGGAACTGCGCGTGGTCGCGGCGGTGGGCACCGCCTATCCGATCCACTGCACCGCGCATGGCAAGGCCCTGCTGGCGCGCCTGGACGACGCGGCGCTGGAGGAGCTGCTGGGCGCGCGGCTGGAACGCCGCACCGCCAGCACCATCACCGCGCGCAAGGATCTGCTGGCGCAGCTGGCCGAGGTCCGGACCCGGGGCTGGGCACTGGACCTGGAGGAACACGCGGTCGGCATCTGCGGGATCGGCGTGCATATCGAGACCGGCCAATCCGAGCAGTACGCGCTGTCGGTCGCGCTGCCGGCCGCGCGCTACGAAGGGCAGCTCGACGCCTGCCTGGCGGCCTTGTTCCAGTGCAAGGCCGAGATTGAATCCTTGCTGGCCGGCTGATCGGGCGGCGGCCCTGGGCCGACGTCGGCGCGATGGATGTTCCGGCGGGGAAGGGCTGAAATGTAATGAGATATTTAACTTTTCATTGCATCAAGCCGTAATACAGGCACAGCCGCGCCGGCGTTCGGGCGCCCGCGCCGTCCATCCTTGCTTCCCGCCGCAGGATTTCTCCGTGCTCGGCCCTTGAACGCCTGGGCGCCGCTTTTGTGTAATCCCGGAGTGGCTCATGTTCAAGAACCTAAGCATCCGCGCGATCCTGACGACCGCGCTGGCCGTCTTTTTCGCGCTTTTCCTGGTCATCGGCATCGCCGTGCACCAGCAACTGTCTTCCAACCGCAATTCCATCGAAGTCCTGCTAGACACCAACCTGGTGCGCGCCAGCGCCGTCGACAACGCGGGCGCCGAACTGCTGCGCGCCCGCCTGGTCATGCTGGCCGCGCAGACCGCGCTGATGGAAGGCAAGTCCATCGACAACCTGGCCAGCATGCAACGGCTGGACGGCTACCTGAAGAAGTCCGCCGACCTGATCGACAGCGTGCGCAAGATGCCCGAGACCTCGCCGGTGGGCAAGCCGCTGTTCGAGGCCGCGCTGGCCGCCTATGACGTGTATCAGCGCGACGCCATCACGCCGATGGTCGCGGCCATCCGCGCCGGCAAGGCGCAAGAGGCCGGCAAGCTGAACCTGGAGAAGGTCACGCCGCTGGGCCTGGTCTTCACCGCCGCGATCCAGAAGTATGTGGACTTCGCCGATGAAGTGGGCCAGCGCGTGGCGCGCGAAGCGTCCGCCCGCATCAACGGTGCGCTGGCGTTCCTGGTCGCAGCGCTGGCCGTGGTGGCGGCGCTGGTGGTGGGCGTGTACGCGGTGTTCGCGCGCGCGGTCTTCCGCCCGCTGCACGAGGCCGGACGGCTGTTCGACAGCATCGCCGGCGGCGACCTGACCAACCGCGTCGAGCAGCGCGCCAACAATGAAATCGGCATCCTCTACGCGGCGGTCAAGCGCATGCAGGACAGTCTGGCCCGCACCGTTTCGGCGGTGCGCCATGGCGTCGAGGAAATCCATACCGGCGCGCGCGAGATCGCCGCCGGCAACATCGACCTGTCCTCGCGCACCGAACAGCAGGCCGCCTCGCTGGAGGAAACCGCCGCCAGCATGGACGAACTGTCGTCCACCGTGCGCCACAACGCCGACAGCTCGCGCAACGCCTCGGAGCTGGCCGTGGCCGCGTCCGACGTGGCCACGCGCGGCGGCCGCGCCGTCGGCGAGGTGGTGGGCACCATGCGCGCCATCGCCGACAGCTCCAGCCGCATCGCCGATATCGTCGGCGTGATCGAGGGCATCGCCTTCCAGACCAACATCCTGGCGTTGAACGCGGCCGTGGAAGCGGCCCGCGCCGGCGAGCAGGGCAAGGGCTTCGCGGTGGTGGCCAGCGAAGTGCGCGCGCTGGCCCAGCGCAGCGGCCAGGCGGCCAAGGAAATCAAGGGCTTGATCGACGACTCGGTGCAGAAGGTCTCGATCGGTTCGGACCAGGTGGAGGCCGCCGGCGCCACCATGCAGGAAATCGTCGCCTCGGTGCGGCGCGTCACCAGCATCATCAACGAAATCTCCAGCGCGTCCGAGGAGCAGTCGCGTGGCATCCAGCAGGTCAACCAGGCCGTCTCGCAGATGGACAGCGTGACCCAGCAGAACGCCGCGCTGGTCGAGCAGGCCGCCGCCTCGGCCGCGTCGCTGGAAACGCAATCGCAGCGCCTGCGCGAAGCGGTGGCGGTGTTCAAGTTGCAGACCGGCCGCGTGATCGAGGCCGAGACCCCGGCGCTGGGCCGGGGCGCGGAGCCGGCGCTGCTGGGCGCTTGAATCGGGGACAAAAGATGCCGCCCGTGCCGGGCGGGCATAGAATATCGGTTTGCCCACCCGCATCGCATACCTACAGGATTTCGCGCCATGAACGCACGCATCCCCGACGACGCCCTGCCTCCCACCCTAGACCCCAAGGCGCTGCAGGCCTTCGTGGACGACAAGTGGGACAACGAGATCATTCCCGCGCTGACCGATTACATCGCGGTCCCGGCCAAGAGCCCGGCCTTTGACGCCGACTGGGAAAAGAACGCCTTCATCGAGCGCGTGGTGCGCGACGCGGCGCAGTGGGTCGAGGCGCAGAAGGTCTCCGGCCTGACGCTGGAAGTGGTGCGCCTGCCGGGCCGCACGCCCGTCATCTTCTTCGACGCGCCCGCCACCCGCAGCGACAACGGCGACACCATCCTGCTGTACGGCCACCTGGACAAGCAGCCGGAATTCTCCGGCTGGCGCGCCGGCCTGGGCCCCTGGACCCCCAAGCTCGAGGACGGCAAGCTCTACGGCCGTGGCGGCGCCGACGACGGCTACGCCGTCTACGCCTCGCTGACCGCCATCATGGCGCTGGACAAGCAGGGCGTGCCGCGCCCGCGCTGCGTCGGCATCGTCGAGACCTGTGAGGAATCCGGCAGCTACGATCTGCTGCCCTACGTCGACGCGCTGCGCAGCCGCCTGGGCAACGTCGCGCTGGTGGTGTGCC
Organism: Achromobacter sp. AONIH1; assembly: GCF_002902905.1. Lineage (NCBI taxonomy): Bacteria > Pseudomonadati > Pseudomonadota > Betaproteobacteria > Burkholderiales > Alcaligenaceae > Achromobacter > Achromobacter sp. AONIH1. The sequence continues at coordinate 5,042,098 of NZ_CP026124.1, read as the reverse complement.
TGGACTCGGGCGCCGGCAACTACGACCAGCTCTGGATGACCACCTCGTTGCGCGGCATGGTCTCGGGCACGCTGGAAGTGCAGGTGCTGGACGAGGGCGTGCACTCGGGCGACTCCAGCGGCGTGGTGCCGTCGTCGTTCCGCATCCTGCGCCACCTGCTGGACCGCCTGGAAGACAGTTCCACCGGCCGCCTGCTGCCGCAGAGCCTGCATTGCGAGATCCCGGCCGAGCGCGTCGAGCAGGTGCACGCCACCGCGCGCATCCTGGGCGACGAGGTCTGGCGCCGTTTCCCCTGGAGCTGCGGCGCCGATGGCGGCTTCGTGCTGCCCATGACCACCGAGCCCGAACAGGCCCTGCTGAACCGCACATGGCGTCCGACGCTGTCGGTGACCGGCGCCGAGGGCCTGCCGCCGCTGTCCAGCGCCGGCAACGTGCTGCGCCCGCGCACCGCCTTCAAGCTGTCGCTGCGCCTGCCGCCGCTGGTCGACGCCGTGGCCGCCTCGCAGGAGATCAAGGCGCTGCTGGAAGCCGACGCGCCGTACAACGCCAAGGTCATCTTCAAGGCCAACGAAGGCGCCGCCACCGGCTGGAACGCGCCGGCCTCGGCGCCCTGGCTGACCCAGGCGCTGGACGCCGCCTCGCAGGCCTACTACGGTTCGTCCTGCGGCTACATCGGCCAGGGCGGCACCATCCCGCTGATGAGCATCCTGCAAAAGGGCTTCCCCAAGGCGCAGTTCATGGTCTGCGGCGTGCTGGGCCCGAAGTCCAACGCCCACGGCCCCAACGAGTTCCTGCACATTCCCTACGGCAAGAAGCTCACCGCCGCCGTGGCCCAGACCATGGCCGCGATGCCGGCCGCCTGATCCGCCGTCCGCCCGGCCTTGCCGCCGGGTAGGCGCGGCAAGGCGCGGGCCGCGCGGGCGCTTCAGCCCGCGCTTTTCTTTTCCGGAATTCCATCCATGATCACCACCTCCGACGCCTACGCCAGCGTGCTGGAAGAAACCCAGCACTGGCTCAACCAGGCCGTCATCGGCCTGAACCTCTGTCCCTTCGCCAAGGCGGTCCAGGTCAAGGACCAGATCCGCTACGCCATCAGCGACGCCACCGACGCCGAGGGCGTGCTGACCGACCTGCAGGACGAACTGGCGCTGCTGGCCGAGGCCGACCCCGAGCAGATCGACACCACGCTGTTGATCCTGCCGGACGCGTTCGACGATTTCCTGGATTTCAACGACTTCGAGGAAATCTCCAACCGCCTGCTCAAGCGCATGGACCTGGTGGGCGAGCTGCAGGTCGCGACCTTCCATCCGCAGTTCCAGTTCGCCGACACCGAGCCGGACGATATCGAGAACTGCACCAACCGTTCGCCGTATCCGATCCTGCACCTGCTGCGCGAAGAGAGCATCGACCGCGCGGTGGATGCGTTCCCGGACGCCGCCGAGATCTATGAGAAGAACATCGAGACGATGAAGCGGCTGGGTGTCGAGGGGTGGAAGCGGCTGATGCGCGCGCCCTGAGCGGGTGGCGCGTGGCGGGCCGTCAATTTTTGAACGCGTCGTGCTGCTGGACCGCCGCTACCAGGTTTGGATATAAGAAGAACTCGACCAGCCTTTGAAAATTCGCGTCCGCGCTCCCCGCGCGCGGCCCGTGTCTGCATGTCTTGTTTTTGTTGCCCTTCAATCCAAGCGAGAAACCTGGAGCAAGAACCATGATGCGCACGCTGTATTGCACCGCCCTGTTCGCCTTGACGACCGTGGCCCAGGCCGCGCCATCCTGCCCGCTGGCGCATTGGGACGATTACGGCGGCACGCAACTGTTCCGCAATGCCGGGCAGGGCGCCTACGTGTTCGCCACCACGCATGCGCAGGTGGATGCCGATGGCGCGCCCAACGCCTATCACCCTGACGATGTCGGCCTGAATTGCAAGACAGGCACGGGATTCAAGGGCCTGGATTGTCCGGCCAATGGTGGCTATCCGAATGGCGACTGGTGGCCTTCCGCCATCGTTCCGGATCCGAAGAACAAAAAGAAGGGCTACGTCCAGCCTGACGGCGAGTTCAAGGGATTCTTCGTGTCGCAGACGTCGCTCAGGGACGGTGCCCGGTCGGATCTGGATCCGGCCAAGTATGTCAACGCCGCGGCGGTGCCTTACCTGGTCTTTCCCGGGGCATTCCATCAGAAAGCGGGCACGGGAACGCTGGGCGACCTGGGCTATGCGGTGAACCTGGACAACGGCAAGACGTCGGCGTTCATCGTGGCGGAGGTCGGGCCCTCGGATGCGAAATTGGGGGAAATGTCGATTGCCCTGGCGCAGGCGCTGGGCGGGCAGAACCCCAATCCGCGCACGGGCGCCGGCAAGCCGGACGGCAAGATCGCCTACGTGGTGTTTCCGAAAAGCCGGGCCAATCCCGCGTGGCCCCTGACCAATCAACAAATCGGCGACCGCGTCCAGGACCTGCTCAAGCAGTTGCCCGGGGGCATGGAGACCCTCAAGGCTTGCGGCGCCGGCGCGAAATAGGCGCCGGGCCCGCGCCGGTCCTCATTCCTCGTTGGCCCACTCCACCTGCACGCCAAGGCTGCGCAGGTTCTCGACGAAGCGCGGATGGGCGCGGCGGATCGGCGTGGCGTTGCGGATCTCGGAGCGGCCCTTGATGCTGCTGGCCACCATGAACAGCGCGATGGCCACGCGGATGATGTAGGGGCTCTCGACCACGGCCGGCGTGAGGGCATTGCCGCCGAAGGTGACGACGCGGTGCGGGTCCGACGAGAATACGTGGGCGCCGAACTTGGACAGCTCGCCGGTCCAGCCCAGCGCGCCGTCATAGACCTTGTTCCAGAACATGGCGTTGCCTTCGGCGCACACGCCCAGCGCGATGAAGATCGGCAGCAGGTCCACCGGGAAATACGGCCAGGGCGCGGCCTCGACCTTGGTCAGCACGTTGCTGGTGAAGGGCGTCTGCACCTTCAGCGGGCCGTCGCGGAATGCGCGCGACCAGCCGTCCTTGTGTTCGATGCGCACGCCGAACTTGGCGAACGTGCGGTCGATCAGCGGGAAATTGCCCGGCGTGCTGTTGCGCACCACCACGTCGCCGCCGGTGATCGCGCCCAGCGCCAGGAAGGTGGTGATCTCGTGGAAGTCTTCCTCGAACGTGAACTCGCCGCCCTTGAGCGCCGCGCCGCCGCGCACCGCCAGCCGCGAGGTGCCGATGCCGTCGATGTCCGCGCCCATCATCGCCATGAAGCGGCAGAATTCCTGCACGTGCGGTTCCGACGCGGCGTTGGTCAGCGTCGATTCGCCTTGCGCGGCGGCCGCGCACAGCACGAAGTTCTCGGTGGTGGTCACCGAGGCATAGTCCAGCCAGTGATGGGTGGGGTGTAGCGGGCCGCTGCTGCGCACCAGCAGCGAGCCGTCGGCGCGTTCCACCTGGCCGCCGAAGGAGCGGAAGATGTCCACGTGCGGATCGATCTCGCGCACGCCCAGCGTGCAGCCCTTGACGTTATCCTCCAGCCGCGCCACGCCGAAGCGCGCCAGCAGCGGCGGCACCAGCATGATGGACGAGCGCATTTCCTCGGGCAGCCGATGCACGGCGGCATCGAAGCGCGTATCGCGATGGTGCAGTTCCAGCACGCGGGTGGTTTCGTCCAGCTTCACCTGGCTGCCCAGGGCGCGGAAGATGTCCAGGATCTTGCGCACGTCGGTGATGTCCGGCACGCCGTTCAGCCGCAGCGGCTGGTCGGTCAGCAGCGTGGCGCACAGGATGGGCAGGACCGCGTTCTTGTTGGCGGAAGGAACGACGCGGCCGCGCAGGGGCGTGCCGCCGTGGACGATGAGGTTGGACATTGGGGGAAGGCCGGGACGTTTGGAAAAACGGGCTGTTTGGGAAACTGCCGCCTGGATTGTAACGTCGGTGCGGAACAACACGGGAAAAAGGGGGGTTGCCAATAGTGTCAGACTACTGGCTTTTGCGACATGCATGCAGTCAGTGAAGGTGCCTCGCCTGGATACGCGGCATTGCCGTTGCCAACCTCGGTGATCGTGTCAGGTCCGAATAATGCCGATTTCGCGTGCGGCAGCAATGGATCTTTCTATTTCTGAAGCGAATTGTGTTGCCTTGCCGACAGCCTCGGCCACGGTGAGCTTACTTGCCAAGACCAGTCGCCGATGTTTGCTGCCCCCAAATTTCTCCAGTCCGGGGAAACTCTTCGCCATATGCTGCCGCAGCGCTTCGATATCGCAGTTGTTCGTGCTAAATCGATTCGCTACCCAGATCAGGCTGATGGTGAATTTGGTATTGGCGTCGTCGCCTCCCGTAACTCGCCGAACGTTCAGAATAATCGGCCAGTCCTCGTTGGCCCTGAGCGATCGCATCGCCTCATTGGCGAACCGCAGTCGTGTCCTGCTCGGCTTTATATCTTCAGGATTCAGTTGTGGAAGATTCTTCCGTAGTCCAAGGCGAACGGAGGCGATTCCTCGGGACTGAACGAGGTGGTCGCACAGTTGGCGGTTTTGTTGAATGAACAGCAGAAGTTCGCCAGTCTGATCCGCAAACGTTGTTGGTGTCCAGGCGGTTGGCTGAACTTTCTTTTGCTTCCGTATTGCCTCGACTACGGTTTCATGCTGGGACGCGAGGTCCGCCGAGATCTCCGCGACGAGCTCTTCATTCGGACTTTGCCATCCCGTTTGCTTCTGGCAATACGCCATGAGCAATTGAGCTGCCTCGTTGTTGCGCTCCAGATGTAGCCGGGCACGGTTGGCTGACGTTTCGAGCCAGCTGTAGTCGAGCAGTGCCCACTTGTTGCCAAGCGATTTGAGGTGATCTTCCTGGTAATCTGCTAGGTCTCGGTCGACGACGATATAGGCAAATTGATACTCCGTGAATACTTCGAGGTTGCCGATCTGCCGTGAGACGGCCGAATAATAGTCGCTGAGCTGCTTTTCAGTTAACGATGCTCCAGCCTTGTTCTCGATCGTGACAATGATCTTGTTGCTGGGATCGATCAGGAATAAATCCAGGCGTCCTTTCTTAGCCTCGCTAGTCGCGAGACTAAATTCGCGGGCGATGAACGCGGAGCCGAAACTCGACGTGCGGACCTTCGCAGGCGTCCAAGCAGCAAAAAAGGCCTTGTTTGAATCTTCATTGGTTTCCTGCCCGGCCTCGTAGGCCGCGATCAGGAAATCCTTGATCACCGCATCGCCCTGGCCGTGGCCTTCGTTGGGATGCAGGCACCAGGCCAGCATGTCGGAGTGTTGTGTTTCGGTCAGCGAGACGACGTCCAGGAAGTCGTCGGAAATCTTGACGCGCTCGATCAGGTCCACCAGTCGCTTGTCGGACAGAAACGCATACAGATCATTCGGTGTCATGGGAGTGTCATTCCGGCTGTGAGGCATGGTTGCGATGGGCCGCAACCTATTACCTACGGCGGCAATGGCGCGTTCTTTAGGGCTTGGGATGCGTCCAGCAGAACCACCGCAACACGGGCTCCGAACCCGGCGCGTCCGGGTCGTCATGCTCGAATCCCACTTCCACGCCGCCCTCGGTCAGCGCCACGAAGGCATAAGGCGGCGAATACGGCCGGATCGAGCGGATGCCGATGCCCAGCGCCGCCGCGGTCGCCTCGAACTGCGCCAGGGATGTGCCCTCGCGCAATGGGCCGGGATCGGCGAGTTTCAGCGGTCCGCCGTCGGGCGCGCCGCGCCGGCCGCTGAAGCTGTCCACGAACAGCGTCGTCAGCTCGGACGGCGCGGCGAAATGGAATTCCACATCACCATAGGCCAGGATCAGCGGGAAGCAGCGCGCGTCGCCCGCGACATAGGCGCGGTCCAGGTCGCCGGGGGCGTAGGCCTCGTCCGGCGCGCCCAGCGCCAGGAACACGTCCTCGGGCGTGCAGTGGACCTTGGGTGTGTAGGGCCCGAAGGCGCCCAGGCGCAGGAAATCGAGCAGGGAGATGGGTGTCATGTAAGGGGGCGCGGACTTCTGGTCGGGCGCGGGGTCGAGGTTCGGGATGAGGATGGCGGGCTGGCGCCTGGTTTCAAGCGCCGGCCGCAGCCTGCGCGGATTCTACGATTTGTCCGCGCAGCCAGGCATGGACGGGATCGTCCTGGAAGCGCTCGTGCCAGATCATGGCGGGCGACAGCGGCGGCATGGGCAGGGGCAGGTCCACGACGTGCAACGCCAGCGTGGCCGCCAGCCGCCGCGCCAGTCGCACGAACCGCGCCATCAATCCCGGCACGAGCAGCAGCGCCTGGTGGTCATGTGCGGCGAGGGTGTAGCGGCCCGAGGCCGTGGCCGTATCGACGGACGTCGGCAGGACGATGGCGCGGGCCGATTCCAGCAGGCGGCCGATCGGGCCAGTCAGCTGTTGGTCCCGGGGCGATGGCGGGGCGGATTTTCGGGGAGTTCCTATTGATCAGACTGATTTATTCGATGATTCTGAATAATGCGCCGGAGCAGGCGTTTAAACGAGGGAAATAATCTCGGAGCGGTTTTTTGCGTCGGCATGCGGCAGGAATGGCTGGTGGGCATTGGAATGGGCGGAATTTATTTTTTTGTATCGGTCGAAAATAAGGACGAGCTATCTGATTCCTGTCTGATGGGCGTTGGCGAAAGTCTGCATGCTTGAAGGAATATTCCTATTCGAGCTGATGATTGTTCAGTAGTAATGGATTGGGGTTGATGGGGTTAATAATGAGAATATGATTTTCCCGTCATCTGCGCTATTGATTGGTATTCATGTCGCATGCCAAAGTTAATCAAAGATCGCATTTTGTTTTTTATTAACTATTTCCCCCCTGAATTGTCCCGCGGAGTGTTCTCGCGAATCCGGCAGCGTCGATCCGCTATCGGGTAGGCCGCCGCGCGCGCCAATTCGCCTGCCTCCCCGGTTCATCGTCGGGCTGGAGGCTGGCATGCAAGTACGGAAGCAGTCGTTTGTCCCGGCGCCGCGACGCCTGAGCGTGCTGATCGGCGTGGCTTTGTTTGGCGGCTTGCCTGGTCCGCTTGCCCATGCCGCCTGTGTCACTACCGGCCTCACCACCGTCTGCGATACCAGCGCGCCCAACCCGTCGACCGGGAGAATCGGCGGCCAGGGCGCCAGCAGTCCTGCCAACCAGTCCGTGACGCTGCGGCCCGGCGCCCAGCTGACGGTGGGCAACACGCATGCTATCAGCCTGGGGGACAACGCGACCATCCTGCTTGAGGACGGCGCGGTGGTGAGCAACTCGGCGTCGGCGACTACTCCGGTCACGGACGGGTGGGGCGCCCGCGGCAACACGATCGAGTTCGGCTCCAATGGCAAGCTCACGATCTCGGCAAACGCCAAGGTCCAGGCGCTGGGCACCGATACGATGGGCGAGGCCGTCAATGTCATGGGTGGCGGCAACACCATTATCAACTATGGACTGATCTCGGCCGTCAGCGCGCCCGCGATCTGGTTCCAGGATCTGGTCGTGGGTGTACCCAATGCGATCGAGAACTACGGCATCATCGAGTCAGGCGATCGCATCACCAGCAACGTCATTGGCAACAGCGGCAACGGCGCCGTTACCTTCTACAACCATAGCGGTGCTTCCGTGCACGGCAGTCTGAATTTTGGTGGCGGCAGCGATAGCCTCTTGCTGGCGCCCCACTCCACCATCACGGGCAACATCGGCGGCGGCGGTGGCAACAATACCTTGATCCTGTACGGAGAGGCCGGCTCCGACGATACCTTGACAGGCGCCATTACCAACTTCCAATCAATACGCAAGGATGGGGACGGCAAGTGGACACTGACCGGATCCATCGGCAACAACAGCAGCGCTGGCGGCGCGCCGTTGGCGGTCCAGGTGCGGCAGGGCACGCTGGCCCTGACCGGCAACAACAGCAGCTTCAACGGGTCGCTCAGGGTGGAGCTGGCTGGCACGCTGGAAGCCCGCGCGCAAAGCCTGCCGCCCAGCGTGATCAACAACGGCCTGGTGCTGTTCAACCAGCCGGATAACGGCACCTATGCCGGCACGATCGGCGGCGGCACCGGCCATGTCGCAAAGAGCGGCGCTGGCATCCTGACGCTGAGCGGGGCCAACACCTACGGGGGCCAGACGTACATCGACGGCGGCAGCATCGCGGTGGGGGCCGACAACGCGTTGGGCAACAGTAACGGAAAAGTGCTGTTGAATGGCGGCGCGCTGGTATTCAACAACAGCTTCAGCTTGTCGAACAGCCGCAACGTCGAATTGGCCTCCAACAACGGCACGCTCAGCGCCAATGCCGGCGTGACCGGCACGCTGACCCAGGTCGTCTCGGGCGCGGGCACCCTGACCAAGGATGGGCCGGGCACCATCGTGCTGGCCAACAACGGCAACAGTTGGGCGGGCGGCACCATCATCGCCGCCGGCACGCTGCAATTGGGCTCTGGCGGCGTGTCCGGCAGCCTGCCAAGCGGATCGGCCGTCACCAACAATGGCACGCTGCTGCTGAACCGCACCGGCGCGTTCACCGTGGGCAATCTGATCTCCGGTTCGGGCGGTCTCAGCCAGATAGCCTCGTCGGGCATCGCCACCTTGACCGGCGACAACAGCTACGCCGGCCCCACGACGGTGGCGGCCGGCACCTTGTATGTCAATGGCGCGCAGACCGGCAAGGGAGCGGCCACGGTCGCCAGCGGCGCCACGCTGGGCGGCACGGGCAAGCTGGGCGGCAATGTCACGATCCAGTCCGGCGGCACGCTGGCCCCGGGCGGGGCTGGCGCGGCGGCGGGCACGTTGACGATCGACGGTGATCTGACGTTGCAGAGCGGATCCCTGCTGTCGTACGCGCTGGGCCAGGCCGGCGTCACGGGCGGCGCGCTGAACGACCTGACCAACGTGGGCGGCAATCTGGCGCTGGGCGGTACGCTCAATGTGTCGACCTCGACCGGCGGCACGTTCGGTCCCGGCGTCTATCGGCTCTTCAACTACGGCGGCGTGCGCAGCGGCTCGCTGACGCTGGGCACGATGCCCGTGGCGGGCAATTACTTCATCCAGACCTCGGTGGACAAGCAGGTCAACCTGGTCAACGCCGATGGCCTGACGCTGAATTACTGGGATGGCGACGCCGGACCCAAGAACAACGGCGTGATTGATGGCGGTTCGGGCACCTGGAGGGTCGGCGGCGCGGGGACCAGCGACAACTGGACCAACACCGCCGGTACGGTCAACGCGGCCTGGAGCCAGGACGCATTCGCCGTATTCGCGGGACAGGGCGGCAACGTGAAAGTGGACAGCGCCACCGCCATCCAGGTCCAGGGCATGCAGTTCGCGGCGAATGGCTACACCCTGGTGAACAACGCCGGGACGGATGCGCTGACACTGACAGGCGCGGTCGTGTCCGGCGGCGGGCCGAACGAGGCGGACGTGCGCGTCGGCGACGGCTCGGCCGGCGGCGCCGGCTACACGGCCAACATCGCTGCCACGCTGGCGGGCGCGGCCAGACTGGTCAAGACGGACCTGGGCACATTGGTGCTGTCCGGCGTCAATACCTATGCCGGCGGCACCGTTGTCAAAAGTGGCACGCTGCAGGTAGCGCAGAACCTCAACCTGGGCGCGGCTTCGGGCGCGCTGTCGCTGGACGGGGGCACGCTGGCCGCGACCGCGAGTTTCAACACGGGGCGCGCCATCACGCTGGGCGCGGGCAACGGCGGCATCAACGTGATGGGCGCAATCACCGATCTTGGCGTCACCAGCGCCATCGGGGGCAGCGGGGCATTGACCAAGCTGGGCAACGGCTCGCTGACGCTGCAGGCGGATAACAGCTACACCGGAGGCACCACGATCTCGGGCGGCATCGTATACCTGGGCGCTGGCGGGGGGGGATCCGCCACCGGCGGCATCCTGGGCAACGTGACCAACAACGGCGAGCTGGTTTTCAATCGCAACAACACCTATACCTTCGCCGGCGTCATCAGCGGCACGGGATCGATCAGGCAGTTGGGTGGCGGCACGACGGTATTGACGGCCGACAACAGCTATACCGGCGGCACGACGATCACGCTCGGCACGCTGCAGCTGGGCGAGGGCGCTGGCGGTTCAACGGCCGGCAGCATCGTTGGCGACGTCATCAACAGAAGCGCGCTGATCTTCAACCGCAGCAACACCCATACCTATGCCGGGGTGATCAGCAACATCGGATCGGTCACGCAGCGGGGCAACGGCACCACCGTGCTGAGCGGCGACAATACCTATACCGGCGGCACCACCATCGTGGCGGGCGCATTGCAACTGGGCGCGGGCGGGTCCACCGGCGGCATCGTCGGCAACGTCGCCAACAGCGGCAGCCTGATTTTCAACCGTGGCAACACCTATACCCATGGCGGCGTCATCAGCGGCGCGGGCAACGTCGTGCAACGGGGCGCTGGCACCACCGTGCTCGGTGGCGTCAACACCTACACCGGCGGCACGACGGTCAACAGCGGCACGCTGCAGATATCCCAGGACGCGAACCTGGGCAATGCGGCGGGCGCGCTTTCGCTGGACGGGGGCACGCTGGCCACCACCGCGAGTTTCAACACGGCGCGTCCCACCACGCTGGGCGCGAGCGGCGGCGGCATCAATGTCGCCGCGAGCACCAGCTTCGGCGTGACCAGCGCCATTGGCGGCAGCGGCGCGCTGAGCAAGGGCGGCGCGGGCACGCTGACGCTGCACGCGGACAACGTTTATGCAGGAGGCACGACGATCACGGCGGGCACGCTGCAGCTGGGTACGGGCGGCACGGCGGGGGCCATCGTCGGCAACGTGGCCAACAGTGGCACGCTGGCCTTCAACCGCAGCAACACCTACACCTTCGGCGGGCTGATCAGCGGTTCGGGCGGCGTTACGCAATTGGGCAACGGCGCCACGGTCCTGACCGCCAACAATACCTACACTGGCGGCACCACGATCACGGCGGGCATCTTGCAGCTGGGCGCGGGCGCGGGCGGGTCCACAGCCGGCGGCATTGTCGGCGACGTGGTCAACAACGGCAGCCTGGTTGTCAATCGCAGCAATACCTATACGCTGGGCGGGACCATCAGCGGCACGGGTTCGGTCACGCAGCAGGGCAACGGCACCACGGTCCTGACGGCCGCCAATACCTACACTGGCGGCACCACGATCACGTCGGGCATCTTGCAGCTGGGCGCGGGCGGCACGACGGGCAGCATCGTTGGCAACGTGAGCAACAACGGCGCGTTGGCATTCAATCGGAGCGATACCTACACCTACGGCGGGACCATCAGCGGCACGGGTTCTGTCACGCAGCAGGGCAACGGCACCACGGTCCTGACGGCCGCCAATACCTACACTGGCGGCACCACGGTTAGCGCGGGCAGCCTGTATGTCAACGGCGACCAGACGGCTGCGACCGGCGCGACGACTGTCAATAATGCCACCCTTGGCGGCAAGGGCGTGATCGGCGGCGACGTGACGCTGACGGGCAACAGCACGCTGTCGCCCGGCGATAACGGTGCTGCGCCAGGCACACTGACGATCAAGGGCAATCTGGCGCTGGGCAGCGGCACGACGCTGGACTATTCGTTCGGCGAGGCCAACGTGGTTGGCGGCCCGCTGAACGACCTGATCGTGGTGGCGGGCGATGTGTCGCTGGGCGGCAAGCTGAACGTGGCGCTGTCGCCAGGAGGCAGCCTGGATGTCGGCGTGTACCGCGTCATCAGCTACGGCGGCACGCTGTCCAATGCGGCGGGCCTGACGCTGGGCGCGCTGCCGACCGGGGCCGATCGCACCGACTACTTCATCCAGACCTCGGTGGACAAGCAGGTCAATCTTACGTACAGCAATGGCCTGACGCTGAACCACTGGGACGGCGGCGCGGGTCCCAAGAACAACAGCCAGGTCAACGGCGGCTCGGGCACCTGGGTGGCGCCGGGCGGCGTCAACGACAACTGGACCGATGTCGGCGGCAGGGTCAACGCGGGCTGGAACCAGGACGCCTACGCGATCTTCAGCGGCCAGAGCGGCACGGTGCTGGTCGACAGCAGCGCCAATGGGGCGATCAACGTGCAGGGCATGCAATTCGCCACCGATGGCTATGTCCTGCAGGGCAACGCCAGCGGAGACAAGCTGAGCCTGACGGTCGCGGCGGGAAGCGGGTCGAACGAGGCGACGATCCGCGTGGGCGATGGCACGGCGGCCGGCGCGGGCTACACGGCGACGATCGCCACGGTGCTTGAAGGCGCGGCCAAGGTGGTCAAGACAGACCTGGGCATGCTGGCGCTGTCCGGCGTCAACACCTACACCGGGGGCACGGCGGTCAACAGCGGCACGGTGCAGGTATCCCAGGACGCGAACCTGGGCGCGGCTTCGGGTGCGCTGTCGTTGGACGGTGGCACGCTGGCCGCGACCGCGAGCTTCGACACGGGGCGCGCGATCACGGTGGGCTTGGGCGACGGCGGCATCGATGTCGCGTCGGGGGCCAACCTGGGCGTGACGAGCGCGATCAGCGGCAGCGGCGCGGTGAGCAAGGGCGGGGCGGGCACGCTGACGCTGCACGCGGACAACGTTTATGCGGGAGGCACGACGATCACGGCGGGCACGCTGCAGCTGGGCGCCGGCGCGGGTGGCTCCGCCACGGGCAGCATCAGCGGCAACGTGGCCAACAGTGGCACGCTGGCCTTCAATCGCGGCAACACCCACACCTTCGGCGGGCTGATCAGCGGTTCGGGCGGCGTTACGCAATTGGGCAACGGCGCCACGGTCCTGACCGCCAACAATACCTACACTGGCGGCACCACGATCACGGCGGGCGTTTTGCAGCTGGGCGCGGGCGCGGGCGGGTCCACGGCCGGCGGCATTGTCGGCGACGTGACCAACAACGGCAGCCTGCTTGTCAATCGCAGCAATACCTATACGCTGGGCGGGGCCATCAGCGGCACGGGCTCGGTCACGCAGCAGGGCAACGGCACTACGGTCCTGACCGCCAACAATACCTACACCGGCGGCACCACGGTTGACGCGGGCAGCCTGTATGTCAACGGCGACCAGACGGCCGCGATCGGTGCGACGACGGTGACCGACGCCAAGCTGGGGGGCAAGGGCGTGATCGGCGGCAACGTGACGCTGGCGGGCAACAGCACGCTGTCGCCGGGCGACAATGGCCCCGCGCCGGGCACGCTGACGATCAAGGGCAATCTGGCGCTGGGCAGCGGCACGACGCTGGACTATTCGTTCGGCGAGGCCAACGTGGTCGGCGGCCCGCTGAACGACCTGATCGAGGTGGCGGGCGACGTGTCGCTGGGGGGCAAGCTGAACGTGGCGCTGTCGCCCGGAGGCAGCCTGGATGTTGGCGTGTACCGCGTCATCAGCTACGGCGGCACGCTGTCCAATGCGGCGGGCCTGACGCTGGGCACGCTGCCGACCGGGGCCGATCGCACCGACTACTTCATCCAGACCTCGGTGGACAAGCAGGTCAATCTTACGTACAGCAACGGCCTGACGCTGAACCACTGGGACGGCGGCGCCGGTCCCAAGAACAACAGCCAGGTCAACGGCGGCTCGGGCACCTGGGTGGCGCCGGGCGGCGTCAACGACAACTGGACCGATGTCGGCGGCAGGGTCAACGCGGGCTGGAACCAGGACGCCTACGCGATCTTCAGCGGCCAGAGCGGCACGGTGCTGGTCGACAGCAGCGCCAATGGGGCGATCAACGTGCAGGGCATGCAATTCGCCGTCGACGGCTATGTCCTGCAGGGCATAGCCAGCGGGGACAAGCTGAGTCTGAAGGGATCGCCGGCGGGAAGCGGGCCGAACGAGGCAACGATCCGCGTGGGCGACGGCACGGCGGCCGGCGCGGGCTACACGGCGACGATCGCCACGGTGCTTGACGGCGCGGTCAAGGTGGTCAAGACGGACCTGGGCACGCTGGCGCTGTCCGGCGTCAACACCTACACCGGGGGCACGGCGGTCAACAGCGGCACGGTGCAGGTATCCCGGGACGCGAACCTGGGCGCGGCTTCGGGCGCGCTGTCGCTGGACGGTGGCACGCTGGCCGCGACCGCGAGTTTCGACACGGGGCGCGCGATCACGGTGGGCTTGGGCGACGGCGGCATCAATGTCGCGGCGGGGGCCAACCTGGGCGTGACCAGCGCGATCAACGGCAGCGGCGCGCTGAGCAAGGGCGCCGCGGGCACGCTGACGCTGCACGCGGACAACGTTTATGCGGGAGGCACGACGATCACGGCCGGCACGCTGCAGCTGGGTACGGGCGGCACGGCGGGGGCCATCGTCGGCGATGTGGCCAATAATGGCGCGCTGGCCTTCAATCGCAGCGACAACTACACCTTCGGCGGCCAGATCAGCGGCAGCGGCGCGGTCACACAGATGGGCAGCGGAACCACCGTGCTGACCGCCGACAACCGCTACACCGGCCTTACCACCATCGCGGCGGGCGCGCTGCAATTGGGCGCGGGCGGCGCCACCGGCGGCATCGTCGGCGACGTGGTCAACAACGGCAGCCTGATCGTCAATCGCGGCAACACTTACGCCTATGGCGGCGCCATCAGCGGCTCTGGCTCGGTCACGCTGCAGGGCGGAGGCGCCACGGTGCTGACCGGCGACAGCAACTACACGGGCGGCACGCTCATCTCGGCCAGCACGCTGCAGCTGGGCGCGGGCGGCACGACAGGCAGCATTCTTGGCGACGTGACCAACAACGGCGCGCTGGTGTTCAACCGAAGCGATACCTATGCTCACGGCGGCGCCATCGTCGGAAGCGGCAGCCTCACGCAGCAGGGCGGCGGCACGACGGTGCTGACGGCCGACAACCGCTACACCGGCGGCACCATGATTTCCGCGGGCGCCTTACAGCTGGGCGCGGGCGGCACGACGGGTAGCATCACCGGCGACGTGAGCAATAACGGCGCGCTGGTCTTCAACCGTGGCGACGCCTATACCTTCGGCGGGCTCGTCAATGGCAGCGGCACGCTCACGCAGGCGGGAGCCGGCGTCACGGTGCTGACGGCCGATCACACCTATACCGGCGGCACCACCATTTCGGCCGGCACGCTGCGGCTGGGCGACGGCGGCACAAGCGGCTCGGTGCTCGGCAAAATCGTCAACAACGCCGCGCTGGCGATCGACCGGGGCGACCTGGTGTCGATGACGAATCTGATCTCGGGTTCCGGCCGGTTCATGCAGACGGGCGCCGGACAGACGGTGCTGAGCGCCAACAATACCTACACCGGCACGACCGATGTGCTCAAGGGGTCGCTCTACATCGATGGGGACCAGAGTGGGGCCACGGGCGCAACGGTCGTGCGGGCGCCGGCCACGCTGGGCGGCGCCGGCATCATCGGTGGAGACGTGAGCGTGGACGGCACGCTGTCTCCCGGCGGTTCGACGGGCGTGCCTGGCACGCTGACGATCAACGGCAAGCTGACACTCGACGGCGGGGCCAAGCTGGCCTACAGCTTCGGCCAGGCCGGCGTGGTGGGCGGTCCGCTCAACGACCTGACCATCGTCAAGGGCGACCTGGTCCTGGGCGGCAAGCTGGACGTCGTCACGTCGCCCGGCGGACGCTTCGATCCAGGCGTCTATCGCGTCATCAGCTACGGCGGCGCGCTGACCGACAATGGCCTGGCCGTCGGCTCGATTCCATCGCCGTCCTTCTCGCTCCAGACGGCCGTGGCCGGGCAGGTCAATCTGGTCAACACAGGGGGCTTGAGCCTGAACGTCTGGGACGGATCGGCCGCCTCGGGCAAGAACAACAACAAGGTCGACGGCGGCGACGGCCATTGGCAGCACGCCAACGGCAACGACAACTGGACCAACACGCTGGGCACGCCGAACGCATCCTACAGCGATGCCTCTTTCGCCATTTTCATGGCGGCGGCCGGCAAGGTCACGGTGGACAACAGCCTGGGTCAGGTGCGCAGCGGCGGGATGCAGTTCGCCAGCGACGGCTATCGCCTGCTGGGCGATGCCGTCGAGTTGGTACCGGACGCAGGCGGCGGCGTGACGATGCGCGTGGGCGACGGCACCGGCCCGGGCTCCGGCTACACCGCCACCATTGATGCCGCGCTGACGGGCGACGCAAGACTGGTCAAGACCGACCTGGGCACGCTCGTCCTGAATGGCGCCAACCGCCATACAGGCGGCACCGACATCAATGCCGGCACCGTGCAGATCGCCAGCGATACCGCGCTGGGCGCGGCCGGCACGGCCATCGGCATGAACGGCGGCACCTTGCGCACCACGCAAAACCTCGCGCAATCGCGCGCCATCACCCTGGGTGCGCAAGGGGGCAGCGTGGAGCCGCTGGCTGGCACCACGCTGACCTTGGCCAGCAGTATCGGCGGCGCCGGCTCGTTGACCAAGCTGGGCGACGGCACCGCGATCCTGACCGGCAGCAACAGCTATGGCAGCGGGGCTTCGGTCGCGGATGGCGTCACGCTCATCAAGGCGGGCACGCTGCAGGTGGGCAATGGCGGCGCCAGCGGCAATATCGTGGGCACGGTCAGCAATGACGGGGTGCTGGCGTTCAACCGCGCGGACCGCTATGTCCAGGCCGAGGCGATCAAGGGTAGCGGCAAGCTGGTCCAGCGGGGCAGCGGCACGACCGTGCTCAATGCCGTCAACGCCTACACCGGCGGCACCATGGTGACGGCCGGCGCGCTGGCGGTGGGCGATGCCTCGCATGCCGGCGCGGCGATCAACGGCGGCGCGGTGACGGTCCAGGGCGGCGCGACCTTCGGCGGCTATGGCAGCGTCAAGGGCGACGTCAGCAACGCTGGCACGCTGGCCGTGGCCGATGCCTTGCCCGGCCTGGGCGGCGGCGCGGGCGCGTTCGCCATCGCGGGCAATCTGAGCAATAGCGGCCTGGTGAACCTGGCGGGCGCCAATCCCGGGAACCGGCTGACCGTCACCGGCAATTACCAGGGCCAGTCCGGCGCGCTGTCGCTGAACGCGTACCTGGGCGCGGACGCTTCGCCGTCCGACAAGCTGGTGGTGGACGGCGGCGCGGCAACGGGCGCCACGGCGCTGCGCATCATCAACAAGGCCGGCCCTGGCGTCAGGACCACCGGCGACGGCATCCAGGTGGTGCAGGCTGTCAACGGCGGCACGACCTCGTCCGACGCCTTCACCAGCGCGGGGGTCTACGCGGGCGCCTATGCCTACATGCTGTTCCGTGGCGGCGTCGCTGCCGGCACGGAACAGAATTGGTACCTGCGCTCGGAGATCAAGTCCGCCGGCGAATCCAGGCCGATCTACCGGCCGGGCGTCGCGCTCTACGGCGCGGTGCCGTCGCTGGCTCGCGAGCTGGCGGTGCAGCAGATCGGCACCTTCCACGACCGCCGGGGCAACGAGGAGCGGTTCGGCGATCGCCGGGCGGGCTGGGCGCGCACCTGGGGCGACCATCTCTCGGAGGGCAGCGGCGGCATGGCGGGAAGCTCGTTCAGCGGCAACACATACGGCATGCAGGCCGGTCAGGATCTGTATGCGCGCACGAGCGACAGCGGCCACCAGGACCGCTACGGCGTGTTCCTGGGTTACGCGAGCGCCAATGGCGACGTGCGCGGGGACGCGATGGGCCAGCGCGGCTACCGCGTCGGCAAGCTCGGCATTCAGTCCCACAGCGTGGGCGCCTACTGGACTCACGTCGGGCCGGGCGGCTGGTACACCGACACCGTCATTCTGGGTAGCCGTCTGAAGGTGAATCCCACGTCCAACGCCGGTGACACCAGGGCGACCCGGGGCCGCGCCTTCACCGCGTCGGTCGAAGCGGGACTGCCGATCGCGCTCAAGCCCAATCTGAGCCTGGAGCCGCAGGCGCAGATCATCTACCAGAACACCCGCATCGACTCGGTCAGGGATGCCGCGTCGGAGGTGTCCTTCGCGCCGAAGAACGCGTTCATCGGCCGCGTGGGCGCGCGGCTGCAGGGCGAGTACCAGGTCCAACGCGCCACCTGGAAACCCTATGCGCGGGTCGACCTGGAGCACACGCTGGGGGGACGCGACAAGGTCAGCTTCAGCGGCGGAGCGACCACTGCATCGGACATGGGCGGCACCCAGGCCAGGCTGGGCCTGGGCGTTGCCGTGGACGCCAGCGAGCGCGTCAGTGTCTCGGCGTCCGCCAGCTACGGTTTCAACCTGGGCGGCGAGCGGCGCGAGACGGTGCAGGGCAATCTGGGCGTGCGAATCCGATGGTGAACGGCGGATCGCCGGGCTCGGCGCCTGAGGAGGCGACGAACCCGGTCGCCACGAGTGTTCGATATGCACGCGGAAAGTAATGGATGTCACCCTTTTTGTGATGGTTACTGGTGAACGCCGCGCCGCAGACGGTTTCCGCGGTCATGAAATACCCCCCACGCCGTGCGCACTGCGCGCGCTTGCTGCCCCCCGAGGGGGGCGCTTTTCATCTTGGGGCGGCCCGACAATGAAAAAAGCCCGACAATGGCGCTCGTCATCCTCCACTCAGGACAGCGGATATGAGCGGGAACGCAGGGCAGGGCAATACGGACGGCGAGGCGGCGTCGGGTTCGCCATGGCGCCGGATCGAGGCCGGCGTGGCCGCGCTGGTCCTGGTTCTGGCCCTGGCCGGTTGCGGCGGCGCGGGGCCGCGCGGCGGTACGCCCGCCGCCGTCCAGCCGCCGCCCGTGTGCCAGGCGGACGTGGCACCGCCGTTCAAGCCGGAAACCTTGCTTGGCCGCGCCAGCCTGCAAGGCGCGCTGGCCCCAGCCTTGTCCGGCCGGCTGCAAGGCGCGTTCGACCTGGCCGTCTCGCGCTTGCCGGCCTCCTCGATGAGCGCGGCCGTGGCCTTGCCCGGACAAGGCAGCTGGAGCGGGGCGCAAGGCTCTGCCGAGCCGTTGTATGCCTGGGCCAGCGCCGGCAAGCAGGCCATCGCCGCCGTGGTCCTGCAACTGGCCGACGAAGGCAGGCTGAGCCTGTCGGATACGCTTGCGCGTCGGTTGCCCGACGCGGCGAAGCTGCCCAATGCCGAGCGCATCACCATCGCGCAACTGCTGGTTCACACCAGCGGCCTGTACAGCGCCAATGAGGTGCGGGCGGCCCAGGGCATGCGCGGTCCCTACACGCAGCAAGAGGAGCTGGATATCCTGGCGCGCCACGGCGCGCTGTTCCCGCCCGGCGCCTGCTGGCGCTACTCGAACTCCGGCTATCGGCTGCTGGGCGCCATCATCGCCCGCGTCACGGGCCGGCCCTGGCAGGACGAAATCCAGGCGCGCGTGATCGACCGGCTGGGCCTGCGGCACATGCGCGTGGTGACGGATGCCGCGTCCCTGGTCGGCGTGGCGCCGCCGTCGACGGCGGACGGCAGCCCGGCGCTGGACCTGGCCGAGCCCGGCGCGGCCGGCGCGCTGCTCGCGTCCGCCGCCGACATGGTCCGTTTCGAGCAGGCGCTGCTGGATGGGGAGCTGTTAAGCCCCGCCAGCCTGCAAGCGATGCTGGGTGAGACGCGCCGGGGCTTCCAGCCCGGGATGTACTATGGTCTGGGCACGATGGTCTACGACATTCCCGACCGTGGCGGCCGCTTGCGCTGGCTTGGGCACAGCGGCGGCGGGCCGGGCATCAGCGCCGTCGTGGCCTATGACATCGACCGCCGCGCCTTCGTGGCGGCGGTCGTCAACGGAGGCGGGGACGCGCACGCGGTGGCCAATCTGCTGTTGCGCGCGTTGGATGCGCGCTAGCCGCAGGATCGAAGCGCTGCATCCCGGCGGACGGGTGCCCTTGCCGCAGCAAGGAAGCGATCATGAAAACTGATGAAGACCAGATCCGCGATTTGGTTCACGGCTGGATGCAGGCCAGCACGGCCGGCGATGTCGACACCGTGCTGGGCATGATGACCGAGGATGTGGTGTTTCTGGTCCCGGGCCGGCCTCCCATGCACAAGCAGGACTTCGCGGCCTTGGCGAGGGCGCAGGCTAGTCCGTCCGGCCCCCGTTTCGACGGCAACAGCGATATCCAGGAAATCCAGGTCATGGGGGATTGGGCGTTCCTGTGGAGCCGCCTGAAAGTCGTGGCCACGCCCGCCGACGGATCGCCCGCCATCACGCGCGATGGCCACACGCTGAGCATTCTGAGGCGCGAGCAAGGCCGCTGGCTACTGGCGCGCGATGCGAATCTGCTGGGGCCGGCTAGGCATACGCCGGTTTGATTGGCCGGCAGGCCGAGGATAAGAACGTATTTCTTATTATTTAGAATATATTTTTGTACAAGGTTACGATACCGAAATTCTCCGACTAAATAGTTAGATTGGATGAATTTTGGAGGCAATCAGGTGCGACCCGTTGTTGATGCACAGGCAGTTTTGCAGGATAGCCAGCTGATACCGAGTTTTGTTGTAGGCCAAGCCTACGTGCGCAAGGAAGAAATTACTGGGCGATTTGGAGGCAGTCCGCAAAGTGGCATAGCACCGTCCCGCAGGGTCCCGGCGATTTTTATTTTTACGGGCGAGTCGGGCGGGAAATATGGCTACGACGACGCATTCGACGAGTTGGGTTGCCTGCTCTATACGGGAGAGGGCCAGAAGGGCGACATGCTTATGACCCGTGGTAACGGAGCAATCTTGTCACACGCCGTTGAGGGGCGTGGATTGTATGTATTCAAAGCAAATAGCAAAGGCCAGCCGTGCGTCTACCTTGGCGAGTTCGTCTATGGTTCGCACTTTATTCGTCGAGGTCCGGACGTAGACGGACTGGAGCGCGATGTGATCGTATTTCGCTTGGTGCCTGTGTCCCGTACATTGGATATTGAACTGAGCATGGATCCCGGCACAGACAAAATTACTGTTGGCATTGGCGATGGCGCGGCGCCTAGCCTAGATGAACTTAGGACAGCCGCGATTACTGCCTGTCGATCGCAGGACGTGTCCTCGAACTCACGAGAGACGGTACAAGCGACCTATCAACGTAGTGAGTGCGTTAAGAAATATGTTCTAGCGCGCGCACAAGGCACATGTGAGCTGTGCGAACAACCTGCGCCTTTCAAGCGCAAGAGTGACGGTAGCCCGTACCTGGAGCCGCATCACATCAATCGCTTATCTGACGGTGGCCTGGATCATCCCCTGTACGTTGGTGCAATTTGTCCAACTTGTCATCGACGAATTCACTCCGGTGACGACGGCCACGTTCAGAACGCTAAGCTGAGGCACTACGTGGTGAAAAGAGAAGCAGAATTGAGCCGTCAATAGCGGGCGAGCTTTCGCGTTTACGCTGGTGCGGGTGTGGACGCGGGGATGTTTGGGAAGAGATCGGTAGCCGAGAATTCGAGCCGCTGCGTGTGTATCTGTTCCAGTCGGGCAAAAACGCAAGTAGCTCATTCCTGGTAGCGATGCTCTGTGATCAGGGTTTATCCCAAGATCAACCGTGTCGATTTCGCCGACTCCCAATCGTCGTGCCAATACGACCCACTCTTTGCGAAGGAGCTTTCCATGGCTACCGGAACCGTCACCCTGCACCGTGTCCTGCGCGCGCCCGCCGAGCGCGTCTACAACGCCTTCCTGGACCGCGACGCGGTCGCGCGATGGCTGCCGCCCTATGGCTATCTGTGCCAGGTGCACGACTTGGACGCCAAGGTCGGCGGCAAGCACCGCATGACCTTTCGCAATTTCGGGACGGGGCACGGCCATTCCTTTGGCGGCACCTATCTGGAGTTGGTGCCGAACCAGGTCATCTGCTACTCGGATCAGTTCGATGACGCCAACATGGCCGGCCAGATGCGGACCCGCGTCACGTTGCGCGAGGTGTCCTGCGGCACCGAGATCAGCATCGTGCAGGAAGGCATACCCGAGATGATCCCGACGGAGATGTGCTACCTGGGCTGGCAGGAATCGCTGGAACAGCTCAAGCGGCTGGTGGAGCCGCAACTGCCGGACTGAAGCGCGAAGGTCCGGCGGGATCTGCAACACGACGGGGTGACTGAAGCGCAAGCGTGAGGGCCGGAAAAGGCCCGGCGCGCGCCGCTTCAGGCCTCGCGCAGCAACACGTCCTCATAGAAGGCGCCGACCGGCAGCGTCAGGTCGCGCACCTGGATCTCCAGCACCCAGATGCCGTCGGCGGGCGCGAAGTCGGCGTGCGCCAGCTTGTGCTTGCCGTACAGGGCGTGAGGAAAATCCGAGACGCGGTGGCCGGGGATCTCGCGCACCAGCGCGCAGCCGTATTCGCGGGCATAGGCGTCGGCGCGGTCGTACAGCGCCTCGCCGGTCGCGCCGGCCAGCCAGTCGAGCCGGGCGCGGCGGAAGACCTCGCGCGCGGCGCGGGCGCAGCGCGCGCCGGCGTCGTCGCGCCCGGTGACGAAGGTGTCGCCGTAATCACCTTCGTAGCCGTCCCAGACCGGGCCGATGTCGACCACGAAGGTGTCGTCATCCCGCAGCACGCGCTGGAAATCCGTTGGCTGCACGGCTGGCGACTGCGTGTCGACGCCGAAGCGCACATAGGTCGGATGCCAGTTGTGCGAGGCGCCCATGCCGCGCAGATGGGCGTCAGCGGCGTTGACCGCGTCGCGCGTCGTCATGCCCGGGCGGATCAGCGCGGCGATGTCGCGCACGGCGTCCAGGGAGCGCTGGCGCGCGTCCAGGATGCCCGCCATCGTGAAGCGCTGGCCGACGCGTTCCCAGGCATGTTCGTGGCGCGGCGGCGCATCGATGGCAGCGCCGGCGGTCGCGGGCAGGAAGGCTTCGGACAGGAAGCGGGCGGGCGGCAGGCCCGCCTCGACGAGCCGGACGCGGGCCTCGCGCACCATGGTCGGATTGCCGCAGGCGTAGACGACGCTGCGGGTCCAGTCGTGGCCGCCGGCCAGCGCCAGGTCCTGGACGCGCGGCGGCGTGGATGTGCTGGATCGCGTCCGCGCGCCGCCGCCGTCCAGCTCGACGGCGTGTTCCCGCGTCGTGTCCGACAGCGCGGCATGCCAGCGCAGGCCCGCATGCTTGCCTTGCAGCGCATTCAGCAGTGGCGCGGCGTAGCAGTCGTCAGGCGTGCGGCCGCCCCAGTACAGCGTCACCGATGCCATGCGCCGGTCGTGCAGCGCCGCCATCAGGATGGGGAACACGCCCGCGAATCCCGTGCCGGTGGCCAGCAGCACCAGATGGTCCGCGCCGTTGTGTGAACCATTCGATGAGCCATGCGGCAAGCCATCCGGCAAACTGCCCGGCGCACCGTCGCGCCAGCCATCCCCGGGCCAGACACAGGCGCCCAGCGGGCCTTCCAATGTGAGCGTGTCACCCGGCGCGAGACGCGGCAGGATGCCGTCGGTGAAGACGCCACCGGGCATGCGGCGCATGTGGAACTCCAGCCGGACCGGCCCGGACGCATCGCGCTCGACGACGTTCGGCGCGGAACCGCCCGACATCGTGGCGCTCGACGCAGCGGGGCTCGCCGTTGTGGCGACCGAAGCCGTGGCGACCGAGGCCAGAGAGTCCGGCGTAGCGGCGACCGGCACATTGGCGATGGAGAAGTTGCGTCGGACGCCATCTTCCAGCAGCAGCTGCACATGCTGTCCCGGCAGCCAGGCGTAGGGCCGCGCGTCCTCCATTTCGACGATGAGCTGCGTCACGCCTGGCGCCAGCGGCAGGCGCGACACCACGCGCGCGCGGCGCGGCTCGGGCGGCCGGGCCGGCGCCTGCCAGTGCGGAAATGTCAGGCGCAGATCGCCGGCCGCGCGGCACTGGCACATCAGCAGCTCGTCGTCGGCGGTGACATAGGAACGTTCGTTGGCCGGCGCGATGCGTTCGTAGCGGCCTTCCAGGACCGTGGCGCGGCACGAGCCGCACTCGCCGCGCTGACAGGAGAAGGGTACCTGCGCGCCCTGGGCCAGCGCCGCGTCCAGGATGGAAGCGCTGCCGTCCGTGGAGAAGGCGCCGGTATCGACGGTGATGGTGTGACAGGGAGCGAACGGGTTCATCGCGGATTCCAGGAGGTTTGCCCCGATGGGGCCATGCGGGCAATTTATCGATAGAATGGCTTTTCAAATAGAGCCATTTTTATCAATATCAGCAAGCCACTTTTCCGACCGGCTCCTGGCCGGCTCCGGGCCGCAAGGCGCGGGTCGCCGTTGCCGGCTGGCAGGGAAGGAGAGTGCGCGAGTCGCCGCCATGAATATGCCATCCATGTCATCCGCGTCATCAGGGACACCCGCGTCCGCCCGACGCCAGGAGGCCAGCCTGGACCTGCCCGTCGACCCGCCGCGCGATGGCGAATCCAAGCAGGCCTGGGTCTATCGCCAGATCCGCGAGCGCGTGCTCAAGGGCGCGCTGCCGTCCGGCGCGCGCCTGCCGTCCACGCGCAGCCTGGCGCAGCGCTGGCGCATCGCCCGGTCCACGGTCGAGGCGGCCTACGACCAGCTGCGCGGCGAAGGCTACACGGCCGGCACGGTCGGGTCGGGTACATATGTGGCGGCCGTCATTCCAGACAACTTCTTCCGCAAGGGACTGCCAGGAGAGAGCGGGGCGTCCTTGGGCGCGGATGCCAGGGACAAGACGGGCAAGGCCGCGCTCGCCCCGGCCCGTCTCGCGGCCGGGCGGCCGGCGCGCCCGTTGCCGCATGAGCAGCCGGTGACGCCGGCGGACCAGGCGGAGTCCGCCGAACCGCCATTCGCCTCGCGCAGCGCCGACGCCGCGCTGTTTCCCATGGCGGCCTGGAGCAAGGGGCTGGCCGTCAGCGCCCGACAGCTGACGCCAGCCCAGCTGACACGCGACGAGCCGCAGGGCTGGCCCGCGCTGCGCGAACAGATCGCGCGCTACCTGGGGGCGGCGCGCGGCATCGTCTGCGATGCCTCGCAGGTCGTGGTGCTGTCCGGCATCCGCGACGGCCTGGACCTGTGCGGCCGGATCCTGTTGACGCCGCGCGACAAGGTGCTGATCGAGGATCCCGGCTATGTGAATGCGGTGCCGATCTACCGTCCTTACACGTCGGGCGTGGTGCCGCTGCCCATCGATGGCCAGGGCTTTGCCGTGGCGCGGGCGCGCCGCCTGCGCGGCGTGAAGCTGGTCCATGTGACGCCCGCGCACCAGTCGCCCACCGGCATCACCATGCCCGTGTCGCGTCGCCTGGAACTGCTGGACTGGGCCGCGCAGGCCGGCGTCTGGGTCGTGGAGGACGATTACGACAGCGAATTCAACTACGACGGCGCGCCGCTGGCGGCCCTGAAGAGCCTGGACGGCGCGGACCGCGTCATCCACTGCGGCAGCTTCAACAAGACCTTGTTCAATGCCCTGCGCATCGGCTATGCCGTCGTGCCCAAGGCGCTGGCGCCCGCTTTCGCCGAGGCGCGGCGCAAGACCGGGCGGTCGGGCAGCCCGATCGAACAGATGACGCTGGCGCGCTTCCTGGAAGACGGCGGCTTCGCGCGCCACGTGCGCAAGGCGCGCGGCGTGTATGCGCGCCGGCGCGACGCGGCGCTGCAGGCGCTTCGCCAGGCCGTGGGCGCCGAGGCCTTGCGCGTCAGCGGCGAGCACGCCGGCTTTCATCTGCTGTGGTGGCTGCCGCCGGGCTGGGACGCGCGGCAGGTGGTCGAGGCGGGCCGCAAGGCCGACGTCGGCGTGCAGGACGTGGCCGAGTTCGCGCGCAAGGCGACGCCGGCGCCGGGCGTGGTGATCGGCTACAGCGCGGTGGACGAGGCGCGGCTACGGCGGCTGGGCGCGCTGCTGGCGGCGCTGCGGCCGGGGCGCGCGCGTGGATAAGGGCGCTGCCAGCACAGCAACGGACGCGGCGGCGCAATGACGGCAATGATGGAACGGGAGGCGGCCGGCGCGGGTTAAGCTTGCGGCCTAGATCTATCGCCACGCATGCTCTTCATGAAGAAACTCCTCGCCTTGCTGTGCGTCTCCTGGTCCGTGCCCGCGGGCGCGGCCTATGTTCCCAATGCCACCGAACAGGCGGTGCTGGAGGCGGTGCTGCGCGATGAAGTGGTTTCGTTCTCCACCGGCGGCCATAGCTTCGTGGGCGAGTCGCAAGGCATCGTCCCGGTGACGGCCGCGTCGGCTTCGCAGGCAATGGCCGCCCGCGACCGCAACGCCAGGATGCCCGAACTGAAGCAGCCGCTGCTGCTGTCGGGCGCGCTGGCCGCCACGGGCAGCGTCGCGGGGCAGGGCGAGTGGTTCGATTTCGCCGATACCGCCGCGCCCAAGGTGCGCGCGCGCCTGGCGCCGGGCCAGACCCTGGCGGGCAAGCCCAAGGCCGGTCAGGCGCTGGCCCTGGTCTGCGGCAAGATGGATCTGGCCAAGGACACGCTCAGCTTCAGCGGCTGCGAGCCCGCCGCCGCCGTCGCCGAGCGCGAGGCGGCAAGGCTCAAGGACGCCTTGGCCGCGTTCTACCAGGGCAAGCCGACCGATGCAAAGGTCGCCACGCTGGCGATCAACATCTCGCTGTACGCGCAGGAACTGCCGGTCGGCAGCGGTTGTCCCGGCGACGAGGCGCGCTGCGGGGCGTCCATCGCGGCGGTCAAGCTGCCGAGCCTGGGGCACAAGAACGCCGTATTGCAGCGCTTGCGCGAGGCCGGCGTGGACCTGAGCACGTTCAATCCGCGCCAACAGCCCTTGTTCGGGCACTAGGCGCGACAACGCGGGCCGGTCGGCAAGCCCGGCGGCCCTGGGGCCAAAGGCCCCCACCGCGTGCCCGCGCCAGACTCACTTCCATCCCCACCCACCCTAAGGGTTAGACCCGATATCAGCCGCTCCACGCGCCTTGTAGGATCCCGTTAAATATAAATGGGATCCCATTTGATCGATGTCATGGACAGGATCACGACTTTCAACACACAAGGAGCCAGAGGCACATGAGCAATATCGACCCCATCACCGGCAAGCGCATCCTCAATGAAGGCGGCCGCGGCGGCCCGTTGACCGAGGACCACCAGGGCATGCGCGCCTGCCACCAGGACGACCTGGAGTGGACCAATCTGCGTTACGAAGGCCAGTACGCCAAGATGATGTTCCACCCGACCGCCGAGGATCCGACCATCCCGAACGCCGGCATCGTGCGCTACGAGAAGGGTTCGGGGCATCCGCTGCACAACCATTACTTCGCGCAGGTCTGGTACATCCTGGAAGGCCAGTTCCGCATCGAGGGCAAGCTGTACGGCAAGGGCGCGATGATCTTCCATCCCGATCCCCATTTCGAAAGCGCGCTGGAAACCGTGGAGACGGGCGCCATCCTCTACGTGCAGTATGTCGGCCCGCACACGCGCCAGGGCGCCATCTATGAAGGCCGCTTCAACGTGAAGGAGCGGCGGCCGCTGGAGGAAGAGACCACGGCGGTCTAGCGCCGGACCCGCGCGCCCACGGCGTCGCCGCCCGGCCAGACCATGGCGGCGGCCCGCCGGTGGGACCGCCGCGCGACCAGACCTATGCATACAGACGCGCATTCCCCGCCCGCGATACGCAGGCGGGCGGGGACGAGCGCGCGCTCGAATCGGAGACATCGGGATGAATACCCCCGCAGCAGCGCCCCAACACCGTTCCCGCAAGCACTATGTGACCGCGGGCCTGTCCAGCATGATCGGCACCACCATCGAGTGGTACGACTTTTTCCTGTACGGCATCGCCGCCGCGCTGATTTTCAACAAGATCTATTTCCCCGCGATCGACCCCATCACCGGCACGCTGGCCGCCTTCGGCACCTATGCCGTGGGCTTCGTCGCGCGGCCGCTGGGCGGCATCGTGTTCGGTCATTTCGGCGACCGCGTCGGCCGCAAGTCCATGCTGATGATCAGCCTGATGCTGATGGGCGTGCCGACCGTGCTCATCGGCCTGACGCCCAGCTACGAGTCCATCGGCTACTGGGGCGCGGTGGCCCTGGTGTTCTGTCGTTTCCTGCAAGGCCTGGCGGTCGGCGGCGAGTGGGGCGGGGCGGTGCTGATGGCGGTGGAGCACGCGCCGGAAGGCAAGAAGGGGCTGTTCGGCAGCCTGCCGCAAGTCGGCGTCGCGCCCGGCCTGATCCTGTCGTCGCTGGCGATGGGCGCGGTGTCCCGGCTGCCCGAGGCGGACATGCTCAGCTGGGGCTGGCGCCTGCCGTTCCTGGCCAGCGTGTTCCTGCTGCTGGTGGGCTGGTACATCCGCGCCAAGGTCGGCGAATCGCCCGAGTTCCAGGCCGCGCTGGCCCAGCCCAAGCCCGAGGCGCCGCCGCTGCGCGCCGTGCTGCGCGATCACAAGGCGCCGGTGCTGGCCGCGCTGGTGGCCTGCATCTCGGAGAAGACCTGGTTCTACACCATCGCGACCTTCTCGCTGACCTATGCGGTCGGCACGCTGGGCCTGCCGCGCGAGACTATCCTGAACGGCGTGATCTGGGGCGCGGCCGCCGCGCTGGTCACCATTCCGCTGTTCGGCTGGCTGGGCGACCGCTGCAGCAAGCAGGCGATCTTCATCGCCGGCGCGCTGGGCATTTCGCTGTTCTCCGCGGGCTTCTTCTCGCTGCTGGACGAGAAGACGGCGTATCACACCAACGTCGCCATGCTGGTGGCCTTCGGCGTGGTCTATGCCGCCATGTACGCGCAGGAGTCCAGCCTGTTCGCCAGCATGTTCCCGCCCGAGGTGCGCTACACCGGCATCTCGCTGGCCGTGCAGATCGGCGGCGCCATTGGCGGCGGCACCGCGCCGCTGGTCGCCACCTACCTGCTGGCGCAGGGCGGCGGCTCGCCCAGGCTGATCGTGTTCTATCTGGCGGGACTGGGCGTGGTGGCGGCGGTGTGCGGGCTGATGATGCGGCCATATCGCCAGCCGCTGGCGCAGGCAGGCGCGCCGTTCGCGTCGGGCAGGGCGGGCAAGCGCGTCGCGCCGCTGGCCAGCCGTTGAATGCAGGTTTGAAGGCGGGTCTGGAAGCGCGACCCTAGCGCCGCGCTTCCATCCATTCCACCACCAGCTCGGTGGTGCGCGAGATGTGCGTGGCCATCGCTTCCCGCGCGGCCGCGCCGTTGCGCGCCGTCAGCGCGGCGATGATGTCCTCGTGCTGGCGGATGTTCTCTTCCATCAGCCGGGGCGGCATTTTCGAGGCAAAGCCCAGCACGTTCGAGACGATGCTGCCCTGCAATTCGGCGACCAGCTCGTGCAGCCGTTCGTTGTGGCTGGCCTGCGTGATCAGGTTGTGGAACAGGGCGTTGAATTTCAGCCAGTCCGACCCGCCCTCGCTGCGCACGCGGGTGCGCAGCGCCTCGGCGTAGCGCTGCTGATGTTGCGCCAGCAATTCCAGGTCCTTGTCGTCGATCCAGTCCACCGCCAGCTGCGCCGCCAGCCCTTCGAGCTCGGCCCGGATCTGGAACGATTCGCGGATGGCGCGCACCGAAGGCACCGTCACCACGGCGCGGCCGGTGCTGGTCAGCGTGATGGCGCGGCGCGCCTCCAGGAAGCGCAGGGCCTCGCGGATGGGCGTGCGGCTGGTCTCGAATTCAGCGGCCAGCTCGTACTGGCTCAGCGCGTCGCCGGGCAGGTACTGGCCATTGCGGATCCGCTGCAGGATTTCTTCCGAAATCTCGATCGAGGATCTGGATGCGTTTCGGGTGTTGCGGGTCTCGCTCATGCTCGGATCCATGGGGCCGGTCTGTGGCGGCCGTTCCTGGCGGCGGCGCCTTATGGCGGGGATGGTAGCACGCGGTTTGCGCGCGTTTTCACCGCGCGCGCGGCGCGGGATTTCACCTGGAATCGCGTCGGACATATCAGGCGCCCAGGAATTTGATATTGGACCGCCGCGCCGGCGCGTCCCTAGACTCTGCCTTGCACTGAGGGCTGTGAAGGAGACAAACACAATGCACTTGCAAGGAATCATCGGCTATCTGCTGACGCCCTGCGACGACGCCGGGCGGGTCGATCATGCGCTGCTGGCGCGCCACGTCGAGGAAATGATCGGCGCGGGCGTGCACGCGCTGGCGCCGCTGGGCAGCACCGGCTGCCTGCCGTACCTGGACGACGCCGAGCGCGAGGCCGTGGTCGAGACCGTGGTCGGCGCGGCGGCCGGCCGGCTGCCGGTGCTGGCCGGCGTGTCCAGCCTGGGCACCGCCAGCACCGTGCGCCACGCGCGCCACGCCGAGCGCGCCGGCGCGGCGGCGGTGCAGGTGCTGCCCAGCACCTACTGGAAACTGACCGAGGCCGAGATCCATGACTATTACCGCGCGGTCTGCGACGCGATCTCGCTCCCGGTGATGGTCTACAACAACCCGTTCACCACCGGCATGGACCTGCCCGTGCCGTTCCTGGCGAAGCTGGCCGCGCTGCCCAACGTCACCATGATCAAGGAAAGCAGTCCCGACGAAGGCAAGATCGCGCGGCTGCGCCAGGCCTGCCCGGACAAGACCGCCGTCTACATCGGCCTGAACCGCATGGCGCGCGGCGGTTTCGCCGCCGGCGCCGCCGGCTGGTGCACGGCCTCGGCCAATGTCGCCGCCGCGCACGCGGTGAACCTGTACCGCTGCGCCATGGCCGGCGATCAGGCTGGCGTGGACGACTGGTTCTCGCGTCAGTCCGGCCTCTTGAACTTCCTGATGGAACACGGCCTGCCGCGCACGGTGGCCGCCGGCCTGCGCCTGCGCGGCATTCCCAGCGGGCGGCTGCGCGCGCCGCTGGCGCCGCTGGCCCCGGAACACGAACACACCTTACTGAACATCCTCAAGCAAATGGAGATCGTGCAATGAAGCTGGGATTGCGCCGCCGTCTGGCGGTCTTGTTGGGAGCGGCGCTGCCGATGGCGGCGGCGTGGGCGCAGGCGTATCCGACGCAGCCGGTCCGGCTGATCGTGCCCTTCGGCGCGGGCGGCGTGACCGATACCACCGCGCGCGTGTTCGCCGAGGGACTGACGCGCGAGCTGGGCCAGCCGGTGGTGGTCGAGAACCGGGGCGGCGCGGGCGGCTCCATCGCCGCCAGCGCGGTCGCCAAGGCCAATCCCGACGGCTACACGCTGCTGGTGATCACAAATGGCATGTACGCCGTCAACCCCTTGATTTACAAGACGCTGCCCTACGACCCGAACAAGGACTTCGCCTATATCGCCATGCTGGCCAACACGCCCACCGTGCTGGCGGTGAGCGCGGACAGTCCCCACAAGACGCTGCCCGACCTGATCAAGGCGGCGTCCGCGCAGGCCGACAGGATCGCGTTTTCGACGGCGGGCGAGGGCTCCGACAACTACCAGGTGCTGGAGGTATTGCAGCAGGCCACCGGCGTGAAGATGCTGCACGTGCCCTACAAGAGCGGCGCCGAGTCGCTGACGGACGTGATGAGCGGCAACACCGACGTGACCGCCATCTCGGCCGTCACCGCGACGGGCTATATCCAGGCCGGCCAGATCCGCCCCTACGCGGTCACTTCGTCGCGCCGCCTGGCCAACCTGCCCGACATTCCCACCGCCAAGGAAGCGCTGGGTCAGGACGTGGAGGGCGGTTCGCTGTCCGGCATCGCCGCGCCGGCCGGCACGCCGCCCGAGGTGGTCGCGCGCCTGAACGCCGCCATCGGGGCTGTCGCCGGCGGCGCGATGGCGCAGGACAAGATCTATGCGCGCGGCAGCGAGCGCATGGACGGCTCGCAGGAAGCCTTCACGCTTCGGGTGGCGCAGGAGCAGAAGAAGTGGGCGGGCATCTTGGGTCGCCCGGGCAAGTAAGGGCGCGGCATGCGTTGCGGCTGGGAACGGCTCTCGCGTCTCCGGGGCCGTCCCCCCTCATTGCCGTCCCGCATCCCCGTTTTCATCCAGCGCTTCGCGCGCCGCGTCGACGAACCAGCGCACCGCCGGATTCGCCGGCTCGGCGTGCGCGGCCAGCGCCACGGCGTAGCTCAGCGGCTCGCCGGCGGCGTCCTCCAGATCGACGAACGCCACATTGTCGATGGCGATCCGGCGCAATGCCTCCGGCACGATGGCCACGCCCAGCCCGGCGGCGATCAGGGGCAGCGTGACCAGGGCGTGCGAGGACTCCTGCATCACGCGCGGATGAAAGCCCGCGCGCTGGCAGGCCGCCGCGATCTCGGCGGCGAATCCCGGGCTGTCCGAATGCGCCAGCGCCACCAGCGTGTCGCCGTCCAGCTCGGCCAGCGCGGCCGACCGGCGGCCGGCGAGCTGATGGCCCGCCGGCACCGCCAGCGCCAACCGTTGCCGGCCCAGCGGCGTCATGGCGATGCCCGGCACGCCCGACGCGGGCGGCACCAGCAGCGCCGCGTCCAGCTCGCCGCGCTGCAACTGCGCCAGGATCCCCACCGTGCTGCCGCTGCTCAGCCGCAGCCGCACCTGCGGAAAGCGCTGGCTGAACGCCGGCAGAATGCGCGGCAGCAGGTTCAGCGCCGCGCTCGGCACCGAGCAGATGCGCAGCGCGCCCACGCGTCCCTGCGCGGCATCGCGCGCCGCCTGCAGCGCGGACTCGGCGCCGTCGAGCAGGCGCCGGGCTTCATCCAGGAAGGCGATGCCCGCGACCGTCAGCCGCACGCCCTGGCGGTCGCGCTCGAACAGCTCGGCGCCGATTTCGGTCTCCAGCCGCTTGATGGCGATGCTGAGCGGCGGCTGGGTCATGTGCAGCCGCTCGGCGGCCTTGCGGTAGTTCAGTTCGGTGGCCAGCACCACGAACTGCTTGATCTGCCTGAAATCCATCGCGAGTCCCCTTGATCTTGTTCTACGGGTCGTCGCGGCTGGCTGGTCAGGCGCGCGCCCAGGCGCGATTGTGCGCGCATTGACGCGGGCTTGCACGCTTCTACGCTTCGTAACGCACCGCGCCCGGCGGGCGGCAGTATCCTCGGCTACTCAGGGTCGCCCGGGAAGGCGCCGGGCGCGGTTCCGTTCACAGGGCCCGGGCGCCTGCAATGCGCCTGGGTCCGCCATCTCCAGGAGACAAGCATGATCAGCAAGAACACGATATGCCTGTGGTACGACAAGGACGCGCTGGAGGCCGCGCAGTTCTATGCCCGCACCTTTCCCGACAGCGCCGTCGGCCGCGTGCTGCGCGCGCCGGGCGACTATCCGTCGGGCACGCAGGGCGATGTGCTGACGGTGGAGTTCACCGTGGCGGGCGTGGCCTGCCTGGGCCTGAACGGCGGCACGGCGTTCAAGCACAACGAGGCGTTTTCGTTTCAGATCGCCACCGACGACCAGGCGGAAACCGACCGCCTGTGGCACGCCATCGTTGGCAACGGCGGCCAGGAAAGCGCCTGCGGCTGGTGCAAGGACAAATGGGGCCTGTCGTGGCAGATCACGCCGCGCGCCCTCACCGAGGCAATCGCCGATCCGGACCCGGCGGCGGCCAAGCGCGCGTTCGAGGCGATGATGACGATGGGCAAGATCGACATCGCGGCGATCGAGGCGGCGCGGCGCGGTTGACGCGCCGGACACGCCGCCCGGCGATAGGGGCCGCGTCGGCCCGGCCTAGCCGGCCTCCGGCAGCAGCCGCAGCCCCGTCCGCTTCACGAATTCCTCATAGCTGATCGGCGGCCCCGCCTTGGTGCTGGCGCTGTTGGCCTGCCAGTGCACCCACGAGCGCCCGGTGGTGGCGTCGTACACGACCTTGTAGATATAGGCCGGCACGGCCACGCCGCTGCCGATGGTCCTGGGCTTGTCGGCGTAGACGGGTCCGGTGAACACGTACACGTCGCCGGACGCGCGCATCACGTACTTGCGGGTGTCCTGCTCGATCTGGCTCCAGGCGCCGCCGTTGTGCGTCTGGTCCTGCGGCACCATGTTGGCCAGCGAAAAGCTCTGCG
Source organism: Achromobacter sp. AONIH1 (assembly GCF_002902905.1). NCBI lineage: Bacteria > Pseudomonadati > Pseudomonadota > Betaproteobacteria > Burkholderiales > Alcaligenaceae > Achromobacter > Achromobacter sp. AONIH1. The sequence goes on along the minus strand of NZ_CP026124.1, from coordinate 5,008,484 downwards.
CCATCGCGTCCGGGGTGGACATGTCTCCCGCCGGCGCCATGTGTCCGCGCGAATAGCCCGAGCCCTTGTAGTCGTCCAGCTCGGCGCGTTCCGAGCGCGGCAGGCGCGCCTCGGCGTAGAACTTGTCGGTGCGGCGCAGTCCCTGGCCCTGGGCCAGCGTCTGCCGGTTCAGGCGCTCGGCCACGAACACCGGCGTCTTGGTCTGGCCGTTATGCAGGATCGCGAAGGCCGAGAAACAGACCTCGCGCAGCTGCTGGCTGCCGGGCACCTCCGGCGGTCGGAAGTTGGGGAAGAACTGGCGGCATTCGGCGAAGATGGTCTGCGCCGGCGCGCCCGTGGGCACGGCGATCGGCGCCGTGGCGGCGGGCGCGTTCTGCTCGCGCGGCGGCTGGCGATGCTGGGAATTCTGCTGCGGGTGTTGTGGCTGATGATGCTGCTGCGGCCAGCCCAGCCGCGCCAGCACGTCCTGCACCGGCGCCGGTATCCGCCACTGCGGATTCAGCATGTAGGTGGCGGCGCCGAAGCTCGCCAGGGACGAGAACAGCAGCGCCTTCAGGAAGCGGGGGAAGCGGCCGCCGGCGCTGGCGCGGGCCGGGGATCTGCGTGGGGGGCTTTTCTTCTTGGCGGGGGTCTTCGCGCGCGTCATTACTACCTGTGAGCTACGTGGCGGCCGCTACAGGCGGCCGGCATGGTCACGGATTGTAGATGAGTGACAAATCCAGCTCTATTGACGCGCGCGGGGTTCGCGGGCACGGGCGCGGGGCAGGGCGCGCGCGAGGGAAAGACAGGCCGTCCGGGGCCGGCGGGCCGGCCCTGTCCCGCAAGCTCAGCCCTGCTGCAGATGCGCTTCGAACTGGCTGCGGTTGAACAACTCGAAATACAGCACGTCGCTCCAATACAGGCCCATCGGACGTTCCGTGGCGCCCGTGCGCGTGCTGTCGAAATCGTTGTCCAGGCGCAGTCCGTGGAAGGCGTCCAGCGGTTCCGCGGCCTGCCCGGCAACGGCCGTCCGAAGCGCGCGGGCGGCTTCGTCCACATTGGCCGGCAGCGCGTCCAGGGCCGCGCCGGCGTGCCGGCAGCGCACGATTTCCGCGTCCACGCAGGCCTTCAGCTCGGCTTCGCCGGCGTGGGACATGATGTCCAGCTCGATGGTCTCCAGCAGCAGGTGGCTGTCGCGATGGGCGTCGAGAAAGGCCAGCGTTTCGTCCAGCGCGGCCAGCAGCTGGTCCGAGGCGGGAGCGGCGGGCGGGGCCGGAACCGGCGCCGGGGCGGCGTTCGCTTGCGGCGAGAACATCTGCTTCACGCGGTCCATGAAGGAAGCCGGCTGCGGCGCGCTGGCGGCGCCGACCGCTGCGGAGGATGCCTGCGCGGGAGCCGGCGCCTGCGCCACGGCGGCGCGGACGATGTCGGCAAAGCGCCGCACGCGCGCGTAGCCCGGTTCGAACACGCTGCTGATCGCATACAGCCGGGTCTTGCTGCCCGGTTCCTCGTCTTCCATCCCGTCCGACACCAGCGAGGCGCATGGCTGCGGATCGCCGGACATCAACAGCCGGTATATGAAGGGCACGTCATAAGGCCATTCGGACAGACCGACGATCGTCTCGGGGCGGTCGGCGTAGGCGGCGGGGCGGTTGCTGAGGCTGTAGAGATAGGAACGGTTGGCCATGGGATGGGGTGCTATCAGGGGGCGGACGGAGGGATGGGCTATCTTAGGGCGGTTCTTGTCACTGTCCAGTGTCGACATGCGCCGATTTTCCGGCCTGCCCCTATCCGGGTCACTGCTACCTGGTCGTGTCGCAATTCTCACGTAAAATTTTGTTGCCGCCTTTACATATCGGCGCAACGCTATGTTGCCGAGATGCACGTCGATCTCTTCACTCTCTACCTCATCATCATCGGAACGCTGCTCGCCAGCGCCTGCCTGACTTACTGGGAGCACCGGACCCATCCCGGCCGCAGTACGTCGCTGCGGCTGCTGGCGGCCGGCTTCGCCACGCTCGCGGCGGGTTGCTCCATCGCCCTGTACCGCGCCGCCCTGCCCGGAGTGCTGGGCTCGGCGCTGAGCAATCTGGTCATCCTGGGCGGCTATCTGCTGGTGCTGAACGCCGTGGCCGCGCTCAACGGGCGGCTGTATCGCGCCGGCTCGCTGGGACTGCTGGGCGTCATGGCGCTGATCTGGGCCGGCGCGGGCTATTCGGGGCAGAACCTGGTCTGGACCTATGTCAGCGCCTTTCCCATCGCGCTGGTCAGCGGCCTGACCGCCTGGGAGCTGTTGCGCTGTAAGGCGCTGAGACCGCTGCTGCCGTTGCGCATCGCGGTGGCCGTGACCGGCCTGCACGCGCTGCTCTACCTGGGCCGCAGCTTCATCCTGCCCTGGTGGGTGGCCAGGGATGGCCCGGCCGCGCAGATGCTGGCCAGCAATATCACCATGTACGAAGGCGTGCTGTATTCCATCGTGCTGCCCATGACGCTGCTCAAGCTGGTGCGCGAAGAGACGCATGGCCAGCTGCTGCGGGAATCGCAGACCGACTACCTGACCCGGCTGGGCAACCGCCGCTGGTTCTTCGAGCAGGGCCAGCGCCTGATCGACGGCGGCCGGGGGCGCGAGCCGCTGGCCGTGCTGGCCTTCGACCTGGACCAGTTCAAGTCCATCAACGACCGCTACGGCCACCAGACCGGTGATCTGGTGCTCAAGTCCTTCGCCGACATCGCGCGCGGCGTGCTGGGGCCGGCGGTGCTGCTGGCCCGCATCGGCGGCGAGGAATTCGCCGCGGTGCTGGCCGGCAACGACGCCCGCCGCGCCGTCGCGCTGGGCGAGGACGTGGCCCGGCGTTTCGCCGAGACGCTGTCCAGCCGCGTCGACAGCCTGGGCATCCCGGCCACCGTCAGCATCGGGCTGGCGCAGTACGAGCACGACGCGCCGGCCCTGGCCCAGGGGCTGTCGACCGCCGACCAGGCGCTGTACCGCGCCAAGGCGCTGGGCGGCAACCGGCTGGAAGTGGCGCAACTGGCCGCGCCCATGGCGGCCGATTGAGACGGCCGGCGGCGCGTGCATGACGGTGCCTCAGGCTGGCGCATCAGGCGATAGGCGCAGACCGCTGGCGGCAAGAATGGATGCACGCCCGCTGGCTATACTCCCCGCGACCCGAACACGGAACCGTTCTCCATCATGTCCCATCCTCCCTCGCAGACGTCCAGCCGGGACGGCTATTGGTTCGAACACCTCAATGACGACATCGCCCTGGTGCGTGATGGCCGTCAGGTCAGGCTGGCCCGGCTCCAGCCGCCCTGGCTGGTGGTGGACCAGACCATCGCCACGCTCATCGTCAGCAGCGGCTGGCCCGGACGGCTGTGGCGCGCGCGCGTTACGGAACTGGGCGACATGTCCGGCCTGGTGGCGAACCCCGGCTATTGGCGCGCGGCTGCCATGGAGCTGCTGGAGGAACTGCCGCTGTCTGTCCTGTTCGGCGCGCACGGCGAGCGCGTGGTGGCATTGCTGGAGCAGATCCAGGCGCTGTCGCGCACGCAGGCCGAATGCCTGGCGGCGAACCTGGATCCGGACGCCGGCCACGCCTACGGCCGGGCCTGGCTGCGCTGGTCCGAGGCGCAAGGGCAGCAGCGGTCCACGCCGGCGGACGACTGGGAAGGCACGCTGGCCGCGCCCGGCGCGCGCGGCAAGGACAAATCGCCCATTCATTCCGGTTTCCTGCTGGTCCATGACCAGCTGCGCCGTCGCGCGCTGGCGCTCGACGGCGATCAGGCCATCGTGATCGAGACGGACGAGGACGGCGAGACCGAGGAAATGCTGGCGCCGCTGTGGCAGGACGTGAGCGATGCCCTGTTGTACGCGGCGATGGCGCAGGGCGCGCCGCAATACGTGGACGCCGGGGACGAGGCGGCGCTCATGCGCGCCTGGCGGGCCTGCTACGGGCAACGCTAGGCGCCGGCCCGCCGCAGCCGGGTGGCGTCCGTGCACACGCCCGGCAGCGGATCGCCGGCGGCCAGCAGCAGCGGTTCGATGTTCCGCTGCACGCGCGGCAGCAACCGTTGCAGCAGCGCCTGGCAATCGCGCCGCAGATAACTGGGCTCGCCCGTCAGCGCGCCCACGGCGCGCAATATCCAGGACTCGCGCGCCAGCACCAGCAGCACATGATGCCCGCTGGCGGCGTCGCGCAACAGCCATGCGCCGGTGGCGGCCAGCAAGAGCGGGTCCAGCATGTCCGCCAGCCTGCGCAATTCGGGCTCGCCCAGGCCGTGCGGCTCGTAGCGGGGTGCGGCGGTGTATTCAGCCAGGGTCCGGCGTTCCAATTGGTCCGCTTCCGTGCGCCAGGCCAGGGCCTGGCCGGCGTCGCCGCGCCGCAGGGCGATGGCGGTGAGTTGGCGCAGGCAGGCCAGGCGATGCGGGCCGGGCTGGGCGGCGGCCTCGCGCCATAGCGCTTCGGCGGCATCCTGCGCAGGCTCGCGCCGGGCATCGTCCGGGCCACGCGTCGTGTTCGCGTCCGGCGCTGCGTCCGGGCGGGCATTCTGGCGCTGCAACAGCGTCGCCAATTCGCACAGCGAGGGCACGTGGCCGGGATGATCCCGTAGATTCTCTTGCAGCAGCTTCATGGCGCCGTCCACATCGTCGGCCAGCATGGCGGCATGCCAGGCCATGCGCGCCCGCTCATCGGCCGACAGCGCGCGCAGGCGCTGCTTGCGCAGCAGATCGTGATGCGCCGCGACGGCCTCGCGGCGTTCGTCCTGCGCCTCGCGCAGCGCTTGCGCGGCGGCCTCGCGCCGCGAATCATCGAGCGCGCGTGCCAGCGGCAGGCGCCGGTCCTGCAACCATTCCTGCGCCGCGCAGGGCTGGGCGCGACGCCAGGGCAGGGGGCGGGAGGTTGCCGGCAAGGAGTGCGTGGACGCCATGCCCTGCGCGCCGGGCATGCCGGGCGCGGGCGTTGTCCGTTCGTCCAGGGCCCGTGGCACCTTCAGCGCCGCCAGGCGGTCCGCCAGCGAGGGATGGGTATCGTCATGGCTGGTCGGACGGCACAGGGCCTGATGCAGCCAGATCTGCGCCTCGGCCTGGTCACGCGGACTGGCCAGCGAGTCATCCTCCGCCAGCCGGACCAGGAGCCAGGGTGGTTCCGTGGCTGCGGCGTCGGCGTACAAGCTGGATGCGTATTCGTGCAGGGCACGTCCCTGCAGACAGGTCGCCATCAGGGCATCCGACGCGCACGCCACGCCGCAGACCCGCGCGGATTCCGCGTCGGCCTGGTACTCGCATTCGCGCGCGAAATCCAGGCTGGCTGCCAGGAAGCGTGGCACGTGCCAGTTCATGAAGAGCCGCAGCGGCGCGTTGGCCAAGCCCTTGCGACGCGCCAGTTGCCGCGCCGCTTCCTGCCATTGCAGCCGCGCGAAATACACCCGGCTGGCATAGCGTCCGTGCCGGCCGGCGATGTGCGCGCATTCATGCGCCAGGATGGCGCGGCAGGCGTCGGCCGACAGCAGCTCCAGCAGCGGCAGCCCGAGCCACAGCACGTTGCGCGTGCCGCCCCAGAGCCGCCGATGCTGCCGGATGCTGGCATTGCATTCGCTGTTCAGGTAGACCGCGTCCAGCGCCGGCGCGCCCACCTGGGCGCGCACCTGTTCGATCTCGCGGAACAGCGCCGGCGCGTCCGCGGGTGTGAGGAGCAGGCCGTCTTCCGGGCCGGGTGGGCGTGACGAGAAGGGCAGGCGCAGCATCGCCCAGCCCGCGACGGGCAAGGGCAGGGCCAGCGCCCCGGCGGCCACGCCCAGCGCGCCGGGCAGCGCCGCATACAGCCACAGCGGCGCCGTGCCCAGCGCCAGTCCCGCGCCGGCCAGCGCCGCGTCGCCCAGCAGCAGCCGGGACGACAGCTTCCATCCGGACCGGCCCGGGCGCGCCATGCCTACTGCGCGTCCGGCTTGGGCGGCAGGTCCTCGGCGCTGGTGCCGCCTCGGCCCATGTAGGCGCCGAACACCGTGCCGATGGTCTTGACCAGGCTGTGCGAATTCAGCACCTGCGACTGGATCTCGTCGATGCCTTCGTCGTCAGGCTGCAGCCGGCTGGCGTGCTGCGCCCATTCGATGGCGGCGAAGCGATTCTTCCTGGCGCCGCGCCCGTGCGCGTAGGCCAGCGCGATCTCGGCGCTGGCGCGCGCCGCGCGCCAGTCGTGATCCTCGTCCACCAGCGGACGCAGATAGGCGCGCACGCCTTCCTGCTGTTCCTGCTCGGTGCCGTGGTCGCGCAGCAGCACGCCGATGCGCAGCCGCGCCAGCGCGTCGGCGCGCGGCTCCTGGCGTGCGCCGTGAAGCAGGCGCAGAACCCTGTCCAGGTTCTCGCGGCGCGAGAAATCCAGTTCGTCGTCGAAGATGTTGCGATAGGCCATGTTGTACATGGCCAGCGGCGAGCCTTCTTCCACCGCGCACTGCAGCCACTGGTCGCGCACCGCGTCGTCCAGGTAGCTGTCCGGCGTGTTGTCGCGGAAGCCCCGGTGGATGTCGTACATGCTGCTGGCCGCGTCCGCCACGCGGCGGTCCGCCAGCTGCCGCGTCAGGAAATAGCCTTGCTCATGGTCGCCGCCATCCCATAGCATGGCGGCCGCCGCCAAGACGTTGAAATCGTCGTCCGCCTGGTCCTGCGCCAGCACCGCGGCGCGGTCCAGCAACTGCTGCGCGCGCGCCGGGTCTTGCGCGAAACCCCAGCGGCCGTAGTGATGGGCCACCGCCGCCAGCGCCTGCGGCGTAGCCACGGTATCCCAATGGCACATGCGTTCCAGCACGCTCTTGAAGGCGCCGTCGTCGTCCGGCAGGCCGTGGATGATGCTGACGTGCGCGAAGCTGCGGAACGGTCCGTCCACGTCGCCGAAATAACGGTTCGGCGGAAATGCCGCCGCGCTCTGTGCGTGCAGCGCGCGCGCCTGGACCTGGTCCTCCAGCGAATAGCTGACGAACTGCGCGTAAAAACCCAGCGCCATGCCGCGCTCTTCCGGCCGCAGCTCGCGCTGCAGGAACGATTCGAACATCTCGCGGTATTCCTCCACCGCCTCGGCGTCGTCCGGCTCCGGATAATCGCCCATCGAATCGAGGATGCCGATCCAGCGGATCGCGTTGCGCTGCAGCTCGGACAGCGCCGCGCACAGCGGTCCGCCGGCCATGCCGTCGATGTCCTCATAGCTGCCGCCCCAGCGCGGACGCAGGTACTGCGCATACGCCATCAGCGCGCCCAGGTGCCCGGGTCGCAGGTCCAGCGCGCGCAGCAGCCAATAATCCTTGGCCTGGTCCATCTCGTGCTCGGCGCGCGGCGCCAGGCCCGTGGGCAGGGCATCAGGCGTCTGTTCAGGCGTCAGGCGCGGCACGCCCAGCTCGGCCAGATGGGCCAGCGCGGCGTCCATCATGCCCGGCTCGTCGATGTCCTCGTGCGTGATGGTTTCCGGCGCGTTGCCCAGGAACAGCTGGCGCAGCCAGTATGGTTCCTGGAAATGCGCGCACATCTGCATCATCGTCACGCAGGCCGCGATCGGGCGCGGCGACAGCGCCATCGCCTGCACCAGCGCGGCGGCGGCGCGTTCACAGGCCAGGGCGGCGCCCAGCCAGCGGTCCTGCGTCACGCTGTCGGCCCAGCCGTATCCCCGGATGTCGCCGGCGCGGCCGAAACAGAAATTGCCCAGCACCAGATGGGCGTGGTACGAGCCCGGGCTGGCCGCGATCCAGTCTTGCAGAAAGGCGGCGGCGTCCTGGAACGGGACCATGGAATAGTCGAACAGCGTGCCCGAGTTGGCCGCCTCGAAATACGGCGCGCCCGGATCTTCGGTATCGGCCCAGTCCCGCTGTTCCAGCGCGTCGTAATAGGCGTCGATCTGGGCGTAGTCGCGGGCCTGGACCAGGGCGCGGAGGTCGCGGCGAATGGAGGTGAGGGATTGCAAGAGGCCACCTGAATCTGTGCGCGGGAAGGTCCCGCCGAGGACGCGATGATGCCTGATCCATGGCCGCGTTGGGGAGTTATGGCGACCGTATATGAATAAAGAATTCCAAAGGTAACTGCTGCCCATGCGGCAGGTGTGCAGATGCGCTGGCATGGCCGCGATCAAGCGCACCGCGCCCACGCGGACTCGCCGCCTTGCTCGGTATCATCACCAGGCTTTCACGGATCGGCCGCGTTCAAGGCCAGAAGGACTTTCGATGAAAAATGCGTTCCGCTCGCGCGTCAGCAGCAGCGGTTGCAGGTCCATGCCAGATGCGCCGTCGCGCGCAGGCGCTCGACGGCGACCAGGCCATTGTGATCGACACGGACGAGGACGGCGAGACCGAGGAAATGCTGGCGCCGCTGTGGCAGGACGTGAGCGATGCCCTGCTGTACGCGGCGATGGCGCAGGGCGCGCCGCAATACGTAGACGCGGGGACGAGGCGGCGCTCATGCGCGCGTGGCGGACCTGCTACGAGCGGGGTAGGAGTCGCGCTTATGGTGATACGCGGCAGGTTCAGCTCGTCTGATCCGCATCCGGCTTGATGCCGGCCGCTGCCAGGCGCCAGCTGGGAATGCGGTATTCATACCAGGCCTGTTCCAGCGACTGGTAGCGCGCCAGCCAGGGGGCGAGGTGGTTCTCGATGTCGGCCGGCAGGGCCGCCAGCCAGTTGGCCAATTCCTGTTCGTTGTGGATCGTCAGCACGGCGCCGCTGCCCAGCGTGGGTTCGTCGATCAACCCGTCGCCCGGCTTCAGATAGGCGCGGCGGTACAGGCGCCCCTTGTTCCAGATCTCGGCCGGCACATAGACCGGCCATTCCCTTTCGCACGGAAAGGACGCGTACACGCCCAGGGACAGGTGCTGTGCATTGTCGAAGGAGCCGCGATAGCGGATCAGCTCCGCGCCTTGCTGCACCTCGCCGCAGGTCCGCCACAGGCAACGCTTGCCCTTTTTCTTCCAACCCGCGAAGGCCGGCTGCGCGCGCAGCAGGTCCATGACGGCTTGTTCCAGATCGGCGAGGGCTATCGACATGCGGGATTTCCTTGGACGGTTGAGGGGGCAGTGCAAGAGGCGGACGGCAGGGCGGGGATGCCGGCTTCGCGGGTCGCCTTTGGTCATACCTTGATGCCAATTCAAGCCGGGACCGGCCGCACTGGCGGTCAAAGTATCATGACCACATTTTCACGGATCGGCCGCGCTCAAGGCCAGAAGGATTCTCGATGAAAAAATGCGTTCCGCTCGCGCTCTTGTCTGCCGTCCTGCTGACGGCCTGCGGTCCCAACAAGATCGTCGCCGACCTGCCGTCGCCTGACGGCAAGTACCACGTCGAGGTCCGCCTCTGCCCGCAGCCCGGCTCGCTGACCTGGACCGAGAAGACGCAGGTCTCGGTGCTGCCCAAGGGCGCCACCGAAAAATGCCAGGGATCGCTGCAGGCCGTGGCCCAGTTCGACTCCTACGGGCCGCAGGATCAGCTACAGGTCGAATGGATCTCCGCCACCGAAGTCCGCGCCTGGCATCCGCAGTTCAATCCGGAATACGGCCCGCAGTCGGCCAACTACAAGCCCGACAACCCGATCAAGCTGATCTTCAAGCCCAAGCCCTAGGCGGCGCTCACAGCGTGTTCTTGTGGACCTTGCCGTCCTTCATGATCAGGCGCAGGTTCTTGTCGGGATCCGCCAGGAAATCGAGATTGGCCGAGGGATCGCCGTCGGCCACCAGCAGATCGGCCCAGGCGCCCGGCGCGATCCGGCCCAGCGCGCCGGGGTAGGGGTTGCGCTCGCCCGACAGCGCCAGCAGCTCGCCGTTGACGCCCGTGGCCTGGCCCAGCAGCGTCAGCGGATCGTAGAAGCGCGTCAGCTTGGCCAGCTGCCTGCCCTGCGTCGCGGTGTTGCGGGGATTGAACAGGATATCCGTGCCCCAGCCCGTCTTGACGCCGTGCTTCTGCGCCAGCGCATAGGCCTGGACCGTGCCCTCGGCCACCTGCTTCTGGCTGGCCTGCCGCTCCGCGTCGGGATAGGCGTTGCTGTCCTCGTCCTGCAGGAACGGCTGCAGGCTCCACCACACGTCCTGGTCGCGCATCAGGCGCACGCTGGCCTCGTCGGCCAGCTGACCGTGCTCGATGCACTTCACGCCGGCGTGGATCGCGCGCTGGATGCCCTTGGGCGTGTAGACGTGCGTCATCACATAAGTGTTCCAGTCGCTGGCGGCCTCGACGCCGGCGCGCAGTTCGCGCTCGGTGAACTGGGTGCTGTCCAGCGGGTCGTACAGCGAGGCCACGCCGCCGCCCGCCATCATCTTGATCTGGCTGGCGCCCAGCATCAGTTGTTCGCGCACGCGGCGCAGCACCTGGGCCTCGCCGTCGGCGATCATGGCCACGCCGGTGTTTTCCACCAGGCTCAGCGGCGCGCCGTCGGCGCGCGGCAGGTCGCTGCGCAGCCGGAAATCCCCGTGCCCGGACGTTTGCGAGATCATCGCCCCGCTGGGATAGATGCGCGGCCCGTCCACCAGCCCCTCGTCGATCGCGCGCTTGAGCGCGAACGCCGGCCCGCCCGCGTCGCGCACCGAGGTGAAGCCGCGCATCAGCGTGCGCTGGGCTTCCTTGGCGGCCACCAGGTACAGATAGCCCAGGTCGGCCGTCATGGCCGTCATCTGCGGAATCGCCGCCAGCATCGTGTGCCAGTGCACGTCGATCAGCCCCGGCAGCAGCAGCTTGCCTTGGCAGTCCAGTACACGCGCGTCCGCCACGGTGGCGGACGCCGGCAGCAGGTCGGCGATGCGCTTGCCCTTGACCAGCACCTGCACGCCCTCGCGCGCCGCCGTGCCCGAGCCGTCGAACAGGCGCAGGTTGGTCAGCAGCAGCGGGCGTGCGTCATCGGCCAGCGCGGTCGCCGCCGCCATCGCCGCCGAGGGCAGGGCGAAGGGCGCCAGCATGGCGGCCATGCCGCCCAGGAAATGGCGGCGTGACAGGTCCTCGGTCACGCGCTGGTGCAGCCGCTGGCACTGCGCGCTATGGCAGGCGCACTGGCGGGCGCGCAGCGGACCCAGGATCCGGGAAAACGGCGAGGAGGAATCGGAACGGTAAGTCATGGCTGGCCCGCCCTGTCACGGTAAGCCACCGCGACCATGGTCATCAGCAAGAAGGTGATCAGCACGCACAGCAGCGTGCCGACCACGCCATAGGCGATGCGCGCGCCGGTGGGGTAGTACAGCAGCGGTTGCAGGTCCATGGCGACGAAGCTGCCGATCGCCAGCAACAGCAGCAGCGCCAGCATCAGCGGCCAGCGCGGGTAGCGCATCGCCGCGCGCGCGTCGCGGAATCCATATTCGCCGGTGACCGCGACGCGGGGCAGGGACAGTCCCGCCACGGCCAGCGCGTACAGCACCGGCAGCCAGATCAACGCCATCAGCGCGGTCAGGCAAGCGAAGAAAATCGTGTCGGTCTTGCCGTCGAGCAGCGCGTACAGCACGAAGGGCAGATCGCCGCAGATACGTGCCAGATAGGTGACGCCAATGGCCAGCGCGGCCAGCAGCACCAGGTGACGGGCCTCGCCGGCGCTGCCGCGCGCCGAGCCATCGTCGGCCGCGTGATTGACGACCCGGTGCCAGGCGTAGCTCATGCGCGCGAAGGCGATCAGGTTGACCAGCGCGAGCGCAACGAACAGCCAGTCGCGGAACTGGTACGGCTTGGGCGTCAGCAGGGCGAAGGGCAGCGACAGCGTGAAGACGGCCAGGGACCAGGGCGCGGCGGCCAGCATGGCGCGGCCCTGGGTGCGGATGGCGCTTGCGGTCGCCGCGACGAATCGGCGCGCTCCGGGGGTGTTCGACAAGGGATTCCTTTATCTGGCAACGAGAGGCTTAGTTTATACAGGTAGCGGCGCGTTGCGCGCCGGCGATCCACGCGGGCGATGGAACGCATTCAGGGCAATTGCCGACTCAGCGCGGATGGATGCCATGCCCGCCGATCCGCGCGACCCGCCCGCGTTCTCCCTGAGCCAGTTCGAGTGGCTGGTGCATCGTCGTCAGCACGAGGCCGCCGGACGGCTGTTGCTGCTGGGCCTGCGCCGCCTGGACGAGCGCCATGGGGCGCTGCCTGCCGGGCTGTCCGAGGACGCCCGGGCGCATTTCCTGGCCCGCTGGGCGGCGGCCGTCGGCGCCCTGTTCGCCGACCCGGGCTTCCAGGTCTCGCGCGACGGCTTCGAGCAGTTCCTGACGCTGCAGCGCTGGCTGGCGGCCATCTTCGGCGCCACGCCGTTCGGGCATGCGGATCACGTGATCGCCGCGCTGGCCGGCGCGATGCCAGGGCAGGGCGGCGCACTGGCGTTGAGCCCGGGCGACTTGCTCAAGTACTGCGTGTTGTGCGTGCCGGATTCCGAACTGGACGTGCCGCTGGACGCGCTCTGGGCGCATGACGCGCGGGCGGCGGTTGGTCTGTGCATCGCCCGGCTGGCCGCGCGCCAGATGGTCACGCCTTCGGCCTGCGCGCGCCGCGAGACCATGCTGCGCTGGCTGCCTCGCAAACTGGCGCAGCTTCCCGACCTGCGCGGCCTGCCGACAGCCGTGTTGCATGATGCGTACATGCATTGCAGTTATGCGCTGGCGGCGGACAAGCACGACATCAAGCGCGAGATCAACCGCCTGCTGCGACAGCGGCTGCTGGCCGACGGACTCGACGACATGCGCGCCCATCCGCCAAGGCGGGCGCGACCCTTGATGCTGGTGGTGCTGGAGGCCTTCTCGGCGCCGCATTCCCTGTATCGCACGCATTCGTCGACCTTGCGCGCGGCGCGCGCCCGCTTCGAGCTGCACGGGGTGGCGATGTCCGGGGCCGTCGATGCGGTCGCGCGGACGGTTTTCGATCGTTGCCACAGCCTGTCGCCGCCGGATGCGGTGGCGCAGGCCGTGGCGCTGGCGCGCGAACTCCGGCCAGACATCATCTATTACCCAAGCATCGGCCTGTCGCCGCTGGCGGTTCCGCTGAGCAATCTGCGCCTGGCGCCGTTGCAGCTCGCCGCCGCCGGTCATCCCGCGACCACGCACGCGCCAGGCATCGACGCCATGCTGGTCGAGGAAGACACGCTGGGCGATGCCTCTTGCTTCAGCGAGCGCGTGGTCACGCTGCCCAGGGACTGCGTGGTGCATGTGCCGCCGCCCGGCTTCCAGGCCCGGCCCGCGTCGCCCGGCGTGGAGAGCCCGCATCCAGACCCGGAACGCCCGCTGCGCGTCGCCGTCTGCGCGACCTCGCTGAAGTTGAACGCCCGCTTCCTGGCGACGTGCCGGCGCATCGGCGAGCGCGCTTCCCGGGCCGTGCAATTTCATTTCTTCGTTGGCGACTGCCGGGGCGTGGCGCACGCGGCCCTGCGGCGCACGGTGACCGCCGCCGTGCCGCAAGCCCACGTACACGAAAGCATGCCCTACGAGGACTATCTCGCGCGCCTGCGCGGCTGCGATCTGTTCCTCGATCCCTTTCCTTACGGCAACACCAACGGCATCGTCGACACCGTCAGCCAGGGCCTGCCCGGGGTCTGCATGACGGGCCGCGAAGTGCATGAACGCCTGGACGCCGCGCTGTTCCGGCGGCTGCGGCTGCCGGAATGGTTGATCGCGGCCGATGCCGGGCAATACGAGCGGGCCGCGATCGGACTGATCGACGATGCGCGGGGCAGGGCGGCGCTGACCGCGATGATTCTCGGCAATGGCGGCGCCGATGCCTTGTTCCAGGGCAGGCCCGAGAGGTTCGGCCTGATCGTCGAGCATCTGCTGGCGCAGGCCCGTTCCGCCGTTCCGGACATTCCGCGCTGACGCGTGGAACCGAAGCACGCACGCGTCCACACAGCGTCACCCGACCGTGCCACCCGGCGCGGCGAGGTCTTCGCAACCTCAATTGTTCGTTCAGGCGCCCAAGCACGGAGGCCGCATGCATTCTCAGTTCCGCATTCCACGCAAACAGCAACGACGCGTTCCGGCAGTCAGACCCGTCCATAGCCCGCTGTACCGTTCCTTGTTCCTGGGCATCGTGCTGGGCGCGGCCTTGCCCGTGGCGGCGCAAACGGTGGATGCCGTCAGGGTGGAGGGGGGCGCCAGCATGGAAGGCTTGCCCGTCGATGCCAGCCATCACGCGTCGGCCGAGCTGATCGTTTCCGGCAACGTGACGTTGCGCGGCGGCGATGTGGTGGCGGACACCGACAACACCTATGCCGTGCCCAGGCAAGACCAGACCGTCACCGGAGGCAGCGCCGCCTTGTCCGCCGCGCAGAACATGAGCGTGGCGGGTTCGATGGTGTTGTCGGGCGGCCAGGCGACCGCGCTCTCCGATTACCAGGATTACGAGGTTCCCGATCGGGGCGCGGCAAGGGGCGCGGGCGGCGCGACGACCGCGCGAATCGGCGGCAGTCTCGCGGTGGGTACGGACCTGGTCGTGCGGACGGCTCTCGCCTCGGCGTTCTCCTTTGATGGGCCCTACGCGTCGGCGCGGGCAGGCGCGGCGAGCCTGGAAGTGGGCCGGAATCTGAGCGTGGGCGGGGATTTCGTGATCGACGCCGCCCCGGTGGGCGCGATGCTGGTGTCGTCTAGCTCGGGCGCGGCCCAGGCGCTGCGCGAGGCCATCCAGGTGACGGTGGGCGGCGACGCATCCGTCGCGGGCCGCCTGGAATTGTTCGGCGGTCAGGCCCTGGCGGAAAACCAATCGTCCGAGGATGTCCTGGCCTCGGCCCGGTGGCGTCCCGTCACGCTGGACGTGGGCGGCAAGCTGGCCGTGGCCGGCGACACGACCCTGCATGGCACCGACGCCAACGTGATACGCATGGGCGATGCGCGCGCGGTCGGCGACGGCCGGGCATCGGATGCCGGCGTGATGCGGATCCGCGTCACCGGAGACAGCGTCATCGGAGGCGGCCTGGCGTTGCAGGCGGGCTCGGCGGACATCATGAATACCCGAAGCGCCTCGGATACCGCGCAGGCCACGGGCCAGTCCGTGCAGTATGTGGCGCAAGGCGACCTGCGCGTCGCCCAGGGCATCACGCTGCAAGCGGGATCGGCCAAGGTGGGACGCCCTGGGCGGGACATCAGGTTCAACGGTGTCGCCAAGGGGGGCAACAGCAGCCTGCAGGCGAGCGCCAACGTGACCAGCGATGGTCCGGTCAGCGTGCTGGCGGGCACCCATTACGTGGCTGCCCGACCCGCCGTGCTGCAGTTTCGCGAGACCGCCATGCTGGCGTTCCGCGAGACCGCCATCGATGCGCCCGCCTACGCCGCCGCCGGATCCGCCTCGCTGTCGGTGGCGGGGACGCTCTACATCCGTCACCAGGACGGACTGGTCGTGGCCGGCGAGCCTGGGGCCGCGCTGCCCGGCAACGCGATCGCCGGCAGTCCCTATGGTCAGGCCGTCTTTGCCGCCGGCGTGCTGCGCAGCCCGGCAGCGACCTTCAGTGACGCCAGTCGCGTCAGCATCGGCACGCTGGATCTGCGCGACACCAGCACCCAGCTGACGTTCGACAACACCCAGCCCTACAACGCCGCCACCGGCCAAGGCGTGCAGCTGGGCCAACTGCTGTTCGGCGGCGGCAACGCGCTGACCATCGCCGGCAACGGCGGCTTCGGCTTCCAGGGCGGCATCACCGTGCTCGGGCCCAATGCCGCCTATCAGGGCCCGGCCCTGTCCGCCAACGGAGGCCAGCTGAGCTTCCTGCTGCCCGCCGACGCCGTCAACGGCACCACCATGCTGCGCGCCAGCGCGCCGATCGCCACGCAGGGCGCCACCGTGGCCATGCAGGCCGCCGGCCCGCTCAAGCGCCTGCTGCCGGGCGACCGCATCACGCTCATCAGCGCCACCACCGGCACGGTCGCCAACCCGGGCTCCCACATCTTGGAGTATGGCGCGTACCGCTACCTGTTCGATGTGCAGAGCGCGTCCGCGCTGACCGCCACGTTGGCCGCCACCAATCTGACGCTGGCCGCCAACAAACTCTACCCGCAGTCCATCGGCGCCGGCATCGGCGCGCTGGCCGACAGCGGCGGCATGCTGTCGGCCGCCGACCTGCGCGGCCCCGAGCGGCGCGGCCTGTTCTTCAGTCCGGACCTGGGCCACACCCGCTACACCGACAAGAACCTCAAGCTGGACCGCGCCAACGCCGTGTTCGGCTACGCCCTGGGCGGCGCCACCGCCGCTGGCGACTACGTGGTGGCGCCGCTGGTCGAGGCCGGGCGCACCCGCTATCGCGGCCAGGCTTCGTCGGGCGGCCTGTCGGCCGAGGGCAAGGGCCGCGTCGACAACGTCGGCGTGGGCATCCTGGCGCGCTACTGGTTCCTGGGCGGCACGTATGCCGAGGCCTCGCTGCGCAGCGGACGCATGCGCGGCAGCTATACCGACGACATCGACGGCAGCACCAACTACCGCAGTCGTTCGAACTATTGGGGGGCCCACGCCATGCTGGGCCATGTGATGCCGTTGAGCGAGCGCGGCCAGCTCGACGCCTATGCCCGCCTGCAGTGGCAACGGCTGGGCGGCGATTCCGTGCGCAACGACGCGGGCGACCAACTCAGCTTCGACGCCACGCAGGCGCTGCGCACGCGCCTGGGCGCGCGCTACGTCTACGCGGCCGGCGACCAGATGCGCCTCTATGCGGGCGCGGCCTGGGAGCAGGACGCCAGGACCGAGGTGCGCGCGCGGCTCGATGGCAAGGCCTTGCAGGGCGCGGACACCAATGGCGGCGCGACGGTGCTGGAAGCGGGCGCGCGCTGGGAGCCATCGCCGTCCTGGTCGCTGCGCCTGAGCGCGCAAGGCCAGTTCGGGGCCAGGCAGGGAATAGGGGGAGAGGCTTTCGTCTATCGGCGCTTCTGAGGCGGGACGCCGGCAGCGCTCAGGTCGGCAGATGGGCCTCGACCGTCTCCAGGATCTGCATCACGTATTCGCCGCAAAGCTGCGCCACGAAGGGCGGGGTCCAGGCCGCATCAGCCTGGACCAACCGCGCGACAGCGCGCTCACGCCGCTCACGTCCTCGCGGATCTCCGCCGGAAACGCGGCCGCAAGCGGATCCGTGAGCGGCGTGTCGCGTGATGGAAAGAGATCGGTCATGGAACGAGACGGGCGCGGATGGACGCCGGGGATAATCCGGCATCCCCACCTGATTATCCCGCGCGGCTACTTCCGATAATTGCTGGCCTCGCGCTCGCCGGCCCATTTGCGCAAGGCATTGATGAACTCGGGGCAGACATTGCCGTCCACCTGGCTGTCGATGATGATGCTGTTCTGCATCCGCATCACCACCTTGCACTCATACACCTTGGTGCGATTGCCGTAATACCCGCTATTGCTCTGCTGGAATACCGGCGTGGCCGCGGTGGTCGCCGTGGCCGGAATCATGCCCACCACCTGCTGCGATGAGCCGGTGGACACCCATTCGGTATACGGCGCGGTCTGGTAATCGGACCAGACCAGCTCCATCGTGTTGCCCACCGCGCGCTTGGTTGATGGTTCGCCCAGCGCGGTGATCGCGTCGGCCACCGGACGGCCCTTCATATTCTTGGCCACGTTCACGCTGGGCGACAGCGACAGCCCCTGCGAGAACATGTTCGAGATCGAGGGCAGCGTCGAACTGCCGCCCGTCGGCATCGGCGCGCAGCCCGCCAGGGCGGCCGCCGCCAGCACCACCGGCAGGGCCTGCGCCGGCCGCCATATCGAACGAAGTCGCGATGTCTTCATAATGCGCTACGTGCTCCCTCTATATCTGGCGTGCTGCCGCTGGCGTACTGCCGCCGGCCTATTACCAATGCGATCGACAGGCGCGGGAAAAACCCGCGCCGAAGGTGCGTCATGTTAACGGAAAGACCGCGCCATATTGCATGGCATAACCCGTGAAACTCGTTAAGTTCTGTTTCCAAACGAGCGCGCGCCGCGCGCGGGAGTCAAACACCTGCGTGATAACATTCGCGCGTTTCGTGGCTCGTGCATATTCCTGCGCGCGCTCGCGAAAATGCCTTGTTTCCAGCACGCCGCACCTTACTTACTGGATACCGCAAAACGATGATGCCCGCGCGTCTGCTTGCCCTGTTCCGCGCCTCCGGCGCCGCCTTCGCCACCGCCGGCGCGCTCGCCCTGTCCATGCTGGCCGCGCCCGCCGCCCACGCCGAGGCGCTGTACGGCGCCGTCGCCACCGATGAAGCCCAGGCCAAGCTGTATTGGGTCATGCCGGAAACCTCGGCCGGCGAAGCCAAGCAAGGCGCGCTGGCCAAATGCAATAAGGCAGGCGCCAAGGGCTGCAAGAGCGTCACCGCCTTCTCCGACAGCTGCGTCGCGCTGGCGCGCAACTCGCGCAACGATCTGTTCTGGGGCAATAGCGTCTCGGCCGAAATCGCCGCGAAGAAAGCCATCCGCACCTGCACCAACGACAGCGCCGACGGCAAATGCAAACTGGCCGCCATGCCGCTGTGCGCCGGCCCCGGCTATAGCGAAGCCGACCTGAAGGCCCCTTACACCGCCACGCCCGCCCAGCTCGAAGCGCTGTCCGCCAAACTGGATTCGCGCGGCTACTGGGGCTCGGTCGCCGAAATGGAAACCGGCGCGCTGACCTACGCCGACGGTTATCCCACCGAGAAACAGGCCGTCGACGCCCTGCTCAAATGGGAAGACTGCAAGGGCTGCCGCACCGTGCTCACCTATACCGACACCTGCGTCGGCATGGCCTGGGGCAAGGGCAGCGAAGGTCGCGGCACCGGTTTCACGGCGCTCAACACCGACCCCGTCGCCGCCCGCAATGAAGCGCGCGCAACCTGCAACGCCAAGAGCAATGGCCTGACCTGCGTGGCCACGGTGCGCTGCTCGGGGCGTGCGTATATCAGCGGGTATAAGGGCGAGGACGAAAAGGCGAATTGATCGCTGCTCGCAACGCAGCCGGTTAGCCCCAATAACCGGCGGCATTCGTCCGACCACGGCCCGCCTGATTCCACGTCGGCGGGCTGTCTGATTTACCTCACCAGCGTTTCCCACGATCATCACGGCGGGATAATCGCGCACATCCTGGCGATGGCTTCCTGCCCTGATCCCCGCTCCAGCAGGAGTCCCACCCATGTCCGAACACCACCAATTCCTGTTTCCGCGCGACCTGCATCTGCCGCCGCCCGACTGGCGCGCGCTGGAAGCCAGATTGCTGGAAGGCGGCTACGTGCTTGAACCGCGCGGCCAGAACATTCCCCGACGCGCCCTGATCAACCTGAGCTTCGGCCTGGCCAGCCTGCACGAAGGCTCATACCAATACGACGAACACATGCGCACGCCGGGCGACGTGATCGCCCTGTATGCGCGCGCCGGTTATCTGCCTCCGGACATTCCGATCCGCCACAACGACACCATGGAAGAAACCGTGGCGCTGCTGGCCAGCCATGGCATCACGCTGGGCGATCTGTATGCCGACGACGAGGGCAGCGACTGGCATAGCCCGCAATACTGCCTGGGACCGGCGGCCAGGGAATATCTGAGCGCCGATGTGCGCGCCGACCATGACGCGGATCCCCGGAGCATTCCGCTGATGCTGCTGGCCTATGACGGGCCGTCGCCCCGCGTCGCGGTGGGCGAGAATTTATGCGAGCCGAGTTTGCCGGGTTCGGATGAACCGCTGGAGTCCTTGCCGCCGTTCGGTTCGCATATCGATTTCATCGGAGCAGCGTATGAGGATCCGGGCGTGCGGTGGCACTGCGCGGAGGCTGGGAGGGATTACCGGATCCTGGAGCTGGATTGGCATTTCAGCCTGGCGATGGGGTTTCGGATGGTGAGGCTGGAGGGGGTGGATGAGGCGAGTGCGCAGGGGCTGGCCAGGATGATCGGGAAACTTGCCGGGCTGGAGATGGTTTGCAGCCATCGGCATTTGTAAATCTGTCATGCCGGCCCTGGCTTCCCGGTGTGCTGCGGCCAGCGGCCATCCCCTTGAAAACGCCGAATATGCCGCAGGCGCATGCCGCGAATTCAGACCCGCGGCTTGATCGAAGCGATTTGCTATTCTCGTCGAACCACCTTGGCCGCGCGGTTTGACCCGCGCCTTGCCCCATCCAGTGCAGCCTCACCCACCATCGACCATGACGCCCTCGTTGAAAAAACACCGCCCGTCCGTGCAGCGCATCCTCGCGGACGTCGCCTCCCTGAGCCATGATCAACGCTACCGGCGCATGGTCGAACTCGGTCGTGACTCCCTCACGGATGCCCATCTCGCCGAAGACCTGAAATCCCTGGCGCAATCGGAGATCCACTACGAGCGGTTGTTGGCGCTGATGTCGGCCAGCGGTTCCTGCGCGGAGGATCTGATTGTCACGATGCTCGCCGATCCCTCGCCCATGCTGGCATCGCGCGCCGCCCGGCTGGCCGCGCGGGCCTTGCCCGATGAGATATTGATCCGGCTGATGCCGGACCTGACGAAGCCATGCCGCGTGGATCTGGCCTGCCGGCTTTGGCAGTCCGGACGGGGCCAGGTGAATGACGCCGTCTACCCGACACTCGAAGGGACCGCGCGCCGTCATCTGCTTTCCTGGACGACCGATGCATTCATCGAACGGCATCTGGACGCCGAGCAGTTGGCCGCGCTTGAAGCGCCGCAGTGGGCGACGTTGGCCCAACGCTTGCCCGGATTCGTGCGCGACAGGCTGACCCATGCCCTGGAGCAGTCCGGCAATCCGTCCTACGTCCTGCGCCTGGCCATCCGGGCCTCGCTCTATCGCATGTTGCGCAGCGACCCGGATGCCGGCTTGAGCCTGCTGCGCGCGGCGTTCACCCGAATCCCGGTCCATGACTTGCCGCTGGCGCGCTACGGGTCGATATTCCCGAAGGAAATCGCCGCGCTCATCGCGGGCCTGGGCGGCAGGCAGCGCATCGCGCTCACGGTGCAGGCCCTGAAGCGCCTGGACGCGTCCACGCTTTGCGAATTGTTGGCGGCCGACGCGCTGCCCAACCTGCATGAGGTCTTCCCACACCTGGATGCCGGCCAGCGTGACGCCCTCTACCGCCAGGGCGGCGAAGCCTGGCGCGAGCACAGCGGGGCGCTGCCGCTCGCCTTCGTGCAGGCCCTGTCCAGCGCGGCCAGGCAGACCGAAGCGCGCCACGCGTTCTCGCTGCGGCTGCTGGCCGCCGAGCCGATGGCCCGGTTGCCTTACCTGTCCTGCCTGCCGTTCCAGGAGGCGCTGGCCCTGGCCCAGCCCTTCCTGTCGCAACCCGATGGCGAGCTGCGCGCGCAGGCCGTGGCCGCGGTGGTCGGGGCAGGGCGGTACGAGGCTTCGAGCCTGCCCGCCATCCTGGACTTCTGCCGCGCGCGTGAGAACGAGCAGGACCCCGTGCGCCTGGCCATGCTGACGGCCCTGGCGGCGCTGCCGCCGTCGCGCTGGGAAGCCGCGCATCTGCCCGGCTTTACCGCGCTGATCGATGCCGCGTTGCGCGCCCGGGACTGCTCGCATCAGACCATGGCGGCCGCCACACAGTGGCTGATGGCCATCATCGCCGCGCATGCGGCCTTCGTGGCCGAGACGCTGCCCCGTCTGGTGGAACGCATGGGCAGCATGGGCAATCTGCGCTACGGGCATTGGGAATCACGCATGAGCGATGGCGAGTTGATCGGGATCGCCCCGCACTTGATGAGCCTGCTCGACACGTGGATCCGGCGGGAACGCGCCCCGGTCGCGCTGCAACTGATCTTCGGCTTCGGCTGCCGCGTGAAGGCCGTGGATCTGTTCATCGACCTGCTCGCCGACCTGACCCGGGACAAGCGCGGCAACGTGGCCCGTTCGGGGCTGGAGGCGCTGACGCGGCTCGGACTGCGCAAGCGGGCCGCCGAATTGATTCCCCGCCTGGTGCAGGACGATCCCAGCTGGATCCAGGTTTCGGCGGTGTCCTGGCATCTGCATCTGCACAGGCAGGACCTGCTGACGCCATTCCTGAGCGCGCGCGTGTACAAGGGACGCTTTCCGAGCGGCAAGGCGGCGTTTCTGCCCGCCTTCGACAGCGGCTTCTCGCGCTGGACGGCCGCGCAGCAGCAATGCTATGCCGACGAACTGGTCAAGATCCTCACCAGCGCCCAGCGCAACGCCTGGGAACTCTACGGGTCGGTCGAACGCTACGCGGCCATGCCGTCCATCGACCTGGCGCCGCTGGTCCAGCTTGCGCGCCTGGACGCGCCTGACCAGGGACTGCGCGACAAGACGCTGGAGGCGCTCGGGCGCGCCGACGCCGGACGCGGCGTGCCGGAGCTGATGCAGGCGCTGGACGACAACCGGGCCCGCGTCGCCATCTATGCCATGCGTCGATCCTTGATGAACCTGCGCCCGTCGCAGGTGCTGGACCTGCTCGTCCGCGTGCCGCGAGGCAAGGTCACCGTGGCCAAGGAGATCATCCGGCTCGCCGGCGATCTGAGGACGGACGACGCCTTTGCCTTCCTGGCCCGCATCGAAGGCGACGGCAAGCTGCATCCGGACGTGGCGATTGCCTTGATGCGGGCGTACTGGAATTTCCTCGAACACCCCGAAGTCTGGCAGCGATTGCACGCCGCCGCGCGCAGCGAGCAGCCGGCGCTCGCGCGCGCGACCATCCGCATTCCGCCGACGGGACTTCCCCCGGACGGCCAGCGCGCCTTGAGCAGGCATCTGGCATTGCTGCTCGGGCACGCCGATGCGCAAGTCCGCAAGGAAACCCTGGAAAGACTGATCGCGATGCCGCCCGGCGAAGGCGAGCCCTCGCTCTATCAAGCGCTGGCCGCGCAGCTCGATGACGTCGATGTCTCGCGGGTTGAACTCGCGGCCAGCGCGCTGCTGGGCATCCATGCAAGAAACCAGCCGCGTGAACTGGCCAGCAGTTTCGCGGCCGCGACGCGGGCACAGTCATTGGCCGCCATCGTGAACTCGTACCGGCGGCAGACGCGATCTGGCCTGCTGGAACTGGGCGCGTCGGCGAGCCTGGTGGTCGAAGCCTTGCTGGCCAGGCGCTGGCATCCGGGACTGGCGCTCCGGCTGGCGTTTTCGGTATTGAATCCGGAGGCCGCGCTGGCGATTGCGCGGCAGTTCGATGCGGCGGAATTGATGCATCCTGGCGTCGTTGGAGACGTCCTGGATGCGCTTTCCGACACGGTGACCGGCGCGCGCCTGGAAGCGCTGGCCCAGGTTGAAGCATCGCTTGGCGCCGAGCGCAACGCGCGCATGCGCCGCATCGGCCTGGGCATGTTGTGCGAGATGTCGGCCCGTTGCGGATGGACCCCGGAGATGCGCCAGCGGCTGTTTGCCTATCGGCAGGACAAGGATGCCTGGGTGTCCGACGCGGCCGACCTGATCACCTATCCGGATGAGTTTGCAGAATGAAGAGATTCCTTGTGGCCCACGACTACGGCATGGGCTCCCTGTGGTGGTGGATCGACGCTCCCTCGGCAGAGGCGATCATCCAGACCTATGCCGAAGTCATGATTGTTGAGCCGGCCGACGGGGAGGGGGAGAGATTCGCGGATATTCCGTCGCTTCGCATCGGCGATCCCGCGCCTGCGGGGCTTGATGATCTGGAGGAACAGCGCCGGGTTCAGCGGGCCAGTCCGAAGTTCGGGGCGCTGGTCGGGCGCGGCAGCGTCTATATCCGGAAGGATTATCCCGAGGAACAGGAAACCTATTTCTTCGAGTACGACGAGCAGGGGTATCGCACGCGGCAGGTTGTTGTGTCGGCGGGTGGCGAGGCGGAACGTA
The DNA here is from genome assembly GCF_002902905.1 of Achromobacter sp. AONIH1. Taxonomy (NCBI): domain Bacteria; kingdom Pseudomonadati; phylum Pseudomonadota; class Betaproteobacteria; order Burkholderiales; family Alcaligenaceae; genus Achromobacter; species Achromobacter sp. AONIH1. The sequence continues at coordinate 4,984,833 of NZ_CP026124.1, read as the reverse complement.
GCGGGCCGGAGGATTGGCTTTTCAATCCGCCGGAGGATTTGTGGGATCCGGAGCTGGCGGAGTGTGAGATTGCGCGGGAGGAGTTTGAGGGTTGTTGGGGGAAGGGTAAGGCTCGGCCGGACTGAGTCCTGCGCAGGGGCGATGGCAATCTGACGCTGCTGTTTTGTTTGGTGTCGCCATTGTGCTGGTTGTCTGTTGCTATGGTCGCGGCGGAAGGGGATCGATGCCCGGTTCGTTGCGGAGCCATGCCGTCTGAATTCCTGCCTCGATAGGAGGCTCGCGTATATCTGAACACCACTTTCCTGTTTTCAGACGAAAAACAGCTGCTGCCACCCGACTGGCGCGCGCTGGACAATACGACGAACACGTGCGCACTCTCGGCGACGTGATGGCCGGTACATGCCCGCCCGTTATTGATCATCAAGCATAACCATCCGCCAAAATGACACCATGGAAGAAACCGTGGCGCTGCTGGCCGGTCGCGATATCACGCTGGGAATCTGTATGCCGACGACGAAGGCAGCGATTGGCATAGCACGCGGCACAGCATGGGGCCGACGGCGGGTCACTTCATCTCGTTCATTAAGCTCTAGTTTTTTGTGCTCACGAGGGGAGGGGCGTGGAAAATACTCTACACAGCATGTTTGCATATAAGTCGACTGTGTGTTGATGCAGGAACTTGGTGAAAACGTATTCAAATTTTCTGGGTTGCACGAGTGCGGCCTTTGCTGGTAACTTTTGAACTTATTTTGAAAAAAAACACAGACAATAAGGAGTTCGATGTGGATCGTGATCGGAGTTTTGAAGTTGGAGTGGTCAATATTCGAGTTCATACGCGCCATGCGCCTGAAGAATATTTCGCCTTATGGAAAACCCTGTTTCGAGGTAAGCGTATTGCGATCCACTCTAATACAGCCATCATGATTGGTGAGGCCAGATCAACGGACAAGGATGATGAGTCTGCGCCTATTGTGGGATCTTTTTATAAATTTCTAAATATCGATCCTTCACAGACTTGGTTCGACATAGCCAGAAAGAAAAAAGCTGACGAAGACGATGTGTCGCAAATATCTATTCCTGATTATCTCAAACCAAATTTAACTGAGGTTCCGTACATTTTTTATCCAAAAAAACACCGCCTCTACTTTGTGTCGAAAGAAGGGGGGAGTGGGCATGCTGCTCCACGTACGATTATGCGCATGCTAAAGAGAATTACTGAAGATAGGGCTGTGCTGGATCGCTTTGGTAAGGTGGATGTTACGGTCGTCATGGAGCGAGCTAAGCTTGAAGAAATTTATCGATGGAAGGTTATAAAGCGTTTGGAGCTTGTAATTGAGCGTCCTAATCCGTTAGATTATGAAGATGAAGAGGTGATGTTTGAATATTTGCAGGGCCTGGGGGCTGAGTCAGAGCAGCGAGTGTGGAAGAAAGCACGAGACTCTCGAACATTGCAACCTGATGCGCAGATAAAGATGCTGGCTGTAATTGCTTCTGAGAATGGAAAAGTCGTTGCTAGCGGTCTTGATGATAAGCTACAGAAAATTAGCGTCTCGTCTGATAATTTTCCAATGATGCGGCGAGGAAAATATTCTCCAAATACGCAAACGCTCCTGGGGGCACTTCAGGACCTGGTGGTTAAATATTTCATGTGATCGGAAGATTGTGAGCCAGAGTGATAATCAAAAATACACCAATGCCGAGCTTTTGAAGCTGGCATGGAATACCCAAGGGGGTGTTAAGGGTGTAATTCATGGAATTGATCTATGGATTGCTTTGCCTGTATGGATGCTGACGGCACCCTTTTGGTTAGCTTCTGCTTGGTGGGATCAAGTCCTTGCTGTGGCGCCAAACGTACTTGGCTTTACTCTGGGCGGTTTCGCAATTTTCTTGGGTTTTGGAAGTGAGGATTTTCGCCGGGTTTTGACAGCTACAGGGAAAGATGCTGAGTCCACCCCTTATATGAGCGTTAGTGCCGCATTTCTTGTTTTCACTGTTTTTCAGATTGCGGCTATATTGCTGGCGCTTGTGGCAAAGGCTCTATACTTCCCAACTCCAGTGTGGCTCCTAAAATGGGCTACGATCATTGAGTGGGCGGGTCGAGTTGCTGGTGGTATCGGATATGGAATATTTATATATAGTTTGGTTTTTGCATTGAGGGCGGCTATCAGGATTTTTCGTCTTAGTCGATGGTATAACCACTATATGCGAATGCCTCAGAAAAAGAGGCGGCAGAGTAAATTCCCGTCTAGGGTGATGGGTTGTTCTTCGAAGGGGAGGAGAAAAAATATAAATTGTTCTCGGAGATTTTCTGATTGGCGGTCTTTGAAATAGAGGTTTCAACAGTTATTGGAGGGTGATGTGCCGAAAATTAGAAATATTATTAAAGATTTTCGCTTTGAGGAGAGTGCGGGTGTTCGGCATTGTGACGTTAATCGGGATCATGAAATAAGAAGAGGTGAGCGCCATTTTGCCTATGAGGAGGTTCCTGGGCAACGTCTCAATATATGTATGAGTTGTGCTCCCTCAGTTCTGAGGAGGGCCAGGGATCATCTGAGCGATATTATTAATGAGTTGCAGCGCTCTTAAGGGCTATGGCTATTATTTGGCTTCAGTGAGATTTGGTTGGGATTGCCACGAGACGAGTCAGCGGCAATCCCGGATAAGCCTGTTGATAGCCTGAGGGGCGCGTGGGCTACGGCGTATCGCCTTCTAACGCGTATCCGATCAAGTCTGCTAAGTGGTCGCAAAGCCCCTCAGTTCCACCCATTAAATTGGATGCAATCCAAGCATCTAATAACTGCTTCTGGCAGGCTTCCGGCGCATTTACTCCATTTCCTATAAGCCTGGAAATAGCCCAAATTCCTAAAGCGGTGCGTTCCATTTTTCGCAAATCAGCAGTCCGGACCATGCAGAATGCTGCATCATCTGGCGTTGGCCAGCGGTCGTGAGTGTAGGGGTGATTGTCCACTAGTCGCTTCGATTTGATGGCATGAAAAGAAAGCAGCTGCTATTCCTGTTGCTGCGAGTCCTGTCTTTTCCAGCTGTCAACCTGGGCGATCCTTCTGGGATTGCGGGGCCAGTATCGGCTCCAGTGGATATCGAAATCAAGCATGATGAGTGTCAAATCGAGCATGTTTCCGTCGACATGTCAGCAAACTGAAGGACGTGCGCATCGCAGTCATGAAAGCCTGCAAACATAGCAGCGCAGATTGAACGCGTGAAGGCTCCGGCGTGATCCTCATATAAGCCCGTGCCCCAAAACAAAAAGGACCGCAAGCGGTCCCTTCTCCATTCAACCTTGTCCCCCAGCCTCACCCCTCCGCCAGGAAAAACCTTTCCTTCAACTCCTGCAACCCAATCCTCTCCAGCATCTCCCGCAGCCGTTCCGCCGGTTTCCTTCTCGGCAGATCCTTGTACTGCGCGATGATCAGCTCGTTCTTCATCGAGTGCTCCCACCCGACCAGCTCGGTCACGCTGACCTGATACCCGTGCGCTTCCAGCTGCAAGCAGCGCAGCACATTGGTGATCTGGCTCCCGAACTCCCGCGTATGCAGCGGATGCCGCCAGATTTCCGCCAGCGGATCGGCCAATGCCTTGGCCTTGTTCTTGCGCAATACCGACGCCACTTCCGCCTGGCAGCAGGGCACGACCACGATGTACCTGGCCTTTTTCTCCAGCGCGAAACGGATCGCGTCGTCGGTGGCGGTGTTGCAGGCGTGCAGGGCGGTGACCACGTCGATGGACGGGGGCAGTTTGTCGGAGGTGATGGATTCGGCCACCGACAGATTCAGGAAGGACATGCCGCCAAAGCCCAGGCGCTGGGCCAGTTCTTCCGACGATTTCACCAGCTCTTCGCGGGTTTCGATGCCGTAGATGTGCGAGCCTTGCCGCTGCGCCTCGGGCTGTTCCTTGAAGAACAGGTCATACAGGATGAAGCCCAAGTACGACTTGCCCGCGCCGTGGTCGGCCAGGGTGACGGCGCCGCGTTGCGCCTGCACGTCTTTCAGCAGCGGTTCGATGAACTGGAACAGGTGGTAGACCTGCTTGAGCTTGCGGCGGCTGTCCTGGTTCATCTTGCCGTCGCGGGTCAGGATGTGCAGGGCCTTGAGCAGTTCGATCGACTGGCCGGGGCGGATGTCGTGGTTTTTTTCAGGCATGGGGCAAGGCAATGCGCCCCGCTGGGAGCGGGGCGCGGGGGAAGGCGGAAAGTGGCAGTTTAACGCTTCCACGGGGTGGCCGCGTGGTCCGGCAGGCGGTGGGCGGGGGATGGCTGCGCTGGCGGCGGCGGTGGATTCCGGGGGCGGTTTTGTTGAGCAAGTCAGCGGATGAATTGCTGGAAATCGGCGGCGGGGAATCGTCCGAATTCACGCCAATCCGCATCGCGGGCGGGAAATTTGCCCGTAGTCTTGCCGCTTTGCCGCCGCGCGGCTCCCGGGCCGATCGGGCTTGTGAGCCGCGCGGCGGGTGTTAGCGGCCTGACGGCCAAGGAGTCCTTGAATGCAACGTTCCACGCTGATCCTGTCCCTGGCGCTGTGCGCCATTCCCTACGCGGCGCAAGCAGAGACTTGCAAACCGACCACCGAGAGCGAAATCGCGGATCAGTTCGAACGCTGGAACGACATGCTCAAGACGGGCAATCCGGACAAGGTGGTGTCCATGTACGAGGACGACGCGGTGCTGCTGCCCACGATGTCCAACACGCCCCGGCTGACGCGGGACGCCAAGCGCGATTATTTCGTGCACTTCATGGAAAAGCATCCGGTGGGCAGCATCAACAGCCGGGCGGTGCGGATCGGTTGCAACGATGCCATCGCCAGCGGGCTGTACACCTTCAAGTTCGAAGACGGCCGTTCGGTGGCCGCGCGCTATACGTACACCTATGCGTGGAACGGCCAGGACTGGCGCATCACCAGCCATCATTCCTCGGCGATGCCGGAGCATTGAGCGGCGGATGGCGGCCGGCGGTGCGCAGGCTTGCCAGCCCGCCGCCGCCGTAGCGGTTTGGCATCCCGCTCCGGTCATGAGCGCGGTAGTGGATGTCCGGCGGCACGGCGCCGGACATCGACGGATGGGATGCCCGGCGCGCAAGGCGCCGGAACCCGCATGATCAGGCCGCCGCGTAGACCGGCTCGCCCAGGTTCAGCATCAAACGATTGGCCCAGGCGAAGATCGCGTCGGAATGCAGCAGGTCCAGGATCTCGCCGTCATTCAGGCCGGCGTCCTTCAGGGCCTGGATGCTGTCGGCGTTGACCGATGCCGGCGCGTCGGTGAGCTGGATCGAGAATGCGCCGATGGCGAGTTCGCGCGCCGTGGTGCCGGCGGTGGCCGGGTTCTCGAACACCTGGGCGATGACGTCGTTGCGCTTGGCCAGCTGTTCGAAGCGCTGGGCGTGGACCGATGCGCAATACACGCAGCCATTCACCCGCGACACCACGGTGGCGCCCAGCTCGCGCTCGGCGCGCGACATGCCGCCGGGGGCGTACATGATGGCGTTGAAGGCGGTGGAGCGCTGGCGCAGGATCTCGGGCTGGTGCACCAGGAAGCGGTAGTAGTCCGAGACCTTGGCCTTGGGGTGGCTTTCTTCCAGGATGGCGATCTGTTCGGGCGTGGCCTGTTCCAGGTCGACCACGTCCAGCCAGGCCTTCCATTCCAGCGATTCATTGGTGAAGCCATGCAGCCTGATGGCGTCGCCGGGCGCGGTGGCGGCGGTGTTGGCCGGATGCGGCGCGGGCGGCGTGGCGGCGGCGCGGGCGGGGCGGCTGGCCTGGGCCTGCATTGCCTTCAGGCCGGCCACCAGCCGCACCTGATACGACAGGAAGGCGACCAACTGCGACAGCGTGACCACGGCGGGCGTGGATACGCCGGCGGCGGGCAGGGTCTTGAGCGCGGCCTCGTCGCCCTCGACGGGCTTTTCGATCAGTTTGCGCGTGAATTCCAGGATGGCGGTCAGACGCGTGTCGGCGGCGTCCGCCGGCTTGCCGGTTTCGGCGACCTGGATATCGGCGGCGCTGGCGCCGGCGTCGATGGCGCGCTGGCGATAGTGCGCGGCCAGCTCGGGGGCGGGCGTCAGGCGCGCGGCATACAGCGCGACCAGCAGGCGCTCGGCCAGGGTCAGGCCGGGCAGGGTGGGGTCGAACAGCGCGTCATAGCTGCCCTGGGTGGCGGCGGCGACCTTGTCGCGTTGGTGGCGCACGGCGTAGGTGGCGTCGTCGGATTTCAGGCCGACGAGCTGGTCCACCAGATCCTGGGCGGCGTCGTAGACGATGGGTTGTTGTGCCATGGAATGAGTCTCCGGGTGTGTCGTTCAGTCGGCGCGGCCGGGCTGGGCCGTGACGTCGGCGTCGTTGCGCTGCGTGGACGGGCGGGCGTGGCCGCCGCTTGCCCGCGCCTTCACCGCCGCGTCCAGGAACTTCAGCACGCCTTCCCAGGATTCCTGGTCGGCGCGGGCGTTGTCCTTGGGATTGCCGCCGCTGGTGCTGATCTTGCCGGACACGGGGTGGGCATAGATCAGCTGGGTGGTGGGCACGTAGGGGAACAGGATGGAGTGGCCGCCGTTCTCGTAATCCAGCCACCGGACGGGATAGGGGTGATCCACTTCCGTCAGCTTGTCCCGCACCATCTTCGAGTACAGGCTGGACGGCCAGGAGCCGTCGTCGGTGGCGGACAGCAGCATGACCGGGCCCTGGATGTCCTCGACCTTGATGCGGGCGCGGGCCACGGCGTCGGGGTCTTGCAGGGCGGTGAGGATGGCCTTCTCGTGGCGGTGCGGCGAGGGGCCTTCGTCGAACGGGGCCCAGGTGGCGGTGCGGTTGTTTTCCCAGACGTGGGGCAGGGGCTTGCCGCCCAGCAGCCAGGTCGGGCCTTCGCGGCCGATCTTGGGGTCGCAGGCGTTCTGGCCGCTATGGACCACGGCGCCGGGCACGTAGGCGACCACGGCCGACACTTCCGTGGGGAAGGTGGCGCCCAGCAGCAGCACCAGCTCGCCGCCGCGCGACTGGCCGCTGACGGCGACGAAGTCGTGCTTGGGCCGGACCTTGTCGCGCAGCCAGCGCAGGCCGGTCTGGAAGTATTCCAGCGGGGTGTTGGAGATGTAGTCCGACAGGCCCGGCGCCTTGAAATAGGCCAGCGCGAAGGCGGCGTAGCCGCGCGAGGCGTACAGCGCGGCGCGCGGTTCGTTGATGCCGCCGCCGGACCCGTTCAGGATCAGCACGGCGGGATGCGAGCCGGGCGCGGCGCCGGGCGGCAGGTACAGCGTGCCGACCAGGCCGTGCTCGCGCACGTCCTGGCGCGTCACGCCCTCGGCGGCCAGGCGCTGCGTGAACTGGCCCTGGACCTGTGCGCCGGCGGCGCGCGCCAGGATCTCGGTGACCAGCGGCTCGGTGACGGGATGGTTGAAGGGCTCGCGGCTGGGCGAGTCCACGGGGGACTGCGACCAGATCAGGCCCATGGGCGAGACGCCGGCGTAGTCGCCCGAGACGGGCGCGTCGCGCGTCAGGTCCACGCTGCCGTCCTCGCCCGCGACGAAGGCGGCGTGGCTTTGCCACAGCACGCCGTTGCGGCGGGTGAGCGCGGTGATCTCGACGGTCTGGCCGGGCGCGACGTGCTCGACGCGGATGCCGCGCGGCACGTCGATGAGCGCGTCGGCGGGCTGGATGCTCAGGGTGGGAACCATGGTGCCTGCCTTACTTGCCCGAGTCCTTGGTCACCATCATGGCGGCGGTGCGGTCGCTGGTCATGGGGGTGACTTTCAGGCCCTTCTTGGCGGCCCAGATGTTCTTGTAGTGGAACAGCGGGATGATGCCCACGTCGTCGGCCACCAGCTTGACCGAGTCGCGCAGGATGGCTTCACGCTTGGCCACGTCGAATTCCGAGGTGGACTGCTCCAGCGCGGCGTCGACCTTGGGGTTGCTGTAGTGGCCCCAGTTGGACGCGCCCAGGCCCTTCTTGGCATCGACGGTCGCCAGGATGTTGACCAGCGCGTAGCTGGCTTCGCCGGTGCCGTTGCCCCAGGCCAGCATGCTCATGGCGAACTCGTTCTTGTTGGCGCGGCCCGAGTACACGGCCCACGGCACCACTTCCACCTGGGTCTTCACGCCCACGCGGGTCCAGAACTGCGCCACCGCCTGGGCCGTTTCCGGGCCTTGCGGGTAGCGGTCGTTGGGCACGTGCATGGTCAGCTTGAAGCCGTCGGGAAAGCCCGCCTCGGCCAGTAGCTTCTTGGCCTGGGCCACGTCGTTGGGGATGTCCTTGACGTCGGGGTTGTAGCCGAAGGTGCCCTTGGGCATCCACTGGTTGGCCTCGGTGGCGGCGCCCTGCAGGATGCGGTCGGCGATGGCCTTGCGGTTGATGGCCAGGTTCAGCGCCTGGCGCACGCGCACGTCCAGCAGCGGGTTCTTGTCCAGCGGCTTGCCGGCGTTGTCGGTGATGTACGGGCTGGACGCGGGGTTGAAGCTGGGTTGCAGCAGCATGACGCGCAGGCCGTCGTAGGGATAGACCGAGACGTTGGGCGCCTTTTGCAGCTTGGCCAGGTCGGACACCGAGACCTTGTCGATCACGTCCACGTCGCCGGCCAGCAGCGCGGCGGTGCGGGCGGCGGCGTTGTTGATGTAGCGGTAGTTGACCTGATCCCAGATCTGCTTGTCGCCCCAGTAGCCGTCGTTGCGCGCCATGACGACGCGGTCGCCGGGGGTGTAGGACACGAACTTGTAGGGGCCGGTGCCGACCATGGCCTTGCCCGAGTTGTAGTCCTCGGTGCTGGATTTTTCGCCCACGTGCTTGCTGACCACGTGCACCGAGGCCAGGTTCAGCGGCAGGTCGGGATTGGGAGCCTTGGTCTTGACGATCAGGGTCAGCGGGTCCTTGGCGCTCATCGAGTCGATGGTGCGCAGGTAGCCGGCGTAGGTGGCCACGCTGCCGGGCACGGCGCGGGCGCGGGTGTAGGAGTAGATCAGGTCGTCGGCCGTGAAGGGCGTGCCGTCCTGCCACTTCACGCCTTCGCGCAGCTTGAATTCCCAGGTCTTGTCGTCCAGCGGCTTCCAGCTGACGGCCAGGCCGGGTTGCAGCTTGTTCCACTTGTTCTCGATCAGCAGGTCCCAGAAGTGCAGGGCCACCGAGCGGTCGCCGGCGTGGTTGTTCAGCTGCGGATCCAGCGAGGACAGCGGGTCGGCGAAGCCGATGGACAGCTTGTCGGCCGAGGCGGCGGCGGACGCGCCCAGAAGGGCGGCGGCCAGGGTGGAGAGGATCAGGCGTTTCATGTTCGGGGTCCTTGGTGAGGGGGAACGGCAGGGGCTGGCGCCATGCCAGCCGCTTGCGATCAGTGCATGTCGTTCAAATGACAGGCGGAATGGTGGTGGATGGCGATTCCCTTCAATGTGGGAACCTCGGTCTTGCAGCGCGGCATCGCATGCGGGCAGCGCGGATGGAAATGGCAGCCGGTGGGCGGGTTGAGCGGGCTGGGGATCTCGCCCTTGATGGCGGTGAAGACCTTGCGCCGCGACTTCAGGTCGGGGATCTCGGCCAGCAGCGCCTGGGTGTAAGGATGGTTGGGGCGCTGGAACACCTCTTGCACGGTGGCGGTCTCGACCACGCGGCCCAGGTACATGATGACCACGCGGTCCGACAGGTGCTCGACCACGCCCAGGTCGTGGCTGATGAACAGGTAGGTCAGGCCCAGGTCCTCGCGCAGGTCCATGAACAGGTTCAGGATCTGCGCCTGGATCGACACGTCCAGCGCGGCCACGGCCTCGTCGCAGACCAGCATGGACGGCTGCACCGCCAGCGCGCGGGCGATGCCGATGCGCTGGCGCTGGCCGCCGCTGAACTGGTGCGGATAGCGCTGGCGCAGGGCCGGGTCCAGGCCGGCGCGCTGCAGCTGGGCGCTGACGTAGTCGTCGAACTCGCCCCGGCCGACCAGGCCGTGGATGCGCGCGGCCTCGCCCACGATCTCGTCCACGCGCAGGCGCGGGTTGAGGCTGGCGTAGGGGTCCTGGAAGATCATCTGGACTTTCAGGCGGGCCTGGTGCGCCTGGGCCGGCGTCATGTCGGCGGGGCGCAGGCCGTTGATGCGGACCTCGCCGCCGGACGGCGTGAGCAGGCCGGCCGCGACGCGGCCCAGCGTGGACTTGCCGCAGCCGGACTCGCCGACCAGGCCGACCACTTCGCCGGGGCGCACGATCAGGTCCACGCCGTCCACGGCGCGGGTCACGGCGGGCGGCCTGGACAGGCCGGCGCGCTGCAACAGGCGGCCGGCGGCGCCCACGGGGCGTTCGCCGAAGCGCTTGCTGATGTTGCGCAGCTCGATCAGGGGCGTGGCTGCGCCCTGCGTCGCCGTGGCGTCCTGCGCGTCGCGCGCCGGGTTGGCCGTGGCGTCGCGCCGCGCTGCGTCCGTTTGGCGTTCGGTGCCGCTCATGCCGCCACCTCCCGGATTTGGATGGTGGGGTGGAAGCAGCGCACGCGGTGGCCGGGCAGGGCCTCGCTGATGAGGGGCGTGCGGATACAGGCGGCGCTGGCGCGCGCGCAGCGCGTGGCGAAGGCGCAGCCCAGGGGCAGGTTGAGCAGGTTGGGCGTCATGCCGGGAATCTGGCGCAGCCGCTGGCCGCGCCGGTTGTTGCTGGGCAGGCTGTCGATCAGGCCCACGGTGTAGGGATGCTGCGGACGGTCCAGCACGTCGTCGACCGTGCCGTGCTCGACGATGCGGCCGGCGTACATCACGGCCACTTCGTCGGCCAGGCCGGCCACCACGGACAGATCGTGGGTGATCCAGATCAGGCTGGTGCCGTGCTGCTGCGCGAGCTTCTGCACCTCGGACAGGATCTGCGCCTGGATGGTGACGTCCAGCGCGGTGGTGGGCTCGTCGGCGATGATCAGGTCCGGCCGGTGCAGCATGGCGATGGCGATGGCCACGCGCTGGCGCATGCCGCCGGACAGTTGATGCGGGTAGGCCAGCAGCCGTTCCTCGGGGCTGGGGATGCCCATCATGCCGAGCGTGTCGCGGGCCAGTTCGCGCGCCTGGGCGCGGCTGACCTTGCTGTGGGCGCGCACGGTTTCGATCATCTGCGCGTCTACCCGCAGCACGGGGTTCAGCGTCATCATCGGATCCTGGAAGATCATGGCGATGCGGTTGCCCTGCAGCTTGCGCAGCTCGCGCGGCGCCAGCTGCGTCAGGTCGCGGCCCTGGAACAGGACCTGTCCGCCGACCACGCGGCCCGGCGCGTCGACCAGTCCCATGATGGAAAAGCCGGTGACGGACTTGCCCGAGCCGGACTCGCCGACCAGGCCCAGGATCTTGCCGCGTTCCAGCGTGAAGGACACGCCGTCCACGGCGGGCAGCGTGCTTGCGCGGGTGAAGAAATGGGTGCGCAGGTCGCGCACTTCCAGCGTCGCGGGCGCGGCGGCCGGGCGCGAGGCCGCGTCGTGATGGGCGGCGCTCATTTGTGGTTCCTCGGGTTCAGCACGTCGCGCAGGCGGTCGCCCACCAGGTTGATCGCCACGATGGTGATCAGGAGCGCGATGCCGGGATAGAAGCTGATCCAGTATTCGCCGGACAGCATGGTCTGGAAGCCGTTCGAGATCAGCAGGCCCAGCGACGGCTCGGTCACCGGCACGCCCAGGCCCAGGAAGCTGAGCGTGGCTTCCAGCGTGATGGCGCGCGCGATCTGCAGCGTGCCGATGACGATCAGCGGCGGCAGGCAGTTGGGCAGGATGTGCTTCAGCATGATGCGCCAGTCCGGGATGTCCAGGCAGCGGGCCGCTTCCACGTATTCGCGGCGGCGCTCGACCAGGGCCTGGCCGCGCGCGGTGCGCGCGTAGTAGGCCCATTCCAGGATCACCAGCGTCAGCACCACGTTGCCCACGCCCTTGCCCAGGTAGGCCAGGATCATCATGGCCACCAGGATGGACGGGAAGGACAGGATCAGGTCCACCAGCCGCATGATCAGCGCGTCGGTCTTGCCGCCGGCATAGGCGGCCAGCAGGCCCAGCAGCGTGCCGACCACGCCGGCGATCAGCGCCGAGCCCACGCCCACCACCAGGCTGATGCGCAGGCCGTAGAGAATGCCCGACAGCAGGTCGCGGCCCTGGCCGTCCGTGCCGAGCCAGTAGTGGAAGGTGTCCAGGCCGTTCATGCTGCCCGGCGTCAGGCGCGCGTCCAGCACGTCGATCTGCAGCAGGTCATAGGGATTCTGCGGCGCGATCCAGGGCGCCAGCGCGGCGGCCAGGATCAGCAGCAACGATACGACCAGGCCGACGACGGCGGTCTTGGACGACAGGAACTCGGCCAGATTGCGGCGCCAGGGGGATTCGCGGCGCAGGGCGGGCGTCGGGGTAGGTGTTGATGCCGCGCTCATGCCGAGGCCTCCAGCCGCACCCTCGGGTCCAGCACTTTATAAAGAATGTCCACGATCAGGTTCAGCGTGACGAACAGGCAGACCACCACGATCAGGTAGGCCACGATCACCGGGCGGTCCAGCGCGTTCAGGCTGTCCAGGATCAGCTTGCCGGCGCCGGGCCAGGCGAAGATGCTCTCGGTGACCACGGCGAAGGCGATGGTCGAGCCCAGCTCCAGGCCCAGCACCGTCACCAGCGGGATCATGGTGTTGCGCAGCACGTGCACGCCCACCACGCGAACCGGCGACAGGCCCTTGGCGCGGGCGAACTTGACGTAGTCCTGCGGCAGCACGTCGCGCACGCCGGCGCGCGTCAGGCGGATGACCAGCGAAATCTTGAACAGCGACAGGTTGAAGGCCGGCAGGATCAGGTGACGCCAGCCGTCGGCGGTCAGCCAGGACCACTGGAAGCCCAGCAACTCCACCGTCTGCCCGCGGCCGCTGGCCGGCAGCCAGCCCAGCGACACGCTGAAGGTCATGATGAGCATCAGCGCGATCCAGAACGTGGGCAGCGAGAAGCCCACGATGCTGCCCGCCATGATCAGCTTGGAGTACCGGCTGTCCGGATACAGGCCGGCCAGGAGGCCCAGCGGCAGGCCGATCAGCACCGCCAGCAGCATGGCGGCGATGGCCAGCTCGAAGGTCGCCGGCAGGCGCTGGATCACCAGTTCCACGGCCGGGATGTTGTAGACGAAGCTGTTGCCCAGGTTGCCGTGCAGCGCGCCGTTCAGGAAGCCCAGGTATTGCTGCCACAGCGGCTTGTCCAGGCCCAGCTCGGCGATGATGCGGGCGCGGTCCACCTGGTCCACGTCCTGGCCGATCAGGATGTCCACCGGATTGCCGATGGCGTGCAGGCCGACGAAGACGATCAGCGTCATCAGGAACACCACCACCGCGGCTTGCGCGATGCGGCGCAGCAGCCAGCCGGTCATTTGGCGGTCTCCGTGGCGGCGGTGGCTGGCGCTGTATGCGTGCGGGCTTGCGTGGGCGCTGCCGCCGTTGCCGGCCGCGCGGATACGGCCGAGGGCGGTGGCGCGGGCGTCCATTCGTCGCCGAACACTTCCGGCTCGGAGAACGCTTCCATGTTGGCGTAGTGCGCGGCCACGTCCTCGCGGTAGAACAGCCCGGCGATGCCTTGGGCCAGGCGCTTCGCGCCCTCGCTGATGGCGGGGATGTCGCCCGACACCGTGCCGTGTGTCAGCGCGGCCGGGTACGAGAAGCAGTGCACGCGGTCCAGCCCGGGACAGGCGCCGGGCGATTTTTCCTGCAGCTCGAAGGCGGGGCCCAGGTCGGGGGAGTCATGCAGTTCCTGGTCCTCGTCGCCGGTGGCGGGCGTGTAGCGGTCGCCCCAGGCGCGCACGTGCGGGGCCAGCGCGGCGAATTCCGGCCGCGCGGTCCAGTCGATGCGAAAACCCGTCGAGAAGATCAGGAAGTCCAGCGCGAACTCGCCCTTGGGCGTGGTCACGCGGATCTCGTCGTCGACCAGCGCCAGGTCCTGCACGCCGCAGCCCAGGTTGAAGCGGGCGTTCGGGTGGCGCGACACGCGCAGCGTGCTGCCGCGCGGCGGCGGCACCTGGGCGGCGTTGATGTAGTGGCGGATCTTCCACTTCCAGTCGTCGGGCAGGTTCAGGTGGCCATGGGTCAGGCCGGGGTTGCCGGCGCCCTTGCCCTTGTTGATGCGCGGAATGTCGTCGCGGCGGATGAGCAGGTCGACGCTGGCGGCGCCGGCTTCCAGCGCGGTGGCCGCGCTGTCCATGGCGGACGCGCCCGCGCCCACCACGCCGACGCGCTTGCCGGCCAGCATGGCGTAGTCCATGACGTCGGACGAGTGCGCCCAGCGCGCGCGCGGGATCTTGTGCGCGAAGCCGGGCACGTAGGCGCCGCCCAGGCCGTCGCGGCCGGTGGCCAGCACCACGCGGCGCGCCAGCACCGCGTGGCGGCCGGCGGGGGATTCGATATCGAGCCGGACCAGGCCGTCGGCGCGCGGCAGCACGGCCAGCACGCGATGTTCGTTGCGCACGTCCAGGCCCTGCACGCGGCGGTACCAGCGCAGGTAGTCCATCCATTGCAGGCGTGGGATCTTGTCCAGCGCGTCCCAGGCTTCCAGTCCGAACTGGGCCTCGAACCAGGCGCGGAAGGTCAGCGCCGGCAGGCCCAGCGCGGGGCCGGTCAGCTGCTTGGGCGAGCGCAGCGTTTCCATGCGCGCGGTGGTGGCCCAGGGGCCTTCATAGCCTTCGGGCGACTGGTCGAAGATGGGCGCGTTCACGCCCAGGTGAGTCAGCGCGGCGGACGCGGCCAGACCGGCCATGCCGCCGCCGATGATGGCCACGTCCAGCACGGGCTGGCCGTCTTCCAGGCGGGGCGTGACCCAGTTCCTGGCGGGGAGTTCGAGCCAGGACAGGTCCTGGCGCAGGCGCGTTTCCAGCGCGGCGAGGCCGGCGGCGGGCTTAGTCATGGCGGGGTGTTTCCGTATTGGGGGCGTCGGCGGCGCGGGCCTGGGCAGGCGCGACGGCGGCGTCGCCGGGGCCGTCGGGCAGGCTGGGCGCGTCGTCGCCGTAGACCGATTGCAGCAGCGCGCCGTGTTCGCAGGCGTCATGCCGGACGAAACCCGGCAGCAGCGCGGCGGCGGCCTCGGCCAGCGTGGCGGCGGCGGCCAGGCAGGCGGACGAGGGCGGTTGGGCTTGCGGCGTGATGACGCCGAAGAAAAAGGGTATGTCCAGGTCGATGGAACGGATCGCCACGCCCGGCATGGGCGTGCCGTAGGCGGTGACCGGCTCCAGCACCGACACGCCCAGGCCGGCGCGCACGGCGGCCAGCGCGTTGATGGACGAGTTGGTCTCGATGGTGCCGGTGGCCGGCGCGTTGGCGGCCAGCGCGGCGTCCAGGCGGCGGCGCAGGCGGTAGGGGTTGGCCATGGTGATGAGCCGGCGGCCGGCCAGCGCCGACACCGGCACCACGTCGTGCGCGGCCAGCGGATCGTTTTCCGGCAAGGCGACCACGCAGGCGGCCTGACCGATCCAGTGCACCGTCAGGCCGCGATGCTCCAGCGGCAGGCTGGTCACGCCCAGCTGGGCGGCGCCAGTCAGCACCGCGTGCACCACGCGCTCGGGCGAGGCGCTGCGTAGCTGGATGCGGCCTGGGCCGACAGGGGCGGCTGGGTGCGGGTCTGGGGGGGCGGCTTGATCGGCGACGAGGCGGGCGGCGTCCGCGCCTGCCTGCATGCGCTGCAAGGCGGCGGGCACCAGGCCGGCGGCCAGCGCCGGCGTGGCGGCGATCAAGAGGGGCTGGGCCTGGCCGCGCGCGATCTCGCCGGCGCGCTCGCGGATCTGCCGCATGCCGGCCAGCGCCCGCTCCACGTCCTCGTACAGCAGGAATCCTTGCTCGGTGGGCGTGACGCGCGGACCGCTGCGGGAGAACAGGGCGTAGCCGATCTCGGCTTCCAGCTCTTGCAGCAGCCGGCTGATCGCGGGCTGCGACCGGCCCAGCAGGCGACCGGCGGCGGTGACGCTGCCGGTGGACATGACGGCCGCGAAGGCCTCGAGTTGACGCAGTTCCATCTGGTTTGACTTATGCTAAGGACGAATTCTTACGCTTGAAGTATGCGTCCGACAAATAATTAAAGGGCATAAGTAAATTCCCTTTCTGGGGTTTTCCCTGGGAAATTCATTACTTTCAGTTATTTATCAGCGGGATGGGGGCGCCTGCCACGCCGAGGCGTGTGCGAATACGTGCATTCTTTAGCCGGCCAGGGGCGTTGATCCGGCCTGTGGCAGGCGGGCCGCGCTTCGGGATCGGGCACAATGCGCCTGCCGCGCGAACTGCCGTAAGGAGAGTGGAAGTTGATGATCAGATATTGCTCTGCCCTGTTGATCTGCGCCTCGCTGGCGGGCTGCATGACCGTGCCAGTCGATGTCGAGACCGGGCCCAGGGCGCCTGCGTCGGCCTTTCTGGATCCGTCGCTGTTGCAGTCCGCGCCGGACAAGGGCGAGATCCGAATCGCGCGCGACGCGGGCGTTTCCGGGGCGGCCGTCAATGTGCTCATTTATCTGGATGGCAGACATGTGGTCAATGTCGATGCCAACCGGGTAGCGGTGTTGCGCGTGCCTGCCGGCATGCGCAAGATCGGAATCCAGTACTTCAACGTGTCCGAACCCGTCGAGTATCACGAGCTGCGGGTCGAACCAGGCAAGCACTATGACTATCGCATCAGCGGCACTGCGGGCATGCTCATGGGCGAGTGGCGCTTCGAGCGTCTGAACTAGCGCCGGTGTCCGCTGCTGGCGCCCGGTACCCGCGCTCCGGGCCTATGACAGGGCGGCGGGTTCCCGGACCGCCCTGGCGCCTAGTGTCGGATTTGTCGCGCTCGAGGACGAGGCCATTTCGTAGCGGTTGCGCCCGGCCGCCTTGGCCGCGTACAGCGCGCCGTCGGCCTGCGCGAGCAGCGCTTCCAGATGCCTGCCGTCCTGCGGAAAGCAGGCGATGCCGATCGAGGCAGTGACGGATGCGAGGATGCCGGGATAGGGCTCGGCCAGCGCCTGGTTGAGCTTGCGCGCCACATCCCGCGCCGTGTCCGCGTCCGCGCCATCGAGCAGCACCACGAACTCGTCGCCGCCGAAGCGCGCCACGATGTCGGTGGCGCGCAAGGCGGCGCTCATGCGTTCCGCCGCGATCTTCAGCACCTGGTCGCCCGAGCTGTGTCCCTGGGTATCGTTCACCGCCTTGAAGTGATCCAGGTCCAGCGCCAGCAGCGCGGCGGGCCGGGCGCTGCGCTCGCCCGCGGCCAGCGCGCGGGCCGCCAGTTCGCAAAAGAGCAGGCGATTGCTCAGCGAGGTCAGCGGATCGTGGTACGCCTGCCGGCGGGCCTGGGACAGCATGCGGGACGCGTGCAGCAGGGACCGGCCCAGCATGGCGGTCTCGCTGTAGCGGCTTTCGGGCACGTCGATGGCCTCGCCGCGTCCCAGCGCGATCGCCGGTGGGACCAGCGCCGCCACGGCATGCTCGATCCGGGTCGCCAGGCGGTAGGCCGCCCAGATGCCGGCGGCGATGATGGCCAGCCCGGCGCAGGCGCCCCAGATCAGCGAGCGCCACAGGTCCGCCGTCAGGGCGGACAGGGGCGCGCCGACCGCCACGGTCCAGCGTCCGTCGCTGCTGCGGCTGAAGGCGGTCAGCACCGGGATGCCTTCCTTGGTTTCGCTGCGCAGCGTGCCTTCGCGTTCGCGCGCGGCGGCGGCGGCCAGCGATGGCACCGCGTGCTGGCCGACGTAGCGCATTTCCTCGCGCGTGTGGCCCACGATCAGCCCGTCGTCGTCCAGCGCCGCCGCTACCCAGCCATCCGGCATGGCCTGCCGGCGCAGCGCTTGGCCGATGCGTTGCGGCCGGACCTGCGCGTACAGGCCATAGCGCACTTCGCCACTGATCTCTACGGGTATGCCGATGGCCAGCATCGGCTCATTATGCAGGGCGGTGCTGAACAGGCCGGCCATGACGATGTCGCGGCCGCGTCCCATCTTGGCCAGCGCCGCGTCGGACAGGGCGCTGCGGATCGCCGGCCCGGGATTGGGCATGCCGCTGTCGGCTAGCGGCACGCCCTGCGGGTCCAGCAGCATGTAGCCGTCCACGTTCTGCAGGCGCAGCGCGTCGCCCAGCCGCCGATGGAAGGCCGGCAGCGCGCCGCGTTGGAGTTCGTCCTCGGTGGCCAGGATGCGCAGGCCGGTTTCCACGCCGCGCAGCTCCCGTTCCAGCTCGCCCGCCAGACTGCGGGCGGAAGCCAGCGCGGCCTCGTATACCCGTTCCTTGCGCAGCAGGAAGTCTTCGTAGGCGGCGCCCGCCGCCACGAAAATCGTCGGCGCCGTACAGGCGATGCCGAGCAGCAGCAAGGCGCGCCGGATGGAGGGAAGCCGTCCGGCGGAGGCGGCGCTGCGGTGAGGATTCGTCATTTTTCTTCAAAAGCGCCAGTTTTCCGACCGGTTTGCGAGCATTTACGCGATTTTGAACACCATGCCGGGCTACTGCGCGGTATTATTTTCGCCTGCAACATTCGCAGTGCTTCTGATCACCATCAACAAGGCGTGAGATGGGGGGCGGTTCGAATGAGCAAGCTCGCGACGACACTTGTTTTGGTTTGCGCAATGCTGGTCGCTGCGGTGGTTCCCACATTCATGGGGATCGCGCTGCTGGACTATTTTGCGTTTGAACGGGCCAAGAATCAGGCCCAGACCGTGTCCAAGGCCGTGCTCAAGCGCGCCGACGACGTGCTGACCCAGCTGTGGGAGGTCAGCCGGACGCTCGGCGACATGGGC
The DNA here is from genome assembly GCF_002902905.1 of Achromobacter sp. AONIH1. Classification (NCBI taxonomy): domain Bacteria; kingdom Pseudomonadati; phylum Pseudomonadota; class Betaproteobacteria; order Burkholderiales; family Alcaligenaceae; genus Achromobacter; species Achromobacter sp. AONIH1. The sequence continues at coordinate 4,966,151 of NZ_CP026124.1, read as the reverse complement.
AACAGTCCGCCGTGCGCGTCCTTCGCCCGTGCCGAGATGGGCAAGCTGGTGCTGCAGTCGCCGCTGCTGCGCGCCATCGCGGTGCTGGACGGATCGCGCGTGGCCTGTTCCTCGCTGGGCCATAGCATGGACAAGGTGGATATCGGCCAGCCCGATTTCGTGTCCGTGCGTGGCGTCAAGGTCTGGAGCGACGTGGTGCTGCCGGCCGCGCCCAATCTGCACTACAGCGCGCTGGCCGATGGCGGCTATGCCATTTTCCTGAATCGCGGCGACTTCCTGGGCGCGGCGGAGCTGCTGGCCCCGCACATGACGCTGGGGCTGGCGTATCCGGGCACGGCGGCGCAATTCCTGGGCAGCGGCAACGTCGACCCCGCCTGGATGGAAGGCCTGGAAGATCGCGTGCCCGTGACCGAGGAGCGCGCCGGCGCCGTCGTCGCGCTGACGCCGTCGTCGAAGTTCTCTTTCTTCGCCATGGCGACCCTGCCCAAGCATGCCTATCTGCACGACATGGCGCTGACCCGATGGATCGTAGGCGTCACGGGCGCGCTGGCCGGGCTGCTGGTGTTCACGGTGATCTTCTGGCAGTCGCGGCGCGCGCTGGATCTGCGCACGCAGTTGCAGCGCGCCATCCAAAACCGGGATTTCTATCTGGCCTACCAACCCATCGTGGACCTGCGCAGCGGCGCCTGGGTGGGCGCCGAGGCCTTGTTGCGCTGGCGCCGGCCATTGGGCGCCGAGGCGATCGGCCCGGACATCTTCATTCCCGCCGCCGAACGCTTCGGCCTGTCCGGGGACGTCGCCACGATGGTGTTCGACCTGGCCCGCCAGGACATCCCGGTCATCGCCGCGCAGGCGCCGGATTTCTATGTGTCGCTGAACCTGGCGCCCAGCGAGCTGTGCTCGGGCAAGGGGCGCGCCCTGACCCAGCGCCTGCTGGAAGTGACGGGCCGCGACCCGAAGCTGGTGTTCATCGAGCTGACCGAGCGTGGCCTGCTGGAGCAGAACGCCAAGGAACGCATCGAGGAATTGCGCGCGCTGGGCGTGCGGATCGCGATCGACGATTTCGGCACCGGCTATTCGAGCCTGGCCTATCTGGCGTCCTTTTCGCTGGACTACCTGAAGCTGGACAAGCTCTTCACGCAAGGCATCGCGGACAAGGGGCCGCGCCGGACGGTGGCGATCCAGATCGTCGAACTGGCCCGGTCGCTGGACCTGGACGTCATCGCCGAGGGCGTCGAAACCATCGAGCAGGCGATGGCGGTGTCCACGCATGGCGTCGCCAAGGCGCAGGGCTGGCTGTACGGACGCGCGGTGCCGCTGGATGAGCTGCTGCGCCGCTTGCCCGAAGGCTTGCGGCCGCCGCCGCGCGCGCCGCAACCCATCGCGCGGGAAGTGCCCGCCAGCTAGGCGCGGGGCGACGTGTTATCTGTTTGCCGCGCTCATGTTCCTGACGGCGGTTCGGCGCCGCCCTGGATCGAGCGCGCGCCATGGAAAGGGAGGCCGAATGCCGGGCGAGCGAGGGCGACAAACACGACGGGAAGACGGCAAGCCCCATGCCGGCGGGCCGGGCCGGCTGACGCACGCGGAGCGCGTCATCGATCCCGCGAGCGGCCTGACCAAGGGCGATCTCGCGCGCTACTACACGCAGGCTGCTCCGTTGATGAGGCCCTATCTGAAGGGGCGGCCGGTCTCGCTGGTGCGCGCGCCGTCGGGCATCGGGGGGGACCTGTTTTTCCAGCGCCACATGGATGCCGCGATGCCCGGTGCGCGTCTGTTGCCGGAGTCCCTGTATCCGGGGCATCCGCCCTTGCTGGAGCTGCCGACGCCGAGGGCGGTGCTGGCGGCGGTCCAGATGAATGCCATCGAATTCCACACCTGGAACGCCGTGAAGACGGCCATCGACAAGCCGGACCGCATCGTGTTCGACCTGGACCCGGGCGAGGGCGTGCCCTGGGAGAACGTCAGGCAGGCGGCCCGGGTGCTGCGCGCGTTGTTGAGCGAGATCGGGCTGGACGCGTGGCTCAAGACCAGCGGCGGCAAGGGCCTGCATGTGCTGGTGCCGCTGCGCAGGCAGCATGGCTGGGAAACCACGAAGGATTTTTCAGCGGCCCTGGTGCGGCATCTGGCGCAGGCCTGGCCGCAGTTGTTCGTGGCCAAGAGCGGTCCGCGCAACCGGGTGGGCAGGATCTACGCGGACTACCTGCGCAACGGCTTTGGCGCGACGACCGTGGCGCCCTGGTCGGCGCGGGCGCGGCCGGGCCTGCCGATCTCGGTGCCGATCAGCTGGGACGAACTGGAGCAGGTGCGCGGCGGCGCGCACTGGACCATCGCGGACGCGCGGGAGCGATTGGATATCGGCAATCGTCCCTGGGATGGGTATGCGCCGCAGGCCTTGGGCAAGGCCATGGCGGCGCTTGGTTCGCGTCCGTCGTGAAGGCGCGCGGCTGTCGCCAGGCAGGGCCGCGTCAGGGCGTCAGCGACTTCTTCATCGAAGGCGCAGGATGCCGCACGTAGTTTTCCTTTTCATAGAAAGGAATGGCGTCGGGCCGTGCGTCCAGGAACACCGCGCTCATTTCGCGGGCGCGCGCGTCCGCTTCGGCGTAGGCCATCAGCGCATGTCCCGCGCCGCTGCCTCGCACGGCCGCGTCCACCACCAGATCGTCCACGTGCAGGTGCGGGCCACGGGCCAGGGTGTGCACCGGTCGCATGCCCATGACGCCGACCAGCGTGTCGTTCAGGTAGGCGCCGACCAGCTCGTAGCCGCCATGCGCCTGACGGCGGGCGCGGCGCAGGAATTCCGCCTCGTCCAGGTTGCGCAGTTGCGCGATGAGCGGAAAAGCCAGGGCCCATTCAGCGGGCAGCAGTCTTCTGACGGAAATCATATTGGAGGGTGGGTTGAGTGGGAGGAGTGAAAGGCTGGCGCGCATCGAGTGGGAATCTGGCGCGCCAGGCGGGAATCAATACTGCATCTTGCCCTTGCCCATCAGCGTCAGCCCCAGGTTGCGGCCGGCGCGCATGAAGGGATACAGCGCCTTGGACAGGCAGGGCTTGCGGAAGATGGCGGCGTTGATCTGGTTGAACAGGTCGCTACCGGTGCTGAGCAGGGCCAGCCGGTTGACGCAGTCGGCGCCCCAGTAGATCTTGCCGTCCCATTGCAGCAGCATGCCTTCGTTCAGGTCATAGCCCCGCGCGCGGAAATGCGCCGCCAGGTCGGGATGCTCGCGCATGTTCAGCACGTCCAGCGGGCCGATGGTCTTGCGCAGCTGCATCAGCTGCACATAGTTCGAGCAGAAGGGGCAGTCGCCGTCATAGAGCAGCAGGTTGCAGGCGGCAGGATCGGACATGGAGCGTCTCGTGGGGAGGGGGCGATGAGCATAGCGTAGCAGGCGCTGGCGCACCCGCGCCTCAAGCCTCGCCGCCGTCCGTTTCCCACGCCAGCCGCAAGGCATAGTTGCGCACATCCTCGGGCCAGGACGCGACCTGTTCCTCGTAGCGCTTGCGATCGTCGGCATACAGCGCGCGCGTGGCCTCCTCGAATCCGGGCAGGTTGCCGGCCAGGCTGCACATGAAGAGATAGGCGGCTTCCTGCCGTTCGCGCTTGCGGTCGCGGACTTCATTGTCGCGGCGCGCCTGTTCGACCAGCTTGCGCAGCGCCACCGACGCGCCGCCGGGCTGCTCGGCCAGCCAGTCCCAGTGGCGCGGCAGCAGCGTCACTTCGCGCGGCACCACGCCCAGCTTGGGGCGGCCGCGGCCGCGCGGGGCTTCGGGTGTGGCGTCGTCCGACTCTGGGGTATCGGCGACAACTGGGGGCGGCGGCGCGTGGCGCGCGACGACTTCCTCGTCGGTGCCGCTCAGGTTCAGGTCGACCTGGTGGCCGGTCCTGTCATTGAAGATCAGCACGGGGGCGGACGGCGAAGAGGGCGGGGCGTGCTTGACGGCGAGCGCTACGTCGGCCAGGGAGCCGGAGGCGAGGATGTGGTGGCCGGCGAAGGCGGTATGGGTATCAGTGAGCTGGGCCATGAGCGGTGCGTCAGGGATGGATATGGATCTGGAGCTTGTCTGATTATGTTCCGGGTAAAACCAGCTGTCAATATTGCCCGGATAAAATATGAGATGAACGCGTTGGCGTGCGTCGTCGTCAAGACGATGATGCGGGCCGAAGACTGCTCCAAGTCCGCATCGTCAGACGGGGATGCCGGCAAGCATGTGCCAGAGCGGAGAGCCGGGCAGCGCATGCCCAGCCGCTTCTTGCAGTCGCTAAGTGCTTGATTCACAAAGTTCCCCAAAATTTTCCTAGGGTCAACACCTAGAAAAAAAGCCTGCTCGGCGTATAATCTTGCTTTGCGCCCGGAGTTACCCATGCGTCTCGTACAAAAAGCGCTCACCTTCGACGATGTGTTGCTGGTGCCTGCGTATTCCGAGGTCCTGCCTCGCGACACTTCCCTGGCCACGCGCCTGTCTCGCAACATCACCCTGAACATCCCGCTTGTGTCCGCCGCCATGGACACCGTGACGGAGTCGCGCCTGGCCATCGCCATGGCGCAAGAGGGTGGCATCGGGATCATCCACAAGAACCTGTCCGCCGACGCCCAGGCCCGTGAAGTGGCCCGCGTCAAGCGTCACGAGTTCGGCATCGTGATCGATCCGGTCACGGTCACTCCCCTGATGAAGGTGCGCGACGCCATCGCGCTGCAGCGCCAGCACGGCATCTCCGGCCTGCCGGTGGTCGAAGGCGGCAAGCTGGTCGGTATCGTCACCAACCGCGACCTGCGCTTCGAAGAGAACCTCGACCAGCCGCTGCGCAACATCATGACCCCGCAGGATCGCCTGGTCACGATGAAGGAAGGCGCGACGCTGGACGAAGCCCAGGCCCTGATGCACAAGCATCGCCTGGAGCGCGTGCTGATCGTCAACGACGGCTTCGAGCTGCGCGGCCTGGCCACGGTCAAGGACATCGTCAAGAACACCGAGCATCCGGTCGCCAACAAGGACGCCCTGGGCCAGCTGCGCGTGGGCGCGGCGGTGGGCGTGGGCGCCGGCACCGAAGAGCGCGTCGAGAAGCTGGTCGCCGCGGGCGTCGACGTGCTGATCGTCGACACCGCGCACGGCCACTCCCGTGGCGTGCTGGAAGGCGTGCGCTGGGTCAAGCAGAATTTCCCCAAGGTTGAAGTCATCGGCGGCAACATCGCCACCGCCGCCGCCGCGCGCGCGCTGGTCGAGTACGGCGCCGACGGCGTCAAGGTCGGCATCGGCCCCGGCTCCATCTGCACCACCCGCATCGTCGCGGGCGTGGGCGTGCCGCAGATCACCGCGATCTCCGACGTGGCCAAGGCGCTGGAAGGCACGGGCGTGCCGCTCATCGCCGACGGCGGCATCCGCTACTCGGGCGACGTGGCCAAGGCCATCGCCGCCGGCGCTTCCGCCTGCATGATGGGCGGCATGTTCGCCGGCACGGAAGAGTCCCCCGGCGAAGTCGTGCTGTTCCAGGGCCGTTCGTACAAGTCGTACCGCGGCATGGGCAGCCTGGGCGCCATGACGGAAGGCTCGGCCGACCGATACTTCCAGGACCCGGCCAACAACGCCGACAAGCTGGTCCCCGAAGGCATCGAAGGCCGCGTCCCCTACAAGGGCAGCGTGCTGGCCATCATTTACCAGCTGGTTGGCGGCATCCGCGCCTCGATGGGCTACTGCGGCTGCGCCACCATCGACGACATGCGCACCAAGACCGAATTCGTGGAGATCACCTCCGCGGGCGTGCGCGAGTCGCACGTGCACGACGTGCAGATCACCAAGGAAGCGCCCAACTACCGCGCCGACTGATCCGCACAGTCAACTACAATGTCAGGCATCGCGCACCGGCAGAATCGCAAAATCAGTCAGCGGTTCTGCCGGTGCGGTTTTATTTCCAATAGGTAGAGTCTCATGCACCAGCGCATCCTCATCCTGGACTACGGTTCGCAAGTCACCCAACTGATCGCCCGTCGCGTCCGCGAAGCCGGCGTCTATTCCGAAGTCCACCCGGGCGACGTCGACGACGCCTTCGTGCGCGAACAACTGGCCCAGGGCCTGAAGGGCATCATCCTGTCCGGCAGCCACGCCTCGGCCTACGAAGAAGGCTCCATGCGCGTGCCGCACGCCGTGTTCGAGCTGGGCGTGCCGGTGCTGGGCATCTGCTACGGCATGCAGTCCATGGCGCAGCAGCTGGGCGGCGTCGTCAGCTTCTCCGACCACCGTGAATTCGGCTACGCCGAAGTCCGCGCGCACGGCCATACCAAGCTGCTCGACGGCCTGGCCGACTTCACGACGGACGAAGGCCACGGCATGCTCAAGGTCTGGATGAGCCACGGCGACAAGGTCACCGCGCTGCCGCCGGGCTTCAAGCTGATGGCGTCCACGCCGTCCTGCCCGATCGCCGGCATGGCCGACGAAGACCGCAAGTTCTACGCCGTGCAGTTCCACCCCGAAGTCACGCACACCGTGCAGGGCAAGGCCATGCTGTCGCGCTTCGTCAACGAGATCTGCGGCTGCCAGGGCGACTGGAACATGCCCGACTACGTCGCCGAAGCCGTGGCCCGCATCCGCGAGCAGGTCGGCGACGACGAAGTCATCCTGGGCCTGTCCGGCGGCGTGGACTCGTCGGTGGCCGCGGCCCTGATCCACAAGGCCATCGGCGACAAGCTCACCTGCGTCTTCGTCGATCACGGCCTGCTGCGCCTGGACGAAGGCAAGCAGGTCATGCAGACCTTCGCCGAGAACATGGGCGTCAAGATCATCCACATCGACGCGACCGCCCAGTTCATGGGCAAGCTGTCCGGCGTGGCCGATCCCGAAGCCAAGCGCAAGATCATCGGCCGCGAATTCGTGGAAGTGTTCCAGGACCAGGCCGGCAAGCAGAAAAGCGCCAAGTGGCTGGCCCAGGGCACCATCTACCCCGACGTCATCGAATCGGCCGGCGCCAAGACCGGCAAGGCCACTTCGATCAAGTCGCACCACAACGTCGGCGGCCTGCCCGACACGCTGAACCTGAAGCTGCTGGAGCCGCTGCGCGAACTGTTCAAGGACGAAGTCCGCGAACTGGGCGTGGCCCTGGGCCTGCCGCCGCAGATGGTCTACCGTCATCCGTTCCCGGGTCCTGGCCTGGGCGTGCGGATCCTGGGCGAGGTCAAGCACGAGTACGCCGAACTGCTGCGTCGCGCCGATGCGATCTTCATCGAAGAGCTGCGCAACACCAAGGACGAGGCCAGCGGCCTGACCTGGTACGAGCTGACCTCGCAGGCGTTTGCCGTGTTCCTGCCGGTGAAGTCGGTAGGGGTGATGGGCGATGGGCGGACGTATGAGTATGTCGTCGCGCTGCGCGCGGTGCAGACGTTTGACTTCATGACGGCCGACTGGGCGCCGCTGCCGCATCCGCTGCTGGCTCGGGTTTCTTCGCGGATTATTAATGAGGTCCGCGGGATTAACCGGGTGGTGTATGACGTGTCGAGCAAGCCGCCTGCGACGATTGAGTGGGAGTGAGGGGAAGCAGTTTTTCCCTTATAAATCAACAGTCTAGGAGGTCTCTCAAAAGATCATCAACAAGAATGTGATTCTTCTAGATTGTTGATTTTAAAGACTATTTCGTGTGAGTAATTTACCTTTAAGGGCTTCCAGGCAGCGAAGCTGACGGTAAATTTGACGGGGTGCGCAAGCTCTTTGGACTGGGGTTGGCGTAGCCACGAAAGAACTACCGTCAGCGACGGTAGTTCTTCCTCTTAGACATCAGGATTTATGCGGGCCCGCAAGGGCATGTAGGTCTCGTGATAGGTGACGGCAATCGGCCGTTTCAATCAGGAGACTATTCCCGTGCTTACAGACTTTTCCCTGCGGAACTTGAAACCCCGCGCGATCCTCTACAAGGTCGCCGATCGCGATGGCATGTACGCCATCGTTTCGCCGAAAGGCACCATTACCTTCCGATACGACTACCGGATCAATGACCGACGAGAGACGTTGACCATAGGCCGTTACGGCTTCGGAGGAATTTCACTAGCCGAAGCCCGAGAAAAACTGCGGCGCGCCAGGAGGCTGCTGGGCGAGGGCACTTCGCCAGCGCTACAGAAGCAACGAGAGAAGGGACGTGGGCCGGAGACCGAGACCTTCAGCGATCATGCCACCCGTTGGCTTTATGGGGCCACGATGGCCGAGTCGACCCGTTCGATGCGAAAGAGCGTACTGGATCGCGACATCTTGCCGGCGTTCAACAAACGCCTTCTTGGCGAAATCCATGGGGAGGATCTACGCGCTCTATGTTTGCGCGTGAAAGCGCGAGGCGCACCAGCCACCGCCGTTCAAATTCGGGACCTCGTGAAGCAGATATATGGTTATGCGAATCTGCATGGGGAGAAGGTGGCAAACCCTGCTGATAGCGTAGATGCGGCTTCCATTGCGACTTTCGTGCCGAAGGATCGTGCCTTGTCTCCGCAGGAAATTCACCTAATGTCCAAGCAATTGGAGTGTGTGGCCACCTATCCGACGATCCGGCTAGCGTTGCGCATGATCTTGCTGACGTTGGTGCGAAAGAGTGAACTGATCGAGGCGACTTGGGACGAGGTCGATTTTGAGAAGGCTACCTGGACGATTCCAAAGCAACGGATGAAGGGACGGAGGCCGCACGTAGTTTATCTCTCACGCCAGGCGCTCGACATTTTCGTGGCGTTGCATACCTGTGCGGCCGGTTCCAAATTTGTCCTGCCGTAACGCTACAACGCTGACAGTTGCATTGACCTGCTCCCTGTGGTTAGTACGAAATCGATGTAGAGTCCGTTCACAAAGGAACGGCAATGAAGAAACGATTTACGGAAGAACAGATCATCGGGGTGCTGAAGGAGGCCGAGGCAGGGGCCAAGGTTGCCGAACTGTGCCGCAAGCACGGGATCTCGGAGGCCACTTACTACAACTGGAAGGCGAAGTTCGGCGGTATGACCGTTTCGGACGCCCAGCGACTGAAGGAGCTGGAGCAAGAGAACAACAAGCTCAAGAAGCTGTTGGCTGAATCGATGCTGGACAAGGCTGCGCTTCAGGACCTTTTGAGCCGAAAGTAACAAGCCCGCAGGCCAAACGCGAAGCGGTCAGAACGTTGATGACCGAGCGCGGCATGGGTATCACCCGGGCCTGCGGGCTGGTAGGCATTTCCCGGTCGCTGTTCGCTTATGAAAGTAAGCGTACGGGCGACGTGGCATTGACCGAGCGCATGAAGGAGATGGCAGCGCTCAAGCGACGCTACGGCTATCGGCGCATCCATATTCTGCTTCGCCGTGAAGGCTGGCAGACGAATCACAAGCGGGTCTGGCGGCTTTACAGCCAAGCCGGCTTGAGCGTTCGTAAGCGTCGCCGCAAGCGCATCGCTCCCGCAGAACGGGTAGTTCGTCCCGTTGCGACGGCGCCGAATCAGAGCTGGTCGATGGACTTCGTGTCCGACGGTCTGGCCTATGGCCGCAGGTTCCGGTGCTTGAACATCGTCGATGACTACACGCGCGAGTGTCTTGCCATCGAGGTCGATACATCACTGCCGGGATTGCGGGTGGCGCAGGTGCTGCAACGGCTTGCGGAACTGCGTGGGTTGCCCAAATCCATCACCGTGGACAACGGCCCGGAGTTTGCTGGCAGAGCCTTGGATGCTTGGGCCTATCAGGTCGGCGTGAAGCTGTCGTTCATCAGACCAGGCAAGCCCGTGGAGAATGCATACATCGAGAGCTTCAACGGAAAATTCCGCGATGAATGCCTGAATGAGCATTGGTTCATGTCGCTGCGCCAAGCCAAATCCTTGATCGAAGACTGGCGCGTCGAGTACAACACCGAACGCCCGCATAGCGCGCTGGGATACTTAACGCCGGAGCAGTTTGCTCAGGCGCACCGGCAACAACGGTTTTTAACTCTGGACTCTATGTCGGTGCCGTACTAAGTCTGGGGGCAGGTCCGTAACGGCCTTCCAACGAGCTGACAACCTAGGCCCCCGCTGTTACCGGTAATTTCCTGGACAGTACAGTGGGGTATAGCCTGAAGTCCGGTCGCCTATTCGGTATCATTGAAGTTGATTGATAATAGATCAGCGCTTCGCAAATCGCCCGAATCTTGCCCCAAAGGGCGTAACTTACTGACGGTAAAAGCGGCGGTAGAGCCCTATGTTAATCACAGCCAAACCCCTTAACCACACGGGTTTAGGCGGCCTGTTGATGATCGAGTGGGAATAAATTAACGTCATGTCAGGTCGTTTCATGCCGTCCGGAATACGCATGAAAATCCAGCCCTGACAGGCAGTTAGCGTTCCACGGCATCTCAAGCCGCCTCAGCAAAGCCCGTCGGAACCGACGGTATTGTTGGTGGCATCACAAAGCCGGACCTTGAACGACCAGGATTGGTACCGTCAAATGACTTGACGGTACCAAGGTCTCTGGTTTCGTTGAGGGATGTGATGCTTACCGACTTGAAATTGAAGGCGCTCAAGCCCACGGGAAAAGATCTACAAGATCACCGATCAGCGGCTTCTACGCAGCCGTGACGCGTACCGGGGTCATCAGCTTCCGGTACGACTACCGAATCGGGACGCGTCGAGAAACCTTGGTGATAGGCAATACGACTCGGGCCTGGGGGCGCGCAGCGTTGAGCGCGGCGACAGCCCTTCGCGCGGCAAGGCGGAGATGCGCCTGAAGGCTGCCGCGGAGCTGACCTTTGGGGCGTGGGCGAACAGGTATGTCGAGGAAGCCAAGTTGGCCGACTCGACCAAGGCGATGCAAAGGTCGGTCTATGACCGACACTCGGAAAAGGACTTCAGCAGGCTGAAGTTGGAAAAGATTCACTCTTGATTCGAGACCCTGCCTGCCGTTGCTGTAGACGCCTTGCAAAAATCCAGCTGATCCTTGGATGCGCCGGCAATGATTGGGGGTGAGCGCATGGCAGCGCTAAGAAAGGGCACGATTTGCCTCAGAGAGCAGGCAAAGTCGCTGGCGGAGCAGAGCCCGTCGGAAATCACCTCGATGCGACCTGTGTCTGCAAGAGCATATTGGTAGGCGCCGAGCATGAACATGAAGCGCCAGGACACGTCTTCGCGGGACAGGTCGGTGAGGCTGCGCGCGAACGCCGCGACGAAGCGCATTGACGATTCATCGTAGAGGCGCTGGCGCAGTTCGTGGCCAAAGCGCGTGCCGTCGAGTTGCAGATGAGCCTGCATGCGCAGAAACGCACGTCCGCTATCACCACTCGTTGCCAACCGGAATGCGGGTGCCAAAAAAATCTCGATGAGGCGCTCTACCGGGATTGGCGCCCCCTTCGCCGCGGCTTCTTCCGTGTCGAGCAGTCGCATGCGTTCTTCGACCAGTGGTGAGCCGCAGCGCAGGTACGTCTCCTGGAACAAGGCTTCTTTGCTTCGAAAGAAGTAATGGATCATGCCTTGGTTGACCCCGGCACTGTCGGCTACGTTGCGCAACGAACAGCCCGTGAAGCCAAGTTCGCCGAAAAGGCGTTCGGCCGCGTTCAGGATGCTTTCGCGCGCGTCGCTCTTGCGCCGTCGGCGTTGAGGTTGCTCGGCCGCAGTTGTCATGTGGTCTGGATCGATCTTCGGACTCATAGCTTGGCTGTTGTGCCTCTCACAGAAGGGGGTATGCGCGTGTCGGCAGTGATGGGTTTGTCTCCTGCCTGATCGGGTGGGCTCGCCACACGATTAGTTATTCGAAAGACTAATGATGAAATACCACCCCGCGTTCGTCTAGTGGTCTCCAACTGTGACTAGAGGCAGTTCAACGGACCATCGCAGCACATTGCCTTCACATTGGCGATTTGGCTGCCATGTCGCCAACGCCCACCGCCTATGCCTTCTAGGGGTTTTTACCATATCGACTTAGTCATTCGAATAACTAAAAATTAGCGCAACCCATACCTGCTTGTTGAGGAGACAAACATGCTGAGGTTCGCGCTACGGTTCGCCGTGCTTGGCTTGACCCTGTCCTTGGCGGCTTTGCCCGCAATAGCCCAGTATCCAGAGCGGCCCATTCGCCTGGTGGTGCCCTATGCGCCTGGCGGGGGAACAGACAATGTCGCTCGGCTGTTGGCCGCGAAACTCGGCGCCCGTCTGACTCAGCCCGTCGTCGTCGAGAACAAGGCGGGGGCCAACGGCATCATTGGATCGGACGCCGTGGCTAAATCCCCGGCCGATGGCTACACGCTCCTTTTGGCAGGACTTGGGCCGTTGGCCGTCAATCCGAGCCTCTTCCAGAAGATGCCGTATGAGCCCGCCCGCGCTTTCGCTCCCATCGTGAAGGTTTCGTCGGCGGCCCTGGTGCTGGTTGTCCCCGGCGTATCGAAAGACGGGCTCAAGGAGATCGTCGCAGGCGCAAAGAGCAAACCCGGCGAACTCAATATCGCAAATGCCGGAGAAGGGTCACCTCAACACATCTGCGCCGAGCTGTTCGCGCGCTCTGCCGGCATCAGGGTGAACCACATCCCCTACAAGGGCGCGGCGCCCGCTGTCACCGACTTGCTGGGGGGAGCGTGCAAGCGCTGTGTGACAACGTGGGCACTGTCCGGGCTTTCGTTCAGTCCGGCAAGGTCAAAGCCCTGGCCGTGTCGACTCGCCAGCGGGCGCAGGCGCTGCCGGATGTGCCCACCTTCGAGGAGCAGGGGCTGGCTGGCGTTGACTTCTCTTTGTGGTTCATGCTGGTGGCACCCGCTGGCACACCGGAGGAAGTCGTGACTCGCCTTAATACAGAAATCAACGCCATCCTCAAGCAGCCCGACGTGATCCGGACACTTCAAGACAACGGAAGCGAGGCCGCCGGAGGTTCGGTCGCAGAGGCATCGGAATTCCTGGCGAAGGAAAACCGTGCCTGGCCGGAACTGGTGCGCTCCATCGGTCTGACCAGACAGTAGCGCCGTTCACGAACTCTCGACCTCATTTCTCCAAGGACCTGCCTCAATGAGACTTATCGATCTGTCCGTCGCCATCGAGAACGACCTGCCAGTGGACCGGCCGGGGAATGGCCCAAAGATCCGGTATCAGAACCACCAGGAGACCTTCGAGGCTCTGGCCAAGCCTTTTGCTGGATTGCGCCCCGAAGACCTCCCCGACGGCGAGGCGTGGGCAGTCGAGCGTCTGGACCTGTCGACGCACAACGGGACGCACATGGACGCGCCGTGGCACTACGCATCGACGATGAATCGCGGCGAGCGCGCCGCGACCATCGACGAAGTGCCGTTGGACTGGTGCTACAGGCCCGGCGTCAAGCTGGACTTCCGGCACCTGCCGGACGGCCATGTGGTACGTGCCAGGGAGGTCGAGGATGAACTGACGCGCATCAACCATGACTTGCAACCCCTGGACGTCGTGCTGGTGAACACGGGCGCCGCGGCGCGCTACGGCCAAGATGATTACTTGGACAGCGGCTGCGGCATGGGACGCGAAGCGACGCTGTACCTGACCGAACGTGGCGTCCGGGTCGTAGGTACCGATGCCTGGTCCTGGGATGCCCCGTTCAGCCACACCGCCCGGCGCTTCCGCGAAACCCAAGATGCGTCGCTGATCTGGGAAGGCCACAAGGCGGGTCGGGAGATCGGCTACTTCCAGATGGAGAAGGTGAGCAACTTGCACCTGTTGCCCTCCACGGGCTTTCAGGTGATCTGCTTCCCCGTGAAGATCCGTGCCGCTTCGGCGGGGTGGGTCCGCGCAGTGGCTGTCTTGCCCTGACCAACCTACGAACCCTCAAACTTGGAGTACCCGCATGAATGCGAATGACCTGACTGGAACCTGGTTCCTGGGAGAGGCGTATGCCGTCGGCCCCCGGGGGGAGCGCCTGTACGACGTCTACGGCGCACGGCCGTCGGGCGTCATCCACTACGGCGACGACGGGCGCATGATGGCGCTCATCACTCACGACGGTCGAGAGCGGCTTGACGGCGACCGGCAGGCCGCGCCGGAAGCGCAGCGTGCACAGGCCTATAAGTCCTCCATTGCCTATGCCGGACGCTTCACGCTGGAAGCCGGTTGGATCTCGCATTGGGTCGACGTCTCCACCTATCCGAACTGGGTGGGGACGGCGCTTCGCCGCGCACTGAGCTTCGAGCAGGGCGACGCGGTCTTGACGACCGCACCGCAAATGCAAGACGGTGTCGAAACCGTCATCAAGCTGGTGTGGCGCCGCCAGCCTGTCGAGTCCTGAGTTCCATTGTTCATACATGGCAGCCCATCATGTCCAAGCCCTCTCGCAAGATCATCGTCACCTGTGCCGTGACCGGCGCCATCCACACGCCGACCATGTCGGACGCGTTGCCCTATCGCCCCGAGGACATTGCGCGCCAGGCCATTGATGCGGCGCAGGCGGGCGCCGCCGTGCTTCACCTGCACGCACGCAATCCGGAGAACGGCTCTGTGTCGATTGACTCCGAGCACTTCCTCGGCTTCCTGCCCTCGATCAAGGCGTCGACGAACGCGGTGGTCAACCTCTCTACAGGCGGCAGCCTTCGCAATACCGTGGCGGAGCGCATCGCGCCCGCAAAGCGTTTTTCGCCCGAGATGTGCTCGTTGAACATGGGTAGCATGAACTTCTCGATGCATCCCCTGGCGCAGCGTTATAAAAAGTGGAAGTTTGACTGGGAAGAGTCGTACCTGCGGGAATCGGACAGCTACATCTTTAGCAACACCTTCCGCGACATCGGGATGGTGGCCGAAGAACTAGGCCAGGAGCACCGCGTCAAGTTCGAGCACGAGTGCTATGACGTGGGACACCTATACAACCTGAAGTTCTGCCTGGACTCCGGTATGTTCAAGGCGCCGATCTTCATTCAGTTCGTCCTGGGCATTTTGGGCGGTATCGGTGCTGACCTGGAGAACCTGGTCTTCATGAAGCGCACGGCCGACAAGCTGTTCGGCGACCAGTACCAGTGGTCCGTGCTGGGTGCGGGGGCCAGTCAGATGAGTCTAGCCACAGCAGCGGCAACGATGGGTGGCCACGTGCGTGTCGGGCTTGAAGACTCGCTGCAGATCTCTCGAGGGCAACTGGCGGAATCGAACGCGCAGCAGGTACGCAAGGTGCGTGAACTGCTTGAAAGTCTGGGGCACGAAATCGCGACGCCCGATGAAGCGAGAGAGATTCTGTCGCTCAAGGGAGCTGCGGCCGTGAAGTTCTGACGTGCCTATGCAGCCGTCTTCCGGTTGAGGCGTCACGACCCGGCCGGGAAGGTGTTCCTGGAGCGGGCGACGCGAATATTCGAGGCCTTGAGGCAGGCGCGTGACGGCGTCAAGTCCGCCGCCAGCGGGTGTCGAGGACTGTTGGGCATCGCATTGAGCAGTTACAGTGATCGGCTCATCCCGAGTTTGGAGCCCGCCGAATGCCCGAAGCCTCCTTGGTACCGGAATTTCTCAAAGACTTTGCCTTGAAGCGCAATTTCGCCGTTCATGACTGCGTTTATGGCTCGATCAACCTGGGCAGGTCCTTTCCCATTGAGCAGTCATGTGGCGCGGTCTACGGAATATGGGCCAGTTCCCCTACACCCATCAGGACCGGCCTCGCTCCCATACCCGGCTACCCTCAGTGGTATCCGGTTTATTGGGGCAAGGACATCACGCCAGTCAGCCGTTTGAAGGCGCATGTCCAAGGTCATCAGAATGGAAACATCAATCTGCCAAGCATTCCCGAACTGGAGAATTTACCCCTGGTCTTTGGTTCCATTTTTGTTGCCCACTATGATGAGTTCGAGCGTTTGCTGCACGCGGGCTTTCCGCCGTTGCGTGGCACGCCCCAGGCCGGGCGTCAGTCGACGGTCGTGAAAGTGCGTGCGTGATAGCCCGTGCGCCATCAGGCCAAGTGGCCGGCCGCGTCCCCCGGCGTGCCAAGGGATGGTGGCGTTCCTGGTTTCCTTGACGGGCAGTGGGGTGCCGCTACGGACATGAGTCGCAGGCACAGGTGCCTTCCTCCGGTTCGCGTGCAATTCTTGTCCATGGAGCCGGATGGCGCGCAAGCAGGGTTGATTGAGTATTCCCGAGTCAAAGAAACCGTGACCGAATCACGTCCACATCGAACGGCGTAATCCCCTGGTGAGGCGCAAATACGGTCTCGGCCTGCTGCGGCGTTTCCACCCGTTCCCCCCGCGCGCGTACATGCAGATCAAACAGCGTCTCCAGATCCGGCCGGGGCGTATGCACCAATGCCCGCAGCATCAAGGACACCCCGCTCAGATTGTTCCGCACATTGTTCCAGCGCGGCGTGGACGTCAGCCCCAGGTCGGCCCAGATCACGCGGCGTTCCTGCAGGTCCATCACGAAAGGCAGGCAGATCTGCGTGTCCGACGCGATGTCGATCCGGTCGACCACCGTGCGTGGCTCGTACACTTCGCCCGAGGCCAGATCGGCGCGTGCCATCCAGCCGGCGAAGCACTCGGGCAGGTCGCAATACGGCTGCCGGGTGTAGGAGTTGATGGACGTGACGACGTAGCGGATGCCTTTCTCGACGAGGGCGTCGATGTCCAGGTCGATGAACTCCGAGGCGCCTTGCGGGGCGTCGACGATGTCGCCGCTGTGGTAGCCGCCGAAGCCCTTCAGGTTGTAGTACGCGACCGTCTGCATGAACAAGAAATTGGCGTCGAAGAAAGCGGCGGACAGGTCGATGTCCGTGCGCGCGCGGCCGTTCTTCCACCACAGGAACAGGCGGATGAAGCGCGTGTCCGGCAGCGGCAGGCAACTGCCGCACACCAGCGTGCGCAATGACTTCGATGCGGCGCGCTGCGCCAGCGGCACGATGTAGTCGCGCAGCGCGGGGTCGACGAAGCAGCGGCCCAGCGGCGGCAGCGAGGCGAAGCGCTTGACGAGCGCGTCCTGGCAGATCCGGGCCGCGCGCGCCAGCACTTCGGGCGCCAGCGGCTCACGGCGATCCTGGATGCCGTAGACCTTGGCCAGTGCGCCCTTGGGCGTGAAGGCCCGCAAGGGCAGGGGGCGGGGCGCCCGGGTCTGGGCCAGCACCTGCAGCAGGATCGGCGTGGACGCTTGCGCCGCCACCGTTTCGAATGCGTCCAGCACGGCGTCCGGTTCGGTCGAGCGGCGCAAGGTCACATCCAGCCGGCGCGCGAATTCGCCGGGACGTTGTTGCAGCAGGGGCGTGAGCGCGGCGATGTGCCGTTGGGCCAGCAGCGTCTCGACGCGCGACCCGAACGAGGCCGGCGCGTCGTTGCGCCGCGCCGCCGTGATGGCCGCCAGGGCGCGCGGGTATTTGTCGGCATAGTCGCCCGGGTGCAGCACTTCGGCCAGGCGCTTCCAGCGCTCGGCGTGGCGCATCACGTCTTCCACTGCGTTGGGCGCGCGATCGAGCAGGCGCAGCAGCAGGCGGCGCAAGCCGCGCTTCATCGGCGCGAAGCGTGTCGTCGCCGTGGTCAGCGACACATCTCCGCCGCTCAGGGCCACCGCCAGCCGCAGCGCGTCGGTCGCGGTCTCGACGTTGCGATCCAGGAATTCGTCCACCCGCGCATCGCCCGCCACGTGCTGGACCAGCGCGCCGCCAACCAGCGCGCGGATCTCGCGGAACGGCACGTCCCCGGGCAGCAGGCGGAAGACATCGCCGCGGTATTGCCGGATGAACCAGGCAACATCGGCGGCGTCCACCTCGGACAGCGAGGTGCGCGACGAGACCAGCGGCGCCAGCAGCGACTCGAATTCAGCGACGCGGCCCAGTTCGATGAGCCAGGGCACGAGCTTGCCCTCGAGCAATGGCGGGCGGGCATGCTCGTGCGCCGGCAGGCGGCGCAGCGTGAGGTAATGCATGACGGCCGTCAGGTACAGCTCGGCCTTCGAGGCTTTCAGCACCTGCTCGGGGAAGCCCGGATAGAACGGCTGGTGCTGCACGTGCGCGCCGACCCGGCGGCGCAGCACGCCAAGCATGTCGCGCAGCCAGCGCGCGAGTTCATCGGCGGACAGCATGCCGATCCGCTCGATCACCGACTCGGACAGGATGCAGTGGAACGCCGCGATTTCCTGGATGGCCGACGCGACCTGGGCGCGCGTGGCGCCGCCAGAACCCACGGGGACGTGGACCTTGGTGGCGCGGCGCAGGAACAGTTCCTGATTCATGCTTGCCTTGCTCCGGTGGCTCGCCGCTGCGAGCGAGCGGCGGCGTCATGGCGACGCCGATGTGAAAACGCCTGCGTGACGCAGGCGCGGTGTGGAGAGCGGGACCCCTAGGTAATCAGGGTGAGAAGGAAGGTGTCCCATAGCCACGAGGGGCATTGTACGGAAGGCCGGGCTTGCTTGCCAGATGGTGATGCGTTATATAGGTCTATAAAGATCATAAAAGTGATACTTATAAAGAAAAAATCTAGATAAAGAGCAGAGAAATGTCATTTAATTTGGCATCCACCGCCGAGATCCTGCGGGCCTTGGGCTCACGGCTGCGCATCCAGCGGTTGGCCCAGGGTCTGCCTCAGCGCGAGCTGGCGCAGATGGCCGGCCTGTCGCTCGGCGCGTTGCGCAAGCTGGAAGGCAGCGGCCAGTCATCGCTGGAGACCTTGATCCGCGTGACGCAGGCCTTGGGACTCGTGGATGAGCTGCAGGATCTGTTCGTGCTCAGGCGCCAATCCATCGCCCAGATGGCGCAGGCGGAATCCGCCGGGCAACGACAACGGGCGCCTCGTCGGAGCAAGACATGAAGCAGCTGGCCGTTCATTACTGTGGCTGGGGCGAGGACTGGCTCCTGGGGCTCCTGGCCGATGACGGCGCCACGCTGCTGTTTGAATACGCGTCCGAGGCCCTGGCGCAGGGACTGGAGCTGTCGCCGCTGCATCTGAAGCTGCGCGCTCCGGCCTACGGGGATTTTCCGCCTTATCTGCATCGGTTGCCCGGCCTGATGGCGGACAGCCTGCCCGATGGCTGGGGGCTGCTGCTGATGGATCGTTTGTTCCGCCGCCAGGGATTGCGTCATCCTGGGCCCCTGGATCGGCTGGCATTCATCGGGGACCGCGCCATGGGCGCGCTGCGCTTCGTGCCGGCGGCCGATCCGCATGCCGTGGAGCCCGACTGGAGCCTGCTGGCCCTGGCCCGGGAAAGCGAGCGGGCTCTGGCTGGAGAGGCGGGCGTTGCCTTGCGCGAACTGGCGCTGACCGGCGGGTCTCCGCAAGGCGCGCGGCCCAAGGCCTTGGTGCAGCACGACGCCGCGACCGGTCACGTCAGCACGCGCGGCGATGCGCCCGGCGTTCCCTGGTTGGTGAAGTTTCCGGCGCAGGGCGAGCATAAGGAGGTATGCGCCGTCGAACAGCTGTATGCCGAGCTGGCCCGCGATTGCGGCCTGGAGGTGCCAGCCAGCGCCTTGTTCGATCTGTCGTCCAGGCTTGCCGCCTTTGGCGTGGCGCGCTTCGACCGGGAACGAGGCATGCGCGTGCCCGTGCATAGCCTGGCGGGCCTGCTGCAGGTGGATTTCCGCATGCCGGGCAGCACGGACTACACGACCTTGCTGCGGGCCACCCGGTTGTTGACGCGCGATGAGCGCGAGGTCGAGAAGGCCTATGCGCGTGCCGTCTTCAACGTGTTGTTTCACAACCAGGACGATCATCCGAAGAACTTTGCATGGCGTCTCGGGCAGGATCGGCGTTGGCGATTGGCGCCCGCATTCGACCTGACGTTCAGCCACGGACCGATGGGACAGCATCACATGGATGTGTGCGGCGAAGGCGCCGCGGTGGGACGGGATCACTTGCTGCGGCTGGCCAGGGAGGGCGGGGTAGGCATGCCCATGGCAGAAGCCACGCTCGACCGGATGGTTGAGCAGGCGGCGGCCTTCGCCGGACGCGCCGAGGCGTTTCCGATTCGTCGCGCCACGGTGCGGCGGATGAGCATCGCGATAGCGGCCAGCCGCGCGCGGATTCAAGGCGTTCGACGGGGAAATTGACATATCGGTAATTTCCGATATGATCCCGCCATGGACTTGCTAGACATTTTCAAAGCCCTCTCGAACCGCACCCGCCTCGACATCCTCAAAGGCCTGAAGGATCCCGAGCGGCACTTCCCGCCGCAGGACGAGGGCGACGTGCATACGGTGGGCGTGTGCGTCAGCAGCATCCAGGAAGGCGTCGGGCTGTCGCAGTCCACGGTGTCCGACTATCTGGCCACCCTGCAACGCGCGGGCCTGGTCGAGGCCCGGCGCATCGGCCAGTGGACCTACTACAAGCGCAATGAAGCCAACATCAGCGCCTTTGCCAAGCTGATCGGGAAAGAGCTCTGAATTTTTTTGCCGGTAAATATCGGAAAATCTCGATATCCCTTTTTATCGAAATTAGGAGTTGAAATGAAAGCAATCGTGCTCAAGTCATTCGGCGGCCCCGAGTCGTTCGAACTATGCGACGTGCCCAAGCCCGTGCCGCAGGCGGGGCAGGTGCTGGTGCGGGTGCATGCCACGTCGATCAATCCGCTGGATTACCAGGTCCGTCGCGGCGACTATCCCGATCTGGTGCCCTTGCCGGCCATTACCGGCCACGATGTCTCGGGCGTGGTCGAGGCTGTCGGGGCTGGGGTGACGGCCTACGCGCCGGGAGATGAGGTCTGGTACACGCCGCAGATCTTCGAGGGGCAGGGCAGCTACGCCGAGTACCACGTGGCCGCCGAGAGCATCGTCGGCAGGAAGCCCGCCGCGCTGAGTCATCTGGAGGCGGCCAGCCTGAGCCTGGTGGGCGGGACGGCCTGGGAGGCGCTGGTCGCGCGCGCGGGGCTGCGGGTGGGGGAGAGCATCCTGATCCACGGCGGCGCCGGCGGGGTCGGCCACGTGGCGATCCAGCTTGCCAAGGCCACCGGCGCCCGGGTGCTCACGACCGTGCGCGAAGCGAACTTCGCCTTCGCGCGCGAGATGGGCGCGGACGTGGTGATCGACTATGAAAAGGAGGACTATATCGACGCCGTATTGCGGGCCACGGATGGCCGGGGCGTGGATGTCGTGTTCGATACCATCGGCGGCGATGCCTTGTCGCGCAGTCCCGACGCGCTGGCGCAGCTGGGCCGCGTGGTGTCGATCGTGGACATCGCGCAGCCGCAGAACCTGATCCAGGCCTGGGGCAAGAACGCGGCCTATCACTTCGTGTTCACCCGGCAGAATCGCGGCAAGCTCGATGAGCTGAGCGCATTGGTGGCGCAGGGCCGGCTGCGGCCGCATGTGGGGGCGGTCTATGCGCTGGCCGATGTTCCGGCCGCGCATGCGCGGCTGGAGAGCCGCAACAACGGGGTGCGGGGGAAGATCGCGATTGAGGTGGCGCCCGCCTAGCGAGCGGGGCGCTTGCCGCGTCGGGTGGCGCGCGGTTTGGTGGCCGGGAATCAGCGCAGGATCTGCCGTAGGGCAGTACTCGCCGGCTACGTGCCCGCAATCAGAAATTCTTCGGCGCTCGACAAGCTCAAGCCGTCCGTTCGCCCCGCGAAGTACCGCTGCGCGAGCACGGCGGGCGCGACGTGCCGGACATCGCGGAACCCCGCCTCCCGCGCCATCGCCATGATCTGGGCCGGCGCATAGAAGCTGATGAACGGCGTCCCGCTGGCGCGGGCGCCCTTGACGGCCATTTCGATGCCGGGCCGGACCTCGGGCGCCATCTGTTCCACCGGCAGCATGAACGTCATGGCGAGCGTGGAGCCGGGCGCCAGCGCGGCCACCTGTCGAAACGTGGCCAGCGTCGCGTCCCGGGTCAGATACATGCTGACGCCCGTGGAAGCGACGAAGGCCGGGCGCGTCGCATCGAAGCCCGCCTCGGCCAGCGCTTGCCAGGCGGAAGCGCCGGCCTCGAAGTCCACCGGGACCAGTTGCAGCCATTCCGGCACGCCGTAACCCAGCTCGACCAGTCGCCGGCGCTTCCATTCCTGCGGCGCGGGCTGGTCCACTTCGAACACACGCATGCGGCTGGCGATGTCGGGCCGGCGCTGGGCGAAGCTGTCCAGGCCCGCGCCCAGGATCACGTACTGCGCGACGCCCTGGGCGGCCTGTTCCAGCACCAGGTCTTCCACGAAACGCGCCCGCGCGACCATGGACGCGCGGAAGGTCCGGGTGAAGATCGGATCCATGTCGGGGCGCTCGCGCCAGCTGTCCGGCGGGGCCAGCAGCCGCAGGCCGATGTCGTCCTCGAAGACATGCGGCGGCGCATCGGCTTGCAGATGCAGGGCGCGCCACAGCGCGGTGCGCTCGGCCGTGCTGTCTGGGCTGGGGGCTTTGCTGTTCGGCATGGCGGTCGCTCCGCTTTTACTTGGGCGCCTGCAGGCTCCAGACACGGCCGTCGGGATCGCGCACCGTCATCTCCTGCGTGCCCCAATGGGTGTCCTGGAAGGGGGAGACGACTTCGACGCCGGGGTCCAGCTGGAGCGCCCGGGCATCGGCGACTTTCATCACCAGCTGCATGGCTGGCGCCTGGTCGGCGGGCACTTCGGCGATGAAGAGGTAGGGGCCCGGGCCGTTGCGGAGCTGGCCGGAGTTGTGGTCGGTTTCGAAGTCGAGCGTGTAGCCCAGGGACTGGAAGAATTTGGCCGACCTGCCCCAGTTGTGGGTCGTCAGGAATATGGCTTCTACACCTTCGGTTTTCATGGGATGGCTCCTAGTTTGGGTCGGCGGGCTTGTCGGCGTGATCGGCCAGATAGGCCCGCAGGGCTTCGGCGACCAGGGCCGACAGCGAAAGCTCGGCTTCGATCGCATGGTGCTTGACCTCCCGGATCAGGCTGACCGGCAGGTACACGTTGAACTGTTTGACGCTGTCATCACTCATGTTGCTATGATGCTAGCAAGCTATATTTTTTGTCAATGCCGTTTGCCGGCACGCTTTGTCGATACGTTTCGTCAACGTCGTCAAACGGTCACCCAGTCAGGCTGTGATGGTCGGACGCGGCAGGGGCAAGCCGCCCGACGGCGTCTCGAAGCGCTCCCGCAGCGAGGCTGGCGCCGTGGCGGCGCCGGCCCGTCCTGCCGCGCAGGCCGGGCCCAACCGCCGACGCCAGTTAACATGTGACCCAATGACCACGCAGCTGACCGTCTCACCGGCGCAGTCGTCCCATGGCGGACGCCCGCCTCAGCCAGAAGATCACCCGTTCCCGTCCCGGATCGCGACGGCGGCGGATCATCGCGGCGTCCAGTCCGCATCAAGGAGTCCCTGAATGGCGGAGCTGGCTTATGCCTATCTTGCCCCTTCCGAATTCGCGCAGCGCCCGGGCCAGGCCGACCTGAGCCTGGCCACCAGCGGCGGCGTCGCGCCGTCGGGCGCGGTGGCGCATCCCTTCTTCTTTTCCGGTTTCGTGGCGCAGCCGGCCGTGGTGGCGCAAGCGCTGCTGATGCTGGCGCGGGTGGCGCGCACGCGGTTCTATGTGCCGCCCAATACCCTGGCGGCGGTGCTGCGGGCGGCCGATCCGGTCGTGACGTCCACGCCCGAGGGCCTGCGCTTCGAGTCGTTCAGCGTGTGCTGCGGCGTGTATGCGCGCCTGGACGTGGACGCGGCGGCGCTGGACGCCACGCACGTGGCGCCGGGCGTGACCAATGTGGATGTGAATCCGCCGCTGCGCCAGGCGCTGGCGGGGCTGCGGGCGTCGGAGCCCCTGCACCTGAACGTGGGCAGTGATGCCTTGCGCGTGTCGACCGGAGCGGGCGAGATTGTCGAGGAAAAGGTGCCGCTGCCCACGCGCTGGCTCAAGGGTTTTGCCGAGACGCAGATGCTGTCGGCGGGCATGGCGTGCCGCCATGCGCTGACGGGGGCGGCCTTGCGCCAGTTCGTGCAGGCGCTGCCGCGGTCATCGTCGACCAAGACCGTGATGTGGGCGACCCAGGCGGCCCGCTCGCTGCGGCTGGCCACGCAGGCGACGCCCGGCGCGGTCTGCGTGGCGGGGCCGGAGCGGCTGCGCGTGCTGGAGCCCTTGTTGCGTTATGCCACCGCGCTGCGCGCCTATGGCGCGGAGACGGCGGCGGGCGCGCTGCCGCTGGCCAGCGCCTGGGTGCTGGAGCTGCCCGGCGCGCGGGTCACGCTGGGTCTGAGCCCGGAAAAGGCGCGGGGGTTCTCGGGCGAGGGCGCGGTGCTGCATCTGGTCGCGGGCGGCGATGCGAATGAGGACGCGGCGTTCGTGTCGACGCTGCTGGCTTTCGAGCCGCGCATCGATATCGCGCAGCTGGCCGCCCGGGCCCTGTTGCCCGACGCGCAGATCGCGTCCGCGCTGGGCGTGCTGGCGTCTTCCGGCCAGGTGGGGTTCGATCTGGCGGCGGGCGCGTACTTCCATCGCCCGCTGCCGGTGCAGGCGGGGCTGCTGGATACGTTGCATCCCCGGTTGGCCGAGGCGCGCAAGCTGGTGGCCGGCGGCGGGGTGCGGCGCGAAGGCGAGGGGCAGTACACGGTGCAATCGGCGCAGCAGCGCTACCGGATCGCGCTGGGCGCCGAGCCCGCGCAAGACCGTTGCACCTGCCCCTGGCACGCCAAGTATCAAGGCACGCGCGGGCCGTGCAAGCACACGCTGGCGGTGCGCATGTTTCTTGATCCCCTCAATGCGCCTGGAGCCGGAGCATGACCTTGAACCTGACCGAACGCCGCGCGGCGCTGCGCGAGGCCGCCGGCGGCGGCGACGCGGCGGATATCGCGCCGTTCGCGCGCGCGCTGGACGGCGCGGACGAGGACGAGCGCGCCGCGCTGGCCAAGGCCTTGCCGCCATCGCGCCTGTTCAACGCGGAGGGGCCGACGCCCCGGGCTTGCTTTGTGCTGGCCGCATTGGGCAAACCCAAGCTCGTGGCGGAGACGCTGGCGCCGGCGGACATGGAACGCAAGCGCGAATATGGCGCGCGCCACGGCGAGATGACGCCGGCCGTGATCGAGGCGGCAGCCGGACGGGACGCAACGTGGCGCGCCGCGTTCGTCGAGCTGTTAGCGGAGCAGTACTGGTGGGGTGAGCATCTGGCATGGCCGGTATGCCACGCGCTGGTCCGGCTGGACGGCGATGCGCCCTTGTCGGCGGCGTATCTGCGGTGCTTCGTGAGACAGGTCAGCGCCGTCGGCGCGGACGGGCAGCTGGACGCGGACCACGGCAAGCTCATGGCCGCGCACCTGCGGGCGCATCCCGATTGGATCGGGCGTGAATTCTGGGCCTTGTTCCGGGTCGAGGGCATGGGCGCCGATTACCAGCTCGTCGAGCGCACCGGGCCGGCTTGGGAAGCGGCCGTCCTGGCGTTGTGCCAGGAAGAGCCGGCGTTCCGCGAGCGGCTGCTGGTCGAGTCGAGGGAAGCGCTGCTGCGAGATTTTTCAGCGAAGAGCATCGCCTGGTACTTGCGCATGCATCGCCTGGCCGATCCGGCCGCGCACGAGGTCGTCGCCAGCCAGCACGCGTATCTCGCCGTGCTGGCCACGGCGCCCAGCACGGCGGTGGGCCTGGCCCAGGACATGCTCAAACGTGCCGTCGGGCTGCTGGACGCGGACGCGATGATCGATGCCGGGGCCGCCGTCCTGACGCGTGCGGAGAAGAAGCTGGTCAAGGCCCAGCTGGGGCTGTTCGCCGCGCTCAGGACCGATGCCGGGCAGCGCAACCGCCTTTCGCGGATCGTCGGCGAGGCGCTGGAAGGCATGCCGCTGGACCTCGCGCCGCTGGCGCGCAAGCTGGTGGACTCGTCGGACGAGACGCAGCGGGCCGCCACGGATGGCGAGACGGGCGCGCGGGAAGAGGGGGCGGCCCAGGCAGTCACGATACCGCCGCCGCGTCGCGAACCGTTGCCGGATCTGCCCGACCACACGCTCGCCATCGTCGATGACGAGGCATTGCATGCCTTGATCCGCGCGCAGTTCGAGGGCGCCGGAGACGGCGCCGAGTTGCCTCGCCTCTTCGCCCATCTGGCCAGCCGTCCGCAACTGCAACTGCCGGAGGCGCTGCGACACCGCGCCGCCGAGATCATCGAGTCGGTGTGGGACGAGCGCAATGCCTCGCCGCGACGCCTGCTGGCCGCCGCGCTGCTGGGCCGGGATGACGTCAGTTTCCAGGGCTATGCCCGCTATGTCGTGGCCAGCGCGGGCAAGCCGGATCCCGTGGGCGTGGCATTGCAGGAAAACACGTTCACCAGCCAAAGCTACGACGTGGCGACCGGCGACTGGACGATCCGCGAGACCTGGACCTCCCGCTCGGGCTACCAATATCTGCCGACGCATGCGCCGCTGGCTCTGCTGGCCGGCGTCTTTCACGAACTGCGGGCCAGCCGGGCGCGGGGCGAGCCGTTCATTCCGCCGGTGGCCGTCCCCGGCCAGCGCTTCGTCTGGGAACGGGTGCTGGCCGAGCCGGGCGCAGGGACTTTCTCGCGCGACTTGCAGGTGTTGGGAGAAGTGCCCAAGCCGTTCTGGATGGCGGCGGCCGACGCTTCCACATCGCCTGCCCTGGATGTCGCCGACGTGCCCGCCGAATTCACCTTCCGCGCCCAGGAGGCGCGGGAACAGGACGGCTACGACCAGGTGGTGCAATGGACGGCCTGGCTGCTGCGATCCAACCCCGACACGCTGGCCGCGCACTTCCATCCGATGTTGTGCGCGGCGGTGAATGTGATCAACGTGCGCGGCCTGGGGCCGCTGCTGGCGGCGCTGGGCGCGTCCCGCAGGGCGCCGGGCGGACCCGTGTACTCGGCCTTGGCGCTGGCCGCGTCGGCGAAGATGACCGAGCAGCGCGCCCAGGCGGCGGAAGCGATCGCGCGCTTGGCCGACGTTGGCCTGCTGGATCCCGCGCCGTTCGCCGAGCAGATCGCGGCGCACCTGGCGGACGGTTTCGCCTTGGCCGGGCGGCTGGCGCAGACGCTGGCCGACGCGGCCTCCATTAGCGCGCTCGCCGGCTGCCGCGCGCTGCAGACGCTGGAGGCGCTGCTGCCCAGGCTGGTCGATGCCGACGGCAAGCCGATGGCCCAGGCCGCCAAGCTCATCGAGCTTGCCGCGCGCCTGTCCAACGACTATGGCATGCCGATAGCCTTGCCCGCCACGCTGGCGGCGCGCCGCAAGGGCGCGTCGGTGCTGGCGGTGACCTTGCGCAGCCTGGAAACCGTCGCGCCGCGCGCGACGCCCTTGGCCGAAACCGCCGCTGCCGCCGCGCAGCGCACTCACGAGGAATAGCCGCTCGCATGACGACTTACGAAAATATCTTGGGCTACTACCGCGACCTGGCGCGGCTGGTCGAGGAAGGCGCGAGCTTGCGCGCGTTGTACGACGCCATGCTGGGCGTGCAGTCGGCAGACCTGCGCGCGGTGGACGCCTCGCCCAGGCGGCTGCGCGAGATGGCGCAAGGCTGGTCACAGCGCCCGAATTTCGTGCCGATCCGCCTGAACGAGCTGTTCAACGGGCTCCAGGTCGAGCACACCGATGACTACGTGCTGGCCATGGTCGGCGGGCTGGGCGGGCGGCACGAGCAGGAAGTGCGGCTGTTCATGCTGCGCCATGACCACGCGCTGCGCGATCAGGTGTTCTGGCGGGTCTTCGAGGTGGAAGGCGGCGGCGAGATCTCGCTGGCCAACATCGACAAGTTCTCGCGCGAGGAATTCAACTGGCACAACACGGTCGTGCTGCTGGCCAACGAAGGCACGCTGGAGCGGGGCCGCGTGCTGCGCGGCTGCCTGGAGGCGCTCAACCGGGATTTCTCCGCCTATCGCGCCGGCTGGTTCTCGCGCGTGTATGCGTCCCTGGCGCCCACGCCCGAAGAAACGGCGGCGGACCAGCCGCTGCTGCGCCTGTGTCTGGGTTCGTCGATCACCGCCACTGTCTCGCTGGGCGTCAAGCAGCTGGAGGTCCTGCACAAGCACGGCCTGCTCGACGCCGCGCCCTTCGTGCAAGCTTGCGGCGGCGCTTTTTCGGGGCCGAAGGCGGCGGCGCTGTCGGTGCTGCGCATGCTGGAGGCGCTGGGCGCGCGGGCCGCGGTCGAGTCCGACGCGGTGGCGCAGGCGCTGGCTTTGGGCCAGGGGCATCCGCATGCCGACGTGCAGCGGGCGGCGGTGAAGGCGCTGGCCAAGCTGGGCCGTGAGGATCTGGCGCATCAGCAGCGCGACGCGCTGGCGCCGGCGGTGGCGGCAATGCTGTCGGACGCCGGGGCCGGGAGCGCGGCAGGGGAACGGCTGGCGGCGGGCGGCCAAGCCCCGCCTTCGTCCAACGCGCTTCCCGGCTTGCCGCCGCCCGCGCCGCTGCGCCCCTGGACCGACGAGGATGCCCAGGAACGCTATGCCGCGCTGCTGGAAGCGCCCGCCGACGCGCTGGAGTTCGAGCTGGCGCTGGCCTGGCTGGCGACGTCCGGGCAGGTGGCGGCCACGATCGCGCCCCTGGCGAAGCGGGCGCGCCACCTTGCCGAGCGCGACGAACAGCACTACGCGGCTGCGCTGCTGCTGGCGGCGCACGATCCCGCGAGCGCGTTCCTGCCGCGAAAGTTCTGGCAAAACACCAGGAGCCGGCAGGTCGATGGCGAGTGGGTGCGGGAGAATGTGGGCGAACCCAAGGCGCTGCCCAGCGCCGAGGAAACCACCATGCTGCCCAGTTTCGTCACCCGGCTGCGCGAGGTGGCGGGGATCGTGCAGGGCAGGGCGTCGCGCCGTCCGCTGCTGGCCACGCCCACCGACACGCAGGGCTGGGTCGATGCCGATGTTCTGCTGGCCCGTTACGAGGCGGGCAAGGAGAGTGGCGCGCCGTTCCCGGTGGATCTGACCCAGGCCTTGCTGCGCGTGCCGCCCGAACAGCGCGCGCGCGTGGTCGAGGCCACCGGCGGCGCGTGGCCGCGGATCACCGACACCTTGCGGATCGAGTGGCACAGCCGTGGGTCGGAAACCTTGAAGGCCGATGGCTCTCCGCAATGGGTGTGGTGGCACCCCGAGATCCAAGCGGAGCCCATGGAAGCGCCTTCGGCCACGCAGCCGGCGCTGATTCCGTCGGGCCCGCTGCGCTACAACGACGGCGTCGACGCCCATGCGCTGGTCTGCGCCGAACTCGGCCTGGCCCATCCGGCGTCGACTTTGCCGCTGACGGCCGCCAATCTGGGGCTGATGAATGTCGCGGCGAGCGATGACGCCGAGCACCGCGCGGCCGCCATCCTGCGCGTGCTGGCCACGCATCCGGGCGCCTGGCGGTCCGAAACGGCCCAATTGCTGGCCCTGGGCATGGCGGCCAAGCAGGCCGGGGTGCGCGCGCAGGCGGTGGAAGTGTTCGCCGCCGCGATCCCGGGCCGCGTGGACGCGGCGGCCGTGGCGCAGGCTTTTGCCGCCTGCGCGCCCGCCATCGTTCTGACGCGCTGGGCGGAGTCCTTCGCGGACGCCGCGACGCTCGCGCCCGCCGCCGTCATCGCGGTGCTGGGCGGCCTGCTGCCGCGCCTGGACACCAAGGCGCGCGGCATCGGCGCGCTGCTGACGGTGCTGCTGGATGAGTCGCTGCGCCACGCGCGTCCGGTCGAGGATGTGGACCTGCGCGGCTGGCTGGCGGGCTTTGCCGGCGGGTCCGCCGCCGCCAAGGCCGCCAAGGCGCTGTTGGCGTTGGGGACGCCATAGCGCGTCCGTTCGCTTCCGCCGGCCCGCCGCGATCAGCGATATAGTGATGTGCCTTCAAGGTTCCCGCTCGCGCGGCGAGCCAGTATTTGTCTTTGATTCAGGAAGCCTGCATGACCCGGACCGCCGAACAGTTTCACGAACGCATGTGGGATATTCTGGATCCCGTTGACACCGAGTACTTCGAGGTCGTGGCCGCGCCCGCGCCCGACGCGCAGGCGATATCCAGCCTGGAGGCCGCTGTCGGCTTCCCGCTGCCGGCGGCGTTCGCGGCCTTCTGTCAGCGCGCCAACGGCCTGTGCGTGATGGCGCGCGAGGAAGTCTGGCCGCATGCGAAGGAATTCGAGGTCGGCCCCGCCTGGACCTTCTGGCGCGGCCTGGTGCTGCTGGGCATCGATGCGCCGGAACTGCCCGAATGGGCCAGCATCTCGGCGCAGCAGCGCCAGCTGGCCGAGGCCGGCCTGCCCGGCATCCTGCCCGTGCTGAAGATCGTGGGCGACGGCAGCCGGATCTGGGGCGTGGATCAGGCGGGAACGGTCGTGGTGATCGACGACATGACCGTTCCGGAGCCGCTGGAAGGCGATCTCACCGACCTCTATGCCGAACAGATCGCCGAGCTGATGCAGCGTCAGCAGGACATGGCGCAGCGATTGGCTGAGCGCGCAACGCGCAAGCAGGGCAAGCTGCCGGGATAGGGCTTGGCGGGACGCCGGCTGATCCCTGGCTCGATCAACATCTCTCGAATCACTTCAAACCGCTCAAGACCACACATGATCCGTTTACCGAGCAAAGTCGCCGCCTTGGCCGCAGGCATGCTGATGACGCTGGCGTGCCAGGCGCAGTCACCAACACAGCAACCCGCGCGGGAGACGCCCGCGTCGTCGACAACGCCATCGGCGCAGTCGCCTACCGTCGGCGCCTGGCGCAAGGTGTCCGATGCGCAGTTCAATCAGCAATACCGTTTCTCGATGCTGCCCGGCGTGGTCGCCGCGGGCGGCAAGAGGGCGGTGTACGACTACCAGGCCGGCAAGATCGTGTGCTGCCTGGTCGTGGTCGGGCCGGAGATCAGCGAGGCCGAGCTGGACAGCAACTACGGCATTCCGGGCCCGTGGATCACCGATCTGGTCAATGGCTGGAACCTGGACGCCGCGCCGTACCGGCCCCGCGTGCAGCTGCTGCGCGCCGAAGGCGCCTTGCTCGACTACGAATTCTCGGACATGGCCGACGAGCTGGGCGGCCTGCTGCTGCCCGCCCAGGCCCGGGCGGTGGCGCCGCGCACGCTGGAACTCGATGGCCAGCGTTACAGCGTGACGCGCAAGGATGTGCCGCTGGCCAGCGACGACGGCATGGTGCATGCCTATGCGCTGCGTCCGGCCCAGGGTGGCAAGCCCCTGGCGGTCGAGGTTCCCTACGGGATCTATTGAGCGCGATCGTGGCGCGACGCGTTTTGAGAAGGAGATGGCGGCAAGCATGAGCGCGACCCTGCAAGTCACGGAAGAACCCCTGTCCGACGAGGACATCCTGCTGCTGCGCCGCAGCCGCGGCGGCAGATTGCTGACGGCCGTGTTCGCCGGCCTGATGTTTCTGTTGCTGGCGAGCAGCGTGGTCCTGTTCGTGGTGCTGGTCATTGTCGACCGCAGCTTGCTGATCAGTGGCGACGGCCTGGTGATCCTGTTGTGCACGGCGGCGATGGGGGCCTTCGCGGTGTTTCTCGGGCGCAGGTTGTTGAAGCTGCCGCGCGCCTGGCGTCGCTTCAACCAGGTCTTGAAGGGGCGCATGCCCAAGCAGATCGTTGCCGGCCATCTGACCGGCTTCGGCCCGGCCGAGTCGCCCGGCATCTGCTACGCGTTTGGCGAGCAGCGCGTGAATGTGGCCCTGCCGTTCTGGAACGAGGTGTCCAGAGACACCCGCGACGGCTTCCGGCCCCTGGCGGCCGCGGCGCTGACGGACCTGCCCGTGCGGCTGCATCTGCTGACGCTGTCGCCCGACACGCCGCCCGTGCTGCTGCGGGCCGAGTATCCGATGAGCACGCAAGTCTGGAATTCGGTCGAGGAAATCAGCGATGCCGACCGCGAGGCCGTGCGCAATGAGGAACTGAGCCTGCGCAAGTTCTTCTACGTGGTCGCCCTGGCCGTGCTGGTCGGCAGCTTGTTCTGGAGCCCCTTGATCCTGCTGGCCGGCTTTCTCTTCCTGCTGGGACTCGTGCTGGGCATGCGCAGCCCCAGGCTCAAGCGCGCGCGGTACAAGCACGGCGTGCGCGGGGTGGTCGAGGAAGTCGTGACCTATCGCTTGCGCACGACCAACTCGAACGTTGCCACGTTGGTTCACAACTATCGCATCGGGGGCCTGATGTACCGGGTCGAGCACTTCGGGCCGGTGGCCGAGCCGGGTCAGCGCGTGGAGTTCGAGTATCTGGACGGATCGGACTTCCTGGGGCCGCGCGCCTTGTTCTTCCGGATCGAAGACCAGCCGGTCATGACGCTGTGAGGGCGTCGAGCAGGGCGTCGAGCGCCGCCGGCCTTCGCCGGGTCGCATGCTTAATATCACCAGGAGCAATTCATGTCCGCCATCATGGACGTATCCGATCAGCCTGAGGGGTCCGTGAGCGATGCCGGGCGCTATGCGCTCGGCCTGACGGAACCGGGCAGCCATGTGCTCATCCGGGAAGCGGGACGCGGCGATCTGGTCATCGGACCCGCCGGCATGGGCAAGAAGGCCGATCTGCACGTGGCGCCCGACGCGGCGATCCACTGGCCGGCGCTCGATCCCTATGCCACGCCAGCGGGATCGCCCTGGCCGCGCCATATCGGCTATTGTGGCAATGACGCCGGCTTCATCGGCTGGTCCGAGCGTCGCCCCATCGAGCAATTCAGCTGGACGCCGGCATTCGGCGATGCACGCCGCGTCGACGCGGGCGCCGCGCGGATCCAGACCTTGCAGCTGCGCTTGGAGGAAGGCGGCGGCCATCTTGACATGACGCTGCCGCCGGGTTGCGCGCTGCACCTGTTTGGCGATCTGTCGCGCCTGACCGCCGACGGCGAGCCGCCGGGTTCGCTGACGCTGGCGCCCACGCTGGGCCGCCGGCCTGGCATGGCGCCGTATGTCCTGCCCGACCTGGGGCTGTTGCAACAGGCGTCGTCGCTGTCGCTCGATGGCGGGCCGATGGGACAGGCGATTTCCCTGCAAGGCATCGAGCGCTTTCCGGCGCTGACGCAGCTCATGCTATGGGGCCGTTTCGCCGATTGGGACGCGCTGTTGCGGCTGCCTCATCTGCGGGCCCTGGAAATCCGGTTCACGCCAGACCTGCAGGGCCTGCCGCCGCTGGACAGCTGGCCGCTGCTGGACCGCTTCATTGCCTACAACGTCGACGAAGCCGCCGGCAAGCGGCTGAGGGCGCAGATGAAGGCGCGTGGACAGCAGCGGGCCTGGACCAGCCATGCCTCGGTCAGCCAGTTGCGCAAGCCGGAATGGTGGCAACGTGAATACGGGCGGCCTTTTTCGGGCTGGAGCGGCCGTCAGGCCAAGGCGGCGAACGCGGCCTATGATGCGGCGCGGGACGCACTCGACGGCGCGACGGATGTCGAGGCGGCGCAGGCGGCGATCACGGCCTTCGCCGCGCATTTCAACCAGATGAAGGGCATCGAAACCCCGGAGCGCGACGACATCGGCGAGGCCGTCTGGCAGTTCAGCCAGCGGGATTCGGCCTTGCGGCTCGGCGTGACCGAGGAGCAGGCGCAGCGCTGGTTCGATGCGGTGCGGGACTACTAGGACGGCAAGCGGGCAGCGTCGGGCGGCTCGGCCGCCGGGGACGCCGCGCGCCGGGGCGGTCCCGCGCAGCGGCAGCCTTAACGGAACGGATGGATATCGAAAGGGCCGTCGCCGACCGCCGTGCCCACGACCCGCAGTTCCGGATCGAGCCATTCGGAATAGTGCAGGCCCTGGTGCGCGAAATGCGTCACGGCGGCTTGCGCGACCGACTCGGTTTGCATGAAGGCGGAGAAATCCACGCTGTCCAGCTGATCCAGCGTGATCCGGCCCAGTTTCACCAGGCATTCCTTGCGCACCCAGAGCCGCAGGAAGGCCAGCGCGGCGGGCGAGACGGGGGCATCGGCGTCCGCATCGGATGCGGCCATGGACTGGAGCCGCTTGCGCTCCGCCGGGGCGAGCGCGAAATCCAGGTCGGAATGATCCGGCTGCGACGCGTTCCATCGTTCCAGGTCGATGCCGACGGGCCGGTCGCCGCAGGCGGCGGCGACGACGCCCTTCGCGTGGCTCAGGCTGACATGCAGCCCGGGATGATCGGGCAGGGTGGGGCGGCCATGCGGGCCGCCGCAGGTGTCGCAGCGCTGCCGCAGGACGATCGTCCCGGGCGGCGCGCCGATGATCGAGGCGGCCATGGCGCGCACGAGCCGGTGCGCGGCGATGAAGTCGCGCCGGTCCGCGTCGTGCGCGAAGGCGTTCGCCCGCTCGCGTTCCTCCTGCGTCAACGGGATGTCCTGGGCCGCGAGCGCGTCCAGGACGGCCCGCGTGGCGCCCCAACCCAGGACGCCGCGCCGGGCGCGTGGCGGCTTGCTCATGCGGTGGGACATGAGCAGCGCGATCCCGTCTCGTGCGCGGGCGGGCGCGTCATGCCGCCGCCGGCTGGGCCTTGCCCTTGCGGTGGTTGCGGAACAGCAGATGCGTGGCCGCCAGGTGAAAGCGCACTGCCAGCGCGGCGCATTCGGCGTCGCGCGCCCGCAGCGCGGCGATGATCTGCCGGTGGTGCTCGACGCTACGCAGCATGTCGTCGTCGCCGTAGAAATAGAACGAGCCGATGATGATCGGCATGTCCAGCAGGTTCTCGACCATGGCGCGCACGCGCGCCGACTGCGCGGCTTCCAGCAGTTTGTGGTGGAACTGATTGTTCAGCTGCTGGACCTGCTGCACGCGGTCGGGGGCGGCGGAGCGGACCGCGTCCTGCATGGACTGGTTCAGCCGTTCCAGTTCCTCGATCTGCGCGTCGCTGGCGTGGCTTGCGGCCAGCCCGGCGGCGTAGGGTTCCAGCAGCATGCGCAGCTCGAAGGCCTCGTCGATGTCGCGGTCCTGCCAGCCCAGCACCACGGCGCCGCGCCGTTCCTCGCGCGTCACCAGGCCGTCCGCGATCAGCCGTTCGATGGCGTTGCGCACCGGCGTGCGGCTGACCGACATTTCGGCGGCGATGTGCTCTTCGCGCAGCCGTTCGCCCGGCAGGAAGGAGCCCGCCATCAGGCGGCGTCGCAGTTCCCCGTATACGTGATCGCTGGCGTTGGACATGGTGAGGCGGGCGTGTCATCCAAAAACTGGACTATAGCGGACGGCGGGCGCGCGTCGAAATCGGGGCTGCGCCTACAGCCGTCCACCACCAGCGCTTGCGCTTTCGCTGTCAGTCTGTCAGTCCGCGCGCGCTTGCGCCAACCGTTCCAGGAACCGGGGCCAGACGTAGGGATTGAGCAGGCGCTCGGGCCGGACGCCGGCCAGCATCTGCGAGATCTGGCGCGCGGAGCCCGCCGCCACCTTGCGGCGGCCTTCATGCGTGACGCCGCCGGTATGGAAGGCGCTGGCCACGTTGGGATGCTGCAGCAGCCGCGACGCCGGCGAGGGCGGCTCGACGCGCCACACGTCCAGCCCCGCGCCCGCCAGATGGCCGCTGTCCAGCGCGGCCAGCAGCGCGTCTTCGTCGTGGATGCCGCCGCGCGCCGTCGACAGGAACAGCGCGCCCGGCTTCATGCGGGCAAAGGCCCACGCGTCCATCAGGCCGCGCGTGGCCTCGTCCAGCGGGCAGTGCAGGCTGAGGATGTCGGCCCGGGCCAGCAGGGTGTCGAAGTCCACGGGTTCGGCGCCGCGCGCGCGGATTTCCTCGGCGGTCAGCAGCGGATCGCAGGCGATGACCGTCAGGCCGAAGCCCTGCGCGATGCGCGCCACCCGGCGGCCGATTTCGCCGATGCCGACAAGGCCGATGGCGCGGCCCTCGATCTCGCGTCCCATCAGCGCTTCGCGGCTGCGGGCCGTGCCGGCGCGCAGGGCCGCGCCCGATTCGTCCAGGCGCTTGACCAGTGACAGCAGCAGCGCATAGGTCATTTCCGCGACCGAGGCCGCGTTGGCGCCGGCCTGGTTGACCACGGCCACGCCTGCCTGCGTGCAGGCCGCCACATCGATCGTGTCGTAGCCCGCGCCGCCGGAGGACACGCACAGCAGTCGCGGACAGGCCGCGAGCAGGTCAGGCGTGACCTGCCAGCCACGCGGCACTTCATCCCTGGCGGCGCTGACGTGATAGGCCCGCGCCTGCGCCAGGCCCTCGGCCGTGCGCGCGTCCCCGGCGGCGGCCGCTAGCACGGACAGGCGCAGCGCGGCGTCGTCCTGGATGGCCGCGTCGAAGACGGGATCGATCCACAAGTCCAGCCGCGCGACCGTGAACGCGTGCCGTGCGGGCGCTGTCATCGTCAGACCCCCGCGCAGCCGAGCTGCCTGAGGCGCGCGTCGATCCACGAGGTGTCCAGCGTGCCGGCGGCGATGTCGGCCAGCATTCGTTCCTCGATCTCGTGCTTGGCCTGGGCGGCTTGATAGAGCGTTTCGGCCTGGTCGAACGGAATCGCCAGCACGCCATCGTCGTCGCCCAGGATCAGGTCGCCGGGCGCGATGGTCATGCCGTCCAGCGCGATGATGCCGTTGATCTCGCCGGGGCCGTCCTTGTAGGGGCCGCGATGGGTCACGCCGGCGGCATAGACGGGGAAATCGCCCTGCCGGATCGCGCCGCAGTCGCGGATCGCGCCGTTGATGACGATGCCCGCCACGCCGCGCGAGCGGGCGTAGCTGGTCATGATCTCGCCGATGATGGCGTTGGTCAGGTCGCCGCCGGCGTCGACGACGATGACGTCGCCGGGCTGAGCCAGGTCCAGCGCCTTGTGCACCAGCAGGTTGTCGCCGGGGCGGGTGCGGACCGTGAGTGCCGGGCCGGCCATGACCGCGCCGCCGTGCATGGGCCGCAGGCGCGGGCCGCCGGCCGTCATGCGCGACATGCAATCGCTGATATTGGCCACCGGGATCCGGCGGAACCGTTCCGCCAGGTCCGGCGCGACCGCGCGCGTGCGCGCATGTATCTGGAATCCGTTCATGCTGCTTCCGTCTTGTCTGTGTTGATGCGCATCGGCGTCATTGCTTGGGAATGCCGGCGTCCCGGACCACCTTGCCGAACACATCGTGGTCGGCGCGATGGCGCTGCGCCAGGTCGGCGGGCGTGCCGCTCATCACGGTGTAGCCGGCGTCTTCCAGTTTCTTGACCAGCTCGGGCTTGGCCTGCACCTTGCGCAGCGCCTGGTTCAGCGTGGCGACCACGTCGTCGGGCGTCTTGCCCGGCGCCATCAGGCCCCACCAGATGAATTGGTTGATCGTGGGATAGCCGCTGTCCACGAAGGTGGGCACGTCGGGCAGGGCGGGCGAGCGGTCGGTCGCCACCACGCCCAGCGCGCGGACCTTGCCGCCACGGATCTGCGACAGCAGCGTGGCCACCGAGCCCACGTACATGTCGATGCGGTTGCTGGCCAGGTCGGGATAGGCCTGCGTCCAGCCGCGATACGGCACGTGCATCAGCTCGATGCCGGCGGCCTGGCGCCACAGGTAGCCGGTGAGGTCGCCCGTGCCGCCCACGCCGGGCATGCCCAGCGAGATGAAGTTGGGCTTGGCCTTGGCGGTCTTGACCACGTCGGCGATCGATTGGTAGGGCGACTCGGGCAGCACCACGAACACGCTGGGCGAGGACGCGACCGGGCCGACGGGCTTGAAGTCCTTGAAGGTGTCGTAGCTGAGCTTGTTGTAGAGCCAGGGGTTGAGCACGATGTTGTCGGTCTGCGCCATGACCAGCGTGTGGCCGTCCGGCTGCGCGCGTGCCGTGGCGTCCAGCGCCAGGTTGCCGCCGGCGCCGGGCTTGTTTTCCACGACGATGTTCCAGCCGGTCTCCTCGGCGATGGCGCTGCCGATCATGCGCGTGAGCGTGTCTGTGCCGCCGCCGGGCGGGAACGGCGAGATGATGGTGATGGGGCTCTTGCCCAGATCGGCGGCCGAGGCCGCGGCGCAGGCGCCCAGGAGCGCGGCGCCGATAAGCGTCTTGATGCGTTTCATTGTCTTCCTCGTGTGTTTTTTTAGTAGCGCGGCCGCGCGTTGCGGCCGGAATTCGGTGCGCGGGGCCTTCAGCGCTGGCGGGCCAGCTGCTCCAGCCAGGCCAGCCGCGCGGGGACGGTGTCCTCGACTTCGACGCCGCCCTGGGCGCGGGCGGCTTCCAGATGGCGCGCCGTGCGCGCGAACAGGCGCTCCACGCCGTCCAGCACCAGCGGCTCCAGGCCGGCTTCGTGCAGCTGGTCGCGGGCTTCGCGGACTTCGGCGTGGCGGCGTTCGGCATGGTCCACGTGCGAGCGCACGAAGGCGTCCATGAAGGTGGTCAGCGGCGTGCGGTCGATGTCGGACAGCACCTCGTAGAGCGAGGCGCGCAGGCCCATGGCGTTGGCGGCGACCAGGCATTCCACGGCCAGGCTTTCCATGCCCTTGGTCATGATGCTGCGCAGCAGCTTGAGCCGCACGGCGTCGCCGGGCGCGCCGTCGATGGCGCGGGCCGGCGCGCCGCCGCTGGCGGCCAGCGCGATCACCTGGTCCGCGCCCTGGCCGGCGCACAGCAGCGGCGTGCGCTCGGCCAGCAGGGCGATGGCGCCCATGATGGCCACGTCCGTGAAGGCCAGCCCGCGCGCCCGGGCCGCGCCGGCGGCGGCCTGCATGTCGGCGGCGCTGGCGGTGGTGAAGTCGGCGTAGACGGCGTCCGCGCGCAGGAAGGCAAGGCAGGCCTGCGCCACGGCCGAGGCGCTATGGCCGTAAACCGCCGACACCACGATGTCGGCCTCGGCCAGCCAGGGGCCCGGCGCGGCGTGCAGGGCGGCGTTCAGCGAGGCGGCGCGGGCGCGCATGGCCTCGTCGTCGCGCAGTTCGCAGATGCCGATGATGTGATGGCCGGCGGCGGTCCAGGCCCGTCCGTAGCAGGAGCCGACTTCGCCGCAGCCCAGGAGTGCGATTTTCATGGAAAAGTACAAAAAAAATACAATAGTGGCTTTGTACTCTCCAGACGATCTTGGTGTTTATTGGTAATTTCCCTTGGGTGTGGAATTCTTCTTGTACAAAAAAAACACAAAAAGGTTCGAAACAGCAGCGGGAGTCTACGGCGGGGGATGCGGGCGCCGCCCCGCGCGATCTCGGCGCTATCCTGGGGCGGCTGGTCCGCCCGTGATCGAGGCGTGCCGTGGGCTCGCAGGTAGGCAGGGCCGGCGACCAGGGTCTGCTGGCCGGCCCCGATGCGGCGCGCCACCAGCGTGGGTTCCAGCGTTCGCCCCGCGCGGATGGCCAGGTCGATGCGCTCGGCCAGCAGGTCGGCGCGGGGTGGTGGACGACGGCGCGTGCGGCTTGGATTCGTCCAGTTTCAAGGGGAATGGGGCGCCCGTCCGAGGCGGACCGGGTGTCGCGTCAGGGCATCGTCCGCGCCTCGCGCCGCACCGCCTGCGGCGGCATGCCGAAGCCTCGCAGGAAGGCCTCGCGCATGTGGCGCCGGTCGCGAAAGCCCGTTTCCCTGGCCACGACTTCCAGCGGATGCCGACTGCCTTCGATCATCAGGCGGGCGGCTTCGAGCCGCAGCCTTTCTACGGCCTTGGCGGGCGACTGGCCGGTCTCGGCCGTGAAGACGCGGCTGAACTGGCGCGGACTCAGCTTGGCCGCCTGGGCCAGTTCCTCGACGCTGAGCGGCTGCGCCAGGTTGCGCCGCGCATGTTCCAGCGCCAGCTGGATGCGGTCGGACTTGGGCGCCAGCCTGAGCATTTCCGAATGCTGTGATTGGCCGCCCGAACGGCGCTGGTGCATGACGAGGCGGTGCGCCACCGCGCGCGCCACCTTGGCGCCCAGGTCCTTTTCCACCAGCGCCAGCGCCAGGTCGATCTCGGCGGTCATGCCGGCGGATGTCCAGACCGGCCCGTCGGCGATGTAGATGCGGTCGGCCTCGACCTGCGCCTGGGGGCGGCGTTGCTGCAAGGCGTCGGCCCAGTACCAGTGCGTGGTGGCGCGGCGTCCGTCGAGCAGGCCGGCGTCGGCCAGCACGAAGGCGCCCGTGCACAGGCCGGCGACGCGCCGGGCGCGCGCGGCGAACCTGTCCAGCAGCCGCAGCAACTCGGGCGCGGCCGGCGCGGCCAGCGGTTGCAGCGTGCCGGCCACCAGCCAGGTGTCGGCCTGGCTGCGCGCGGTGAGCGGACGGGCCTGCAGCGTCAGGCCCGTCGAGGCGCGGGCCGAGCCGTCCAGCGCATAGGTGTCCACGGCATAGAAGGGCTCGGCCATCATCAGGTTGGCGAGTTCGAACACGGTCTGGGTGCCCAGCGCCATGACCTGGAAGCCCTCGGGCAGCGCGTAGCCGATGCGGTGCATGGAATTGTTCCTTCAGGGTATGTCTTGATTCATAACTATATACGTCATTTACGCCATTGCCGGCAAGCCGCAACATGCTTGCCATGGACGGGTTCCGTCCGCCTTCAAGGAGCAATACCATGGCACACACTCATCCCGGCACGGCGCTCGTCACGGGCGCTTCCAGCGGCATCGGCGCGCTGTACGCGGACCGGCTGGCGCAGCGCGGCTATGACCTGATCCTGGTCGCGCGCAACCGCGAGCGGCTGAACGCGTTGGCCAACACCATCAGCACGCGCAGCGGCCGCGCGGTCGAGGTGCTGCCGGCCGACCTGGGCGACCGCGCCGCGCTGGCGCGGGTGGAGGATCTGCTGCGCGAAGACGCCAGCATCACGCTGCTGGTGAATAACGCCGGCATCGGCACGCATACGCCGCTGCTGCAAAGCGACGTGGAGCAGATGACCCGCATGGTCGATCTGAACGTGACCGCGCCGATGCGGCTGGCCTATGCCGTGGCGCCTGCCTTCGTGGCGCGCGGCCGGGGCGCGATCATCAACATCGCGTCCATCGTGGCCATCGCGCCGGAACTGCTGAACGGCGTCTATGGCGGCAGCAAGGCCTTCGTGCTGGCGTTCAGCCAGTCGCTGCGGCACGAACTGGCCGCCGCCGGCGTGCAGGTGCAGGCCGTCCTGCCGGGCGCCACCGCCACCGATTTCTGGGCCATCGGCGGGCGACCGGTGGAGAACCTGGATCCGCGCATCGTGATGCGCGCCGAGGACCTGGTGGACGCGGCGCTGCTGGGCTTCGAGCGTGGCGAGGCGGTCACCATCCCCTCGCTGCATGCCGGCGAGAAATGGGATGCCTATGACGCCGCGCGCCTGGCCATGGCTGGCCAGCTGTCCAGCAATACCGTTGCGCCGCGCTATGCGGCAGCCCGTTGACGCAAGCCTCGATCCAGGGAGCACGCTTCATGCCACGCAACACCGAAACCATCGAAAGCCTGTTCGAACGCCAGCGCGGCACGCTGCCGGATACCTTCGGCCTGCGGCCGCTGAGAATCGCGGACGGACGCATGACCATGGAAATGACCCTCGCCCCATGGATGATGGCGCCCAACGGCTACCTGCATGCGGCCACGCAGGTATTGCTGGCGGATACCTGCGCGGGCTACGCGACGCTGGCGCATCTGCCCGAGGGGGCCAAGGGCTTCACCACGCTGGAGCTGAAATCCAACTTCCTGGGCACGGCGAAGGAAGGCGTGCTGAGCGTGGAGGCCGTGGCCGAACACCTGGGGCGTTCGACCCAGGTGTGGTCCGCGACCGTGGTGGACGGAAAGGGACGCAGGTTGTCGCTGTTCCGCTGCTCGCAGATCATCCTGTGGTGACGGGGGCGCCGATCCCGGCCGGGATCGGCCTTGCGCGGGAGCGCGGTCCCGGTACGCCTGGCCTCGGCGCGCCGCGCGCATCCAGGCAGTAGCGGCGGGTAGGGGGCGGGATGGCGGTCATCCAGAAAGCGCAGCAATGGCGGGCGTTCGCCTGGCGCCTGGACGGGACGCCTGTCATATTCCAGTCGCACAATCGGGGCGTTCTGGATTAAAAAAAGAGTCTTGCGCCGGACGTCCGGCCTACCGGGAGGAATCGTCATGGACCGCAACCGTCGGCATGCCGCCAGCAGGCGCGCATGGATCTTCATCGCGCTGTTGTCGGCGGTCCCCGCCGCGGCCTCGGCCCAGGAAGTCTGCGCCTTGCCCGCCACCATCGAGCGCGCTTCGCCCAAGCGCGTGGACTACGTCAACAAGGACCTGCCCACGGACTACCTGGCGCTGGTGCTGTCCTGGTCGCCCG
This sequence comes from Achromobacter sp. AONIH1, assembly GCF_002902905.1. Lineage (NCBI taxonomy): Bacteria > Pseudomonadati > Pseudomonadota > Betaproteobacteria > Burkholderiales > Alcaligenaceae > Achromobacter > Achromobacter sp. AONIH1. Next base: position 4,924,396 of record NZ_CP026124.1, on the reverse strand, counting down.
AGCACTGTGAGACCCAGCGCAACCGGCCCGAGGGGCAGCGGCAGAAGCAGTCGTTCCAATGCTTTTCCGGCAACCGCTTTGAATGGGTGGTGCATGGCCTGTGGCCCCAGAACGGCCAGGCCCGCTCGGGCCGCGATCACCCGCGCAACTGCGAGGCCGCCGGCGCCGTGCCCGCGTCCGTGCTCAAGCAGCATCTGTGCATGATGCCGGGCGTGGAGCTGATGCAGAACGAATGGCAGGCGCATGGCACCTGCGGCTGGCGTTCGCCGGAGCGCTATTTCGCGGACATCCAGGCTGTGTACGGCACGCTGCATCGTCCCACCGTGCGCGACATGGCGGGCAAGAACGCCGACCTGTCGCCCAACCGCCTGCTCGACGCCACGGCGGGGGACGTCAAGCAGGCCTTCCTGCGGCTCAACCCGACGCTGCCGGCAGACAGCCTGCGCGTCAGCGTGGCCTCGAACAACCGGCTCAGGGAATTGTGGGTCTGCCTGGGCAAGGATCTGAAGCCGATGGCATGCCCGACGCGCGGGACGCCCGATGGGCAGCGGATCAAGATCAGGACGCCAATGCAGTGACTCGGCGTCGCTCGTGGCGGCGCGTATGCCAGGCGCATCTGGCGTAGCGCGGGAATGCGTGTTGGCTGGATACGCGCCAGACTTGTTACTCCCGCCGCGCGGCCGATCGGCCGCAATATCTCTCCCGACAACCCCGCAAGCGCCAAGCGCGGCGCGAGCACGGACACCAAGGAGAGAGCAATGCAAGCGCACAAGATCGGAACACGCCAGCAATGGCTGGCCGCCAGGCTGGAACTGCTGGACGCGGAAAAGAAGCTGACGTGGCAGGGCGACGAGGTGGCGCGGCAGCGCCAGGCGCTACCCTGGGTACGGCTGGACAAGACCTACCGCTTGCAGACCGACGCCGGCAGCGCCACGCTGGCCGACCTGTTCCAGGGCCGTTCGCAACTGCTGGTCTATCACTTCATGTTCGGGCCGGACTACAAGGCGGGCTGCCCGTCCTGCTCGTCGATCGCCGACGGTTTCAACGGCATCGTCACGCATCTGGCGCATCACGACGTGATGCTGTGGGCGGTGTCGCGCGCGCCGCTGGACAAGCTTCAGATCTACAAGCGGCGCATGGGCTGGACCTTCCCGTGGGCCTCGTCGGCCGGCAGCGATTTTAACTACGACTTCAATGCCTCGTTCACCGAGACCCAGCAGCGCGAAGGGCCGGAATACAACTTCCGGCGCGACGATCCCGCCATGAAGCTGGCGACCGCCGCGGCGCCGCCGCCGGAATTCGTGTCCTGGGCGGCGACGACCGGCACCGACCCGTCCACCTACCTGCGCGAACGCGAGGGCATGAGCGCCTTCGTGCTGCAGGACGGCGTGGTCTACCACAGCTATTCCTCGTACTCGCGCGGCACGGACGCGATCTGGGGCATGTACGCCTGGCTGGACCGCGCGCCGAAAGGGCGCAACGAGAGCGGCATGTGGCTGCGCCGCCGCGACGAATACGGCCAGCCATGAAGCGCCTGGCCGACAGCCTGTGCCTGGCCGCGGCGCCGGTCTTCGCGGCGATGGCCGCGCTGGCCGCCTGGCACGGCGATCCGGCCATGCGGATGCTGTGCGGGGGCGATGCCTGGCGGGTCGACGGCATGGCCTGGATGTACGCATTGATGAGCGCATTCCATGCCGCGCCGTGGCTCAGGCGGCTCGCGGGCCGGCAGGACCGGACCCGGCGGGCCATGCCCGAGGTTCGCGCCTTGTCGCCGCATCGGGGGAATCCCGGGGGAAGGACGAATTCCTTGTACGCCCCAAAGAAATGAACTAGGATTCATTGGATCATGTGAATCCAGGTTCATTTCTTCATGGCCTACCGTCAGACCCCCGAAGTCGAAGCCCGTCTCCAGGACAACCGCAGCCGCATCCTGCAAGCCGCCCGCGCGCTGGTGAGCGAAGGCGGCTGGACCGAGGCGCAGGTCGCCAGCGTGGCGGCGGCGGCCGGCATCGCCACCGGCACGGTGTACCGGTACTTCCCATCCAAGGCGGAACTGTTCGCCGAGGTGCTGGCGCTGGTCTCGCAGCGCGAGGTGGACGTGCTGGCCGCCATCGCCCGGGCGGACGGCGGCGCCACCGTGCGGCTGCATTCGGCGGTGGCGACCTTCGTCAAGCGCGCCATGCGCAATCCAAGGCTGGCCTATGCGCTGATCGCCGAGCCCTGCGACAAGGAAATCGACGAGGTACGGCTGACCTATCGCGCCGCCATCAGCGAAACAATCCGCGCCATCGTCGCCGAGGGGCAGGCCGCCGGCGAGATGCGCGCCGACGTGCGGGCGGACATCGCCGCCACCGTGATCGTGGGCGGCTTCATGGAAGGCCTGATCGGTCCCTTGTCGCCGCTGAACCGCCAGCAGGAATCGCAGGCCGAAGCCTATCGCCACGATGTCGCCGTGCTGGCCGACCAGATCGCCACGCTGGCCTGCGCCAGCGTGGCCGCCGCTGCCGGCGCCTTACGGCAGCTACCCCGGAGACGCGCATGAACGAACCCCTGCCTTGCGCCGCGCTGATGGCCGGCTCCGCCCCGGACGCGACGCCCGTCGACCGCTACCGCACCCATGCGGTCCTGAACCAGGCCGAACCGGCCTGCGGTTTCAATGCCTACACCGGCGACGCGGTGCTGCGGGCCGCCATCGCGCGCGAAGCGCCGTGGGCGCAATCGCGCTGCGCGGCCCTGGGCGCGCTGGCCGGCGACGAACAGACACAGGAGTTGGCGCGGCTGGCCAACCGGCATGCGCCCGAGCTGAAGACGCATGACCGTTACGGCAACCGCATCGACTGGGTGGAATTTCACCCCAGCTGGCACGCGCTGATGACGCTGGCCTGGAAGCACGAGGTGCCGAACCTTGCCTGGCGCGCCGACGCGCCGGGCGGCCACTATGCGCGCGCCGTGCTGTCGTACCTGTGGAACCAGGTGGAGCACGGCACCGGCTGTCCCACGGGCATGGCCTACGCCGCCCATGCGGGTTTCGAGGCCGAGCCGGCGCTGGCGGTCTGGAAGCGGAAGTCGCTGGGCACCGAATACGAGTTCAGCCGGCGCGAGGTCGGCGACAAGCCGTCCGTGGTCATCGGCTACGCCATGACCGAGAAGCAGGGCGGCTCGGACCTGCGCCAGACGCAGACCACGGCGCGCTACTCGCACACGGACGATTACCACGGCGCGGCCGCGCACTGGTGTGAACTGACGGGCCACAAGTGGTTCTGTTCGGTGCCGCAATCGGACGGCTTTTTCACGCTGGCCAAGGTGGACGGCGGCGTCACCTGCTTCTTCCTGCCGCGCACCTTGCCCGATGGTTCCTACAACCGCTTCTACGTGCAGCGCCTGAAGGACAAGGCGGGCAACCGCTCCAACGCCTCCAGTGAAGTGGAGTACGCCGGCACGCTGGCGATCCGCGTGGGCGAGGAGGGCAAGGGCATCCGCGAGATCCTGTCGCACTCGCACCTGACGCGGCTGGATTTCGCGGTCGGCTCGGCCGGCCTCATGCGGCAGGCGCTGACGCTGGCGCTGCGGCACACGATGACGCGCGGTGCGTTCGGCACGCCCATCGCCGACCGGCCCATGATGACCAACGTGCTGGCGGACATGGCGGTGGAGGTCGAGGCCTGCACGCTGATGGCGTTGCGCGTGGCCCGGGCCGCGGACGGGATGCGCGACAGCGAGCACGAGCGCCTGCTGGCCCGCGTGGCCACGCCGGCCGCCAAGTACTTCAACTGCTCGCGCGCGCCGTCGATCGCCTATGAGGCGCTGCAATGCCATGGCGGCAATGGCTTCATCGAGGAGAACCCGATGGCCCGCGTCTACCGCGAAGCGCCGCTGAACAGCGTCTGGGAAGGCACGGCCAACATGATGTGCATGGACGTGCGCCGCGCCATGGCCAGGGATGCGCGGACGCTGGACGCGCTGTTCGATGAATTGCGGCCGCTGGCCGGCCAGGACGCGCGCTTCGACGCGCTGGTCCGGCATGTTGGCCGGCTGGCGCGCGACGCGGCGCGGGATGAGTTCCTGGCGCGTCCCATGACCGAGGCGGTGGCGCGCGCGCTGCAAGGCGCCGAGCTGTTGCGCCACGGCACGGACGAGGTCGTGGACGCGTTCCTGGATACACGCGGTCCCGACGCGGCGGGCGCCTGGGGATCGCACTACGGCACGCTGGCCGGCAGGACCGGCCAGGCCGCCGCGCAACGCATCTTGCGGCGGGCCGACGTGGCTGGCTGATGGCCGGCGGCATGCCTGCCGCCGTTTCTGCTGGTGAACCTGGAGACAGGAGGTGGAGATGAATGCGCTGCATGAAGCCGCAATGCCCAGCCGGGCCGAGCTGATGTCCGGCGACGACTACCGCGAATCGCTGCGCGGCTACCGGCCCCGGGTCTACGTTGACGGCCGCCAGGTCGAGAGCGTCGCGGACGAGCCGTCCCTGCGGCCGGGCGTCAATGCCCTGGCCTACACCTATGATTTCGCGCGGCGCGAGGATGTCGCGCCCGTCGCGCTGGCCACGCAGTCTCGGCGCAACCGCGTGGTCAGCCGGATGCTGCACATCAACGAGTCGTCCGGCGACCTGCTGAACAAGTTGGAAGCGGTGCGCGCGCTGTGCCAGGAAACCGGCTGCGCCCAGCGCTATCTGGCGCACGACGCGCTCAATGGCATCGGGCAGGCCGTGGCGCGGATCGACGACGCCACGGGCGGCACGGAACACCGCGCGCGCTTCGAGGCCTATCTGGCGCATGCGCAGGACCGCGATCTGTCGCTGGGCGTGGCGATGACGGACGCCAAGGGCGACCGCAGCCTCAAGCCGCACCAGCAGCCCAATCCCGAGGCCTATGTGCGCGTGGTCGAGCGCAACGCGCGCGGCATCGTCATCAGCGGCGCCAAGGCCATCGTGACGGGCGGCCCGTACATGCACGAGCTGCTGGTCATGCCCAGCCGCAACATGGGAGCCGAGGACGCGGACTTCGCCGTCTGTTGCGCGGTGCGCGTGGACGAGCCCGGCATCACCCTGGTGTCGCGTCCGGCCGGACGCCCCGGCGAGAAGCTGGAACACGGCGATGCGCTGTTCTCGCGCAAGTACGGCCAGGCCACGGCCGTGGTGCTGTTCGACCGGGTGTTCGTGCCCTGGGAGCGCGTGTTCTACGCGGGGGACTGGGAGCACAGCCATGTGCTGACCTACAGCTATGCCACCCACCACCGCCACAGCTGCATCGCGGCAAGGGCGGGATTCGGCGACCTCTTGATCGGCGCCGGCGCGCTGATGTGCGAGGCCAACGGGCTGGATCCGGACGTCAAGGCCAATCTGCGCGAGCCGATGGTGGAGCTGATCAAGATCACGGAAGGCTTCTACGCCTGTGGCGTCGCGGCCAGCGTCTATGCCGCGCGCGATGAACACAGCGGCTCGTTCATGCCGGACCCGGTGTTCAGCAATATCGGCAAGCTGCTGCTGGCCACGCAGATCTACGACATGCACCGGCTGGCGCACGAGGTGTCCGGCGGGCTGATCGTCGCCTTGCCCGGCCCGGACGAAGATCACAACCCCGCCACGGCCGCCCGGCTGTCGGAGGCGCTGCAGGCCAATCCCGCCGTGCCCTACGACCGTCGCATACAGACGGCGCGCTTCATCGAGGACCTGACCGCCTCGTACCAGGGTGGCTGGTATTCGGTCATCAGCCTGCACGGCGGCGGTTCGCCGGCGGCGATGAAGCAGGAGATCTGGCGCAACTATCCCCTGGGTTCCAAGGTGGAACTGGTGGAACGCCTGCTGGAGCGGGGCGTGCTGCATGACGAGGCGCGCGCGGCCACGAAGAACCGCCAGCCCGGACGCTGCTGCGACATGGGGTGCAGCGCGCCGGGACAGCCCATCATGGTGCCCTTGCCCGCGCTCAAGCGTTGATCGACGCAAGCAGATCGTCGGGATGCACCATCAGCTCGCGCGCCAGCCGGCGGGTGGCGCCCAGATTCAGCATGGCTTGCCAGCGCGGGTTCTGCCGCAGGTCCTGCCACAGCGGTTCGAGCATGCGCGCGTCGGCCGGCTCGCCGGCGGCCAGCAGGGCGGCGTAGGCCAGGCTGGGCGGCGCGGACAGCAGCTGCATGCGGCTGGCGGCGTTGAGCGCCGGCGTCCAGGTTTCGTCGGGCGCGTCGCAGCAGTACAGCACGGCGTCGGCCAGATTCTCCATTTCCTGCGGCAGCGCGCGCAGCGAGGCGCCGCGCAGCCGGACCTGGCCTTGCTGCGTGGCGCAGGAATAGGACGCGTCCGGTTCGGCCTGGGCCAGCAGGCGCAAGCCGCGCAACAGGCGCGGCAGGTCGGTCGTGGCGGCGTCCACGGAGGCCTTGGCCTCGATGAGCAGGCAGACATCCCAAAGCGGCGTCTCGCTCGCGTTGTCGTTGGCGCGGCGCAGCAGCACCGCGTCCCACTCGGTCTTGGCGCGATCGGCATTGGCGGCCAGGGCCGACGGCACGCGCAGCGAGGTCACCACGCGGTAGCCGGGCGATGCGTCGCCATGGCGTGATTCGGAAGGGGACGCCTGGTCCAGATGCCGCGCCAGCGCTTCGAGCGCGCGCGCGGCCAGGATCTCGACCGCGACGCCGCGTTGCCTGGCCAGCAGGCCTTGCGCATTGGCCTCTTCGCTGCCGGAGCGCGGGCCTTGTTTCTCGCGGATCGCTTCGTACTGCCGCACCCGCGGGTCCGACGCCAGCGCGTCGAGCCGTTGCAGGCGGGCGAGCGCCGGGGCGTCGAGCAGCGCGCGCAGCGCGGACGCGAGGTCCGCGTCGGTGTGGACCTGCGGTAGATTCAGCAACGCTTGCGCGGTCTGCGCCGCCTGTTGCCATGATCCCGAAGAAACCTCGGCGTGCAGCCGCGCCAGGGATTCGCGTCCCGCGCCGGGCGCCAGGCGCGGCGGCTTGGCCGGATGCGCGACGGTGTTGATGGCGGTGCGCAGCTGGCGCTGGTCGGCGGTTTCCTGGCGGCGCAGTTCCAGGTATTCACGGACGACGGGGTGGCGGTATTCCTGCAGCGCGCCCTGGAACACGGGGTCGCCGGCATCGGGGCGCAGGGCCTCGTCGATGAGCGCGGCCAGCGCGTCGATGAACGCGTGGCGCACTGCGCCATCGGGCGCTTGGGCAGAAGCGTCGGCGGCCTGCAGCGGTTCGATGGCGCGCGCCAGCCGCGCGATGGGGCTGTCCGGATCGGGCTGCGCGACGGCGCCAGGGGCGGGCCGGGCCGTGCTCCGATAGCGCCGGGGTATGGCGCGCAGGATGGCGGCGAGCGTGGCGGAAGGCTGGGTCATGGCTGTCGGTCGGGCGCGGTGAAGTGACTGGCGCCGCCGCGTTCGCGCATCCCGCGAGCGCGGCGGCGGGACCAGCAATGATAAGCCGGGACCGTTGTTGCGATTGCCTGCCCCGCAAACGTGGCGCCAGCGCGGCGCGCGTCAGCGATTCACAGCGGCTGGCCGGCAGCCGCCTGCCGCAAGCAGGCGCGTCGCCGCGTCACGGCCAGCACGATGGCCGCCATCGCCAGCGCGAGGATGATCGCGCCATACGCGTCGGCCGCCGCCAGCAGCCCGGCGCGCTGCGCCATGTAGCCCGCGATCATGGTCGGCACACTGTTGGCCAGATAGCTCTCGACATAGAACGCGCCCATCAGGCCGGCGCGTTCGTGCGGCTCTGCCAGCGGCAGCACGGTGCGCACCGCGCCCAGGAAGGTGGCGCCGAAACCCAGGCCGGCGACGATGGAACCGGCCAGCAGCAGGGCGGGGTAGCCGGCGTTGGCGGCGATCAGGATCAGCAGCAGTCCGGACGCCAGCGCGATTTCACCGGACAGCAAGGTGCGGAAGGTGCCGACCCGGCGCAGCGCGACCAGGGCGATGGCGACGGCGCCGCTCAGCGTCAGCGCCGTCACGGCGAAACCGCCGAGCCAGGGCGAACGGGCCTGCGTGGCCGAGACGATCAGCGACGGCATCAGCGACAGGTAGAAGCCGCCCAGCATCCATACCGCGACATTGGCTGGCGTGACGCCGAGCAGCGCCTTGCGGGCCTGCGGCGGCACGGTGATGCGGGGACGCAGGCTGGCCCAGGCGCCGTCGCGGCGCGTCGCGGTCTCGGGCACGCGCCACAGCAGCGCCAGCGCCAGCAGGAAGAGCGCGAGCAGCAGCGCGTAGACGGTATGCAGCGGATCGGGTGCGTGCACCAGCAGCGCCGTGCTGCCCAGCGCGCCGGCCGCCATGCCGATCATGGGCGAGATGCCGTTGATCAGCGCGCCGCGCTCGCGGTGCAGGTCCAGCAGCGCGGCGCCCACCGAGGCCGTCGCAAGCCCCGTGGCCGCGCCTTGCAGCAGGCGCGCGCCGACCAGCCAGCCGGGGCCCGAGGCCAGCAGGAAACCGCACATGGCCACGCTCTGCAACAGCAGCGCCAGCGCGATCACCGGACGCCGGCCGATATGATCGGACAGCCGGCCGGCGGTCAGCAGCGCCGTCAGCAAGGCCAGCGCGTAGGCGCCGAAGACGACTGTGAGCAGCGTGGCGCTGAATCCCCATTCCTGCTGGTAGACGCGGTACAGCGGGGTGGGCGCCGCCGAGGCCGCCAGGAAGGACATCAGTACGAAGGCGTGGAAGGCGGTGGCGCCGCGACGCGACAGCTTGCCCGGCTGGATGACGGGGCAGGCCAGGGATTCGGATGAGATCGTGGACATGGCGCGCCTTTAAATGCAAAATATTTGCGTTAGTGAGAATACAAGATCACGCTCACTAACGCAAATATTTTGCTTTAGTGAATTGGCGCATAAGCATATCCATGACGGCAGGACCAGGCATGACCGACAAATCAGGGCCACGCCCCGGCGGGCGCAGCGCGCGCGTGCAGGCCGCGGTGCACCAGGCGGTGCGCGAATTGCAGCGGGAACAGGGCCGCGATGGGCTGACGGTGCCTGCGGTGGCGGCGCGCGCGGGCGTGACCCCGTCGACCATCTATCGCCGCTGGGGCGACCTGTCGCAGTTGCTGGCGGACGTGGCGGTGGAGCAGCTGCAGCCCGAGCAGGCGCCGCCCGACACCGGTTCGTTCTACGGCGATCTGCTGGCCTGGCTGGAACAGTACTTCGACGAAATGTCCTCGGTGCCCGGGCGCGCCATGCTGCGCGACGTGCTGGGCACGCCGGGCCACGAAGGGGCCGGCAAGTGCGACGGCTTCACGCGCCAGCAGATCGAGGCGATTCGCGAGCGCGCCATCGGCCGGGGCGAGCAGGCCGCCGAGGCGGAGCAGATCATCACGCGCGTGGTGGCGCCGCTCATGTATGGCGTGCTGTTCGCCAACCAGGCGCCGAGCGCCGCCAGGATGCTGGCGCTGGTTCGGGAAGTGGAGGCCGCCCGACGCGCCGGCGCGGCGTGAATCCGCGCGCCGTGATTCGTGCTAAATTGGAAAAAGTTCATTTCCATTTTTGAGATCCCATGCCAGATCGCACGACCGATACCGCCAGCGCGTCCCGCGCCAGGGGCCGGCCGCGCGAGTTCGACATGGAACAGGCGCTGGACCGGGCCGTGGACGTGTTCAGTCAGCGCGGCTACCACGGCACCTCCATTGGCGATCTGGCGCGCGGCACCGAGCTGGCGCAGGGCAGCCTGTACAAGGCGTTCAAGGACAAGCACGCGTTGTTCCTGGCAGCGCTGGACCACTACCGCGCGCGCCGCGTCGAAGGCATGGCGCGGGCCATCGGTGCCGGCGGCAGCGGGCGTGAACGACTGCGCAGGTTGCTGGCCTTCTACGCCGAATCGTCGCAAGGCCGGCAGGGCCGGCAGGGCTGCCTGGTGGTCGAGAGCGCGGCGGAGCTGTCGTTCTTCGACGAGGACGTGGCCGAACGCGTGACCACGGCGCTGGGCCGCAACGAGGCGCTGCTGGCCGGCCTGATCCGGGAAGGGCAGGAAGACGGCTCGCTGGCCGCGCATATCGATCCGGCAGACGCTGCCCGCATGTTGTTGTGCCTGGTGCAAGGCATGCGCGTGGTCGGCAAGACGGGCCGCCGGCGGCAGGACATGCTGGCGGTGGTGGACATGGCGCTCAAGGCGCTGGAATGACCGGCCGCCGGGAGGGTCCCGCCGGCTTTTTTTGCCAATTTAGGAAATAAATATTTCCAATTAAGGAGCAGCAACCATGAAGACGATCGCTTTCCTGGGTCTGGGCACGATGGGCCTGCCGATGGCCGCCAACCTGCTGCGCGCGGGCTATGTCGTGCGCGCCTGGAACCGTTCGCCCGCGCCGCTCGGGAAACTGGCGGCGCTGGGCGCGCAGGCGACGGCCAGCCCGGCCGAGGCCGCCGCGGGCGCCGATGCGCTGGTGTCCATGCTGGCCGACGACGCGGCCACGCGTTATGCGGTGCTGGAGGCCGGCGCGCTGGCCGCGCTGGCCCCCGGCGCGGTGCACGTCAACATGGCCACCGTGTCGGTGGCGCTGGCGGCCGAGCTGGCGCGGTTGCATGGCGAGCGCGGCGTGGCCTATGTGGCGGCGCCGGTGCTGGGCCGGGTCAACGTGGCCGAGGCCGGCCAGCTCAATATCCTGGCGGCCGGCGAGGCGCGGGCGCTGCTGGCGGTGCAGCCGCTGTTCGACGCGATGGGCCGCAAGACCTGGTATTTCGGCGAACGTCCCGAGCAGGCCAACGCCGTCAAGCTGGCGGTGAACTTCATGATCGGCAGCGCCATCGGCGCCATGAGCGAAGCGGTTGCCCTGGTGCGCGGTTACGACGTGGACAAGGCGGCCTTCCTGGAGATGGCCACGTCCACCGCATTCGCCGCGCCGGTGTACCAGGGTTATGGGCAGGCCATCGCCGAAGAGCGCTTCGAGCCGGCCGGCTTCAAGCTGGCGCTGGGCCTGAAGGACCTGCGCCTGGCGCAGGAAGCGGCCGAGCAGGTGCACGTGCCGCTGCAACTGGCCGGCGTGCTGCGCGATGCGCACATCGAGAGCCTGGCGCGCGGCGAGGGCCAGCTGGACTGGGCCGCCCTGTCGCGCACGCCGGCGCGGCGGGCCGGGCTGGAGTAAGGCGTCGGGGCGAGCCGCTCCTGATCAGGCGGGCGCCGCGCGCGCCTGCCGCCGCCATCGCGGCAAACCACAAGTGATCTTCCTGTCCCCTGCGGCGCTGCGCGCCCCGCGGGCGTCGCATACTGGCTGTCCGGTCGCCATACGGCTATGTTGAGCCGCCGGCGCGATCGCCGGTAATTCTGTCCTAGTTCATTGCAGACATGCCGTTGCGACAGTGATTGTTTGAAGTTGTCTATTGACAACCTTGTGTGTGGTTTTCGATAATGGAGGCGCTTGATGACCAGGTCTTTGCATCCGAAGAAAGAAGTCGAGGCGGCGCTCAGGCATGCCGAAACGCATGGCTGGCGCGTGACGGTGGGCGGGGCCCATGCCTGGGGCAAGATCTATTGCCCCAGGCGGCACGACGAATGCCGCTGTGGCGAGTTCTGCATCACCAGCGTCTGGAGCACGCCCAGGAATCCGGGCAATCATGCGCGCGCCTTGCGGCGCGTGGTCGACAACTGCACCGCGCACGGCGGCTGACGCGCCGCGCGCCGAGGAACAGCGATGGAATACATCTTCACCCTGAAATACCAGCTGGGCAGCGATGTCGAGGACATGGACGCCGTCATCGAGCGCCTGGGCGAAGCCGGTTGCGACGACGCGCTGGCGGGCATTGGCCTACCGGGCCGCCTGGCGCTGGAATTCACGCGCGAGGCGCCCAGCGCCGAGGTCGCGGTCGGCAGCGCGCTGGACGATGTGCGTCGCGCCTTGCCCGACGCCCGGCTGATCGAGGCTGCGCCGGACCTGGTCGGCCTGACCGACGTGGCCGAGATCGCCGGCGTGTCGCGGCAGGCCATGCGCAAGCTGATGCTGGCGTATCCGGGCAGCTTCCCGGTGCCGGTGCATGAAGGCACCACGTCCCTGTGGCATCTGGCCGACCTGCTGGAGTGGCTGCGCGCCCGGGGCAACGCCGCCTGGCCGCCCGCGCTGGCGGAAGTGGCGCGGGCCGCCTTGCAGGTCAACCTGGCCAAGGAAAGGCGCCGGGCCTCCGCCTGAGGCGCCCTTCAGGGCGCGTCGTGCAACAGCAGTTCCAGGCCGACGCGCTCGCCATCGCGCACGCGGCTGATGGCGTGCTTGAGATTGACGCGGTAGTAGCCGGCGCCGCCCTTGAACGGCCGCTGACCCGTGCCGATGATGGCGGCGTCGCCGATGCCCAGCGGCAGCACGATGGGGCGCGATTGCATGCGCGGACGCTGCTCGGTCATGACGAATTCGCCACCGGTGAAATCCCGTCCGGGCTCGGACAGCAAGGCCACGACCTGCAGCGGAAAGACGCAGTCGCCGTCGACGTGCTGATGCAGGCCCACCTCGTCTCCCTGGCGCAGCCGTTGCAGGCGCGACAGCGGCCGCGTCTGGCCGGCGGCGCGATTCCGCGCAAGGAATTCCGGCAGTTCGGCCGGATAGCGCAGCGGGTCGTCCAGGATCTGCTGCCAGCGGTTGGCAATCGGCGCCAGATGGCGATAGAACGCCTTGCGCCATGGCATCCAGGCCGCTGGCGCCGTGGGGGCGTGTCCGAACAGCTCTCCGCTGTCCGCGCTGGCGCTGGCGCGTGCAGTGGGCGCCGTGGCGGGCGCGGCGTTCGCCAGCTCGCGCGCCTGTGCCGGCGTCAGCAGTCCCGGCAGCAGCGCATAGCCTTCCACGTCCAGTTCATGGGCGATGGCGGTCCAATTCCTGCCGTCCAGCATGGCGACGATGCCGGTCATGGCTGTGCATCCCCGGCCGATGCTCGGACGGGATCGCCCGGCGGCTGCACGCCCTGGGCGGGCAGCCGCCACAGATACCATGCGGCGACGGTGCGATGCGGGCTCCAGGCCAGCCCGATGTCGCGCATCTGGCGCGGCGTGGGCGTCTTGTCCAGGCTCTTCAGGCGTCGATAGCCTTCGCGCACGCCATAGTCGTCCACCGGCAGGATGTCGGACCGCTCCAGCGTGTAGATCAGGAACATCTCGACCGTCCAGCGGCCCACGCCGCGCAGCGGCGTCAGGCGCGCGATCAGCTCGTCGTCGGACAGGCGCAAGGCGTCGGCGCGGCTCGGGACCACGCCGTCCGCAGCCGCCTGTGCGATGCCGCGAATGGCGACCAGCTTGCTGGCCGACAGGCCGCAGGCGCGCTGTTGCTGTTCATCGGTGGCCAGCAACGCTTGCGGACTGGGGAAGTCCGCGTCGGGGTACAGCGCCAGCAAGCGCGCCAGGATGGCTTCGGCGGCGCGGGCATGCAATTGCTGGTGGGCGATGGCGCGCACCAGCGCTTCATACGGTTCGCGGCCCGGCTTGGCTTCGTGCCGGCAGGGACCGACGGCCGCGACATGGCGCGCCCAGTCGGCGTCCAGGCCGGCCAGGAAATCAGCGGCGCGCCGGTAGGCGCGGGGAGACAGGTCGGCGGGGATGGCGGCGCGCGGCATCAGCGTCCTTGTTGCGGGTTCATCACGGAAGGGGTCCTGGCGGTCTTTTTAACGCATGCGCGCCGGGCCGGGCAGGGGTCAACGCGCATCATGAAAAATCAGACCCACGGTATGGCGCGAACCGCCGCGCACACGGCTCACGCCATGGCGCATGGCGACCTTGCGCGTGCCGCCGCGCTTGCCCGGAGCCGGCCGGTGATTGACCGTGAAGACCAGCGCGTCGCCCTGGTCCAGCGCGATGACCTCGGCGCGCTGGCCGCTGGAGGCGGTCTCCGTCATGACGAATTCGCCGCCGTTGAAGTCCCGGCCGGGCCGCGACAGCAGGATGGCCACCTGCAAGGGAAAGACCCGCTCGCCGTACAGGTCCTGGTGCAGGCAGTTGTAGTCGCCTGCCCCATATTGCAGGATGAGCGGCGTGGGCCGCTTCTGGCCGGCCGCATGGCATTGCGCCAGGAACGCGTCGTGCGTGGCGGGAAACCGTTGCGGATCGCCGAGCAGTTGGTTCCAGCGGTTGGCGATGGGCGCCAGGCGCGGATACAGCGCCTGGCGCAGCGCTTGCAGCAGCGGCGGCAGCGGGTAGGAAAAGTACTTGTACTCGCCCCGCCCGAAGCCGTGGCGCGCCATCACGATACGGCTGCGATAGCCGTCCGGCGAAGCGTATCCGGCAGCCAGAGCCGCGCATTGCGCGGGGTCCAGCAAGCCGGGCAGCCGCGCATTGCCGCGCGCGTCGAGCGCGCGCGCGATGGCTTCCCAATCGTGGCGGTCCAGGTCCGGCGCCATGGCGCAGGTTTCCGGCATCATCGGCCGCGCTCGCCGGCGAGCAGCGCGCGCTTGCGTTCGACGCCCCAGCGATAGCCGGATAGCGCGCCATCGCCCCGCACCACGCGATGGCAGGGAATGGCCACGGCCAGCACGTTGGCGGCGCAGGCGCCGGCCACGGCGCGCGAGGCGTCGGGCGCGCCGAGCTGGCGCGCCAGCTCGCCGTAGCTGCGGGTCTGGCCGGCCGGGATGGCGGCGAGCGCCTGCCACACTTGCTGCTGGAAAGCGGTGCCGCCCACGTCCAGCGCCAGCGGCGCATCGGTGTTGCCGTGGTCGATATAGGCGGCGATGGCGGCCAGCTCAGGTTGCAGCGATCGCGGATCCGCGTGCAGCGTCGCATCGGGAAAGGCGGCGGCCAGCTCGGCGCGCAGCGCGTCCCGGTCCGCGCCCAGCAGAATCGCGCAGATGCCAAGCTCCGTCTTGCTGGCCAGGACCATGCCCAGCGTGGTCTGGCCGATGGCGTAGCGGATCGGGCCTTGTGGCGCGCTGCCGGGCGCGCGGTAGCGGCAGGTGAATGCTGCGTCTTGGCGGATCATGGCGGGTCTCCTGGGGTTCGGGCAGTGAAGCCAGTGTAGGCAGGCCGGTCGCGTTCGCCACTCCGGTCCTTGCTGGGCGTTCCGCGAAGGGGCTTGTCACTGCCGCTGTCGCGCCGTCGCCGGCTCGTTCCCGGCGCACAGGTCGCGCACGGGCCTGGCCCGCCGCAGCAGCAGCGCCAGCCCGGCCAGGTTCAGCGCCGCGCCGGCCAGCCAGGGCCAGCCGTTCCAACCCTGGCCGGGCGCGGCATAGAGGGCGGTGACGCACAGCGGGCCGATGACGGAGGTCAGGCCCGCCAGGGAGGCCAGAGATCCTTGCAACTGCCCCTGGCGCGACGCGCCGGCCTGCTGCGAGAGCAGCGCCTGCAGCGCGGGTACGACCAGGCCGCCCAGCGCGAGTGGCAACAGGATCGGAAACGCCATCCAGCCCTGCGTCGCGAAGGCGATCAGCACGTAGCCGCAGCCATCGGCCAGCAAGCCCAGCATGGCGCTGCCGCGCTCGCCGAAACGCCGGGTGGCGGGGCCGGGCAGCAGGGCCTGCGCCAGCGCATGCAGCACGCCGAAGGACGCCAGGGACAGGCCGACCATGGCGGCGTCCCAGTGGTAGCGGTCTTCGCCGTACAGCACCCACAGGGATCCAGGCACCTGGCCAGAGATCTGCGCGAGCACGTAGGCCAGCAGCAGCGCCGGCACCGCCGGCAGGCCGCGAGCCCAGCGCAGGGCGCCCAGCGGATTGAGCGCCTGGAGCGCGCGAGCCGGGCGGATGCCGGCGGCGGCGGGGGCTGTTGCGGCCGATGTCGTGGCGTCGGGCGCGGGCCGCGATTCCGGCAGGAAGCGCCAGGCCATGAGGCAATTGAGCGCGTTCAGCGCGGCGGCGACGGCGAAGGGCGCATGCGGCGACCACTGGCCCGCCAGGCCGCCGATGACCGGCCCGGCGATCAGCCCCAGGCCCATGCAGGCGCTCAGGTAGCCGTAGCGGCGGGCGCGGTCCTCGCCGCGCGAGAGGTCGGCGATGCATGAGCTGGCGACCGCGCCGGTCGCGCCGGTCAGGCCGGCGACGGCGCGACCCAGGTACAGCACCCACAGCGCCGGCGCGACCGCCATCACCGCGTAGTCCAGCGCGGCGCCGGCCAGCGAGGCCAGCAGCACCGGACGGCGTCCGTGGCGGTCGGACAGCGCGCCCAGCAGCGGCGCGCACAGGAACTGCATCAGCGCATACAGCGCCAGCAGCACGCCGTAGTGGCGGGCGACCTGATCGGCGCCAGCCAGCGCGCGCAGCAGGCCGGGCAGCACCGGCATGATCAGGCCGATGCCGGCGGCATCCAGCGCGACGGTCGTCAGGATGACGAACAGGGCTTTGTCGGATTTCATTAAGAATTTATCAGTGATAAGTTTGTGTATGAAAATCTATCAGTGATAAATTGTCAAGCCTGGAATTTCAGTGAACGGACCTGAACGCCGGCGCGCATGCACAGAGGCATCCGCGCCGGCGGATGGGTCGATACAGAGGAAGCCGCGTGACCAAACTCAGCCGCGAAACCGTGATCCGCGCCGCGCTGGACCTGCTCAACGAGGTCGGCGTGGACGGCCTGAGCACGCGCCGCCTGGCCGAGCGCCTGGGCGTGCAGCAACCCGCGCTCTATTGGCACTTCAAGAACAAGCGCGAACTGCTGGACGCGCTTTCCCGGCAGATGCTGGTCGAACGCCACACCCGTGGCATCCCGCAGCCGGGCGAGCACTGGCGCACGTTCCTGCACGACAACGCCATGAGCTTCCGGCGCGGCCTGCTGGCCTATCGCGACGGTGCGCGCATTCATGCGGGCACGCGGCCGGACGGGCCGCAGGCCGGCGCGGTGGAAGCGCAGCTGCGCCTGCTGCGGGACGCCGGGTTTGCGCCGGACGCCAGCGTGCATGCGCTGCTGGCGGTCAGCCAGTACACGGTGGGCGCGGTGCTGGAGCAGCAGGCGGCACAGGACGGCGCGGGGCAGGGCATGACCCGGCAGGAACTGCCGCAGGACGCGCCGCTGCTGCGCGCCGCCATGGATATACTCGAAGGCGGCGGCCCGGACCAGGCGTTCGAACAGGGCCTGGCCCTGTTGCTGGACGGGCTGGCCTGCCGCCTGGAGCAGGGCGGCGCGCGCTCGCCTGCTCGCCGCGCCTCCAAGGGAAACACGTAATGATCGACCACGCCACGCTGCTTACCTATCTCGCCGTGCTGACCGGCTTCGTGCTGATTCCCGGCCCCGCCGTGCTGCTGACGCTGGCGCGGGCGGCCACCTCGGGCACGCGCGTGGGCATGGCGACCGGACTCGGCATTGCGGCCGGCGACCTGATCCATACCTGCATGGCAGTGCTGGGGCTGTCGGCCATCCTGATGACGTCCGCTTTCCTGTTCAACGTGGTCAAGTACGCCGGCGCGGCCTATCTGGTCTACCTGGGCGTGCGCGCCTTCCTGGAGCGGGCCGACCTGCCCGACCTGACGCCGGCCGCGCGCGTCGACGCGCGCACGGCGTTCCGGCAGGCGATCCTGGCCGAGGTGCTGAACCCCAAGTCGGCGCTGTTCTTCCTGGCCTTCCTGCCGCAGTTCGTGCGTCCGCAGAACGGTCCCGTGGCCTTGCAGCTGGCCACGCTGGGCGTGCTGTTCGTGCTGATGGGCGCCTTGAGCACGGGGCTGGTGGCGCTGTGCGCGGGCCGCGTCGGCCGCCTCCTGCGCCGCCATCCGGCAATCTGGCGCTGGCAGGGCAAGGCGGTCGGCACGGTCTATTGCGCGCTGGGCATACGCATGGCGATGCAGCAGCGCTAGTGCGCTGTCCCGCAGATACGCCCACACGACATCCACCCCTGGCCGCCATGACGGTTCTCGATTTCAAACCCGTGCGACTGGGCGCCGCGTTGCGGCGCTGGCGTCTGTTGAACCGGATCAAGCAGACGCATGCCGCCGAGCTGTTCGGCGTGGCGCAGTCCACGATATCTCGCTGGGAAAGCGGCGTGCAGGAGATGGAGCCGGCCGAGCGCGCGCAGGTCGAGCGTCGGCTGTCCGCCAGGCTGGACGCGGCGGCGGATCGGGCGCTGGCCCGATTGGTCGATGCCGGTCCGTCGCCGATGCACCTGGTCTGCGACCTGAGTCACGCGCTGCTGGCCTGCTCGCCGCCGCGCGCCGCCGAGTTCGGCGCGCCCTTGTCCGGGCTGATGGGCCGTTCGCTGTGGCGCTACGCCACCCCTGAAATCCAGCGCATGGAAGCGGCGCTGGAAGCCATGGGCTGGCGCGAAACGCAAGCCCCGCCCGCCATCGAGTTCCGCACCGGCGCCAATCGCTCGGATGAGGTGCCGATCCGCCAGAGCGCCTGCCGCTGGACGCGCATCGTGCTGGCGGACGGCTCGGCGGCGCGGCTGGTCGAGACGCTGTGACGCGGCCTCGGGTTCAGTCCTCGCGTCCGGCTACTTCCCTGCGTTGCAACAGCGCCAACCCCACCAGGCTGGCCGCCGGCATGGCGGCGCAATAGGCGACCAGCGGCCAGGCGCTGCCGCCATCCAGCGCCAGTGTGGACAGCGTGCCCAAGCCGGCCACGATCAGACTTTGCGCGGCGTAGTACAGCGCCACCGCGGCGCCCGACGCGTCGCCGTAGTCCCGCAGCGCGCCGTTGGCGCTGACTGAAACCACCAGCACCATGCCGGTCGCCACCAGCCACATCGGCATCACGAAGGTGGCAAAGGACGGCGCCGTCGTGGCGGCGCAGCCGGCCAGGAGCGCCGCGCCCGCCAGCATCGTCGCCGCCCCGCGCGCGAAGCTGCCGGCGATGCCCCAGCGCGCCACCAGGCGCGGCGCCAGCCGCGTGGCCGCGATCATGACCAGCGCGACCGTCGAGAAGGCCGCGCTGAAGGCCATGTGCGAGTAGCCGGCGGCGCCCATGAGCACGCGCGGCGAGGTCGAGAAGAACACGAAGAAGGCGCCCATCGCCGCGCTGAATCCCAGCGTATAGATCCAGAACCGCAGGCTGCCCAGCATGGGCGCGAAGCCGGGCCGCCGCGCGCCCGGCGTGGATGGACGGGTCTCGCGCCAGCGCGGCATGGCGCGCAACCACGCCAGCAGGCCCGCCGCGCCCAGCGCGACGAAGATCGCCCGCCAGCCGAAGCCCGCCGCGATGGCCGCGCCGAGCATCGGCCCGAGCGCGGGGACGAAGGCCAGCATGGCGCTGAACAGGCCATAGATGGTGCTGCCTTCCGGCCGGTCGGCATAAACGTCGCGCACGGTGGCGAACATGGCCACCAGCGCGGCCGAGGCGCCCAGCGCCTGTAGCAGCCGCAACGCGACGAACAGCCCGCCGCTGCCGGCGGCGGCCAGCGCCAGCGACGCGGCGGCATACAGCAGCGCGCCGCCCAGCAGCACCGGCCGCCGGCCGATGCGGTCGGACAGCGGGCCGAAGATCAATTGGCCCAGTCCCAGCATCAGCATGTAGATGCTGAGGGTCAGCTGGACCATGGCGGGCGTGGTCTGCAAGGCCGCGGGCATGGCCGGCACCACGGGCAGGTACACGTCCATCGCCAGCGAGGCGAGCAGGTCGAAGGGCGCCATCAGCGCGAGCGCAGGCGGCAGGGGACCGGCCCAGATGTCGGGGCGGGCAGGGGAAGAATGGGTGGGCATGGCAAAGCCTCCGCACGGAAAGAGAATCCGGCGGCGATCTGCCTGGATGAGGCTCAGAGAGGGGGCTCAATGAGAGGCGATCGCCGCAACGACTGGGGTTGGGTGTCGTTGCGGCTCAGCGATCCGTGAGCGGGCCTGGCGTCATGGAGAGAATGCGTGTGGCATGGAATCTGGACGCTGAAGTCTATCCGATCGGGTGCGATCCTGCCACGCGTGGCCGTGCGGTACGCGGGTTCGCGTCTCGCTGCGATCATTTTTTATGCGTGGACGCGCATCCGGCGGCGATGCAAGATCCGAGTCTGGCGCGCGCGATTCGAACCCAGCGCGCGGCCGACACGCAAGGAGTCATGAAGCATGGATGCCGCGACACTCGAAGGCCGGCTGGAATTCATCCGCCAGGCCGAACGCCTCAAGGACGTGCTGCGCAGCGGCCGCAGCTCCGGCGGCCGGCAGGAAAGCACGGCCGAGCACAGCTGGCGTCTGTGCCTGATGGCCATGCTGTTCCAGGATGGGCTCGCGGGGCTGGATCCGCTGCGCGTGTTGCAGCTGTGCGTGGTCCACGACCTGGGCGAGGCGCTGGGCGGCGATGTGCCGGCGATCGTGCGCGACGCGCATCCGGACAAGAGCGCGCGCGAGCGCCGCGACCTGTTGCAACTGGCCCGCAGCCTGGACCCGGCGGCGCGCGAGCGGCTGCTGGCGCTGTGGGACGAGTACGAGGCCGCCGCGACGCCGGAAGCCCGCGCGGTGAAGGCGCTGGACAAGATGGAAACCATTCTGCAGCACAGCCAGGGCGACAATCCGCCCGATTTCGATTACGGTTTCAACCTGACCTATGGCCGCGACTACGCGCAGCACGACGAGGTGCTGCGCGCGCTGCGGACCCTGGTCGACGAGGCCACGGCGCGCAGGATGGCGATCCCGCGCGCCGATTCATCATCCGCTTGAATCGATCCGGCTTTGATCCGGTCCAGAGAACATGCGCAGCACCCCGGAAGCCGGCCCGTTCCGGCAGGACATATTGAACGCCGCGACCGCTGGCATGGCCCACGCGCCCGCCAGGGAAATGCTGCTTCGCCATCGCGCGGCGGGCTGGACGCGGGACCGCATGTACGCGGAGCTGGCGTCCATGGCCGTGGCGGCGCCGGAGCATGAAGACTACCTTCATGACCTGATGGACTTCGTTTCGGGCTATTGTTCTCTCGCCATGAGGATCTTCGATTGAATCGCGTGCCGACGGGAGATTGACATGCAGGTGTTCAAGACGCTGGCCGAACTGCTGCGGGCCATCCCCGCGCTGCAGGCCGGGGAGTGGATCTACGTGAACCTGGACGCGTGGCGCGCGACGCCCGAGCAGGCCGTGTTCTATTCCATTTCGGAAACGTATCTGGAGGAACTGGACGATGACGAGGTCTACCTGGACGACGAAGACCTGGAAATGCCGCTAGCCGTCCGGGGCCTGGACTTGCGTGGCTGGATGCTGGCCGGGAATGTGCAATACATCGCCGGCCGGTTGAATGGCGAGGACCCGGCCGAATTCATCGCCCAGGTGAATCACTACCGAGAGTACGACAGCTTCAAATGACCGACTCCGCCTCCAAGTCTCCCGGCGCGACCGCGCCTGCCACGGACATCGCGCTCGGCCTCGCATCCCGCCATTCGCTGCGGGCGTTCATCGCTCAGCGCGTGGGCCAAGACGGGCTGGCCCAGGTCGGCGATGCGCCGTACCGGATGGACGTCGGCGCCGAGGATCTGACGGACGCCAACAACGCCTTCGGCGAGGCGGGCTTCCTGATTTCCTGGGTCGAGACCCGGAAGGCGAAGCGCGGGCTGTCGTGAGCGACGACGGTTTTTCACCCGCAAGCGCGCATCCCGAATCCCGCGCGCCGTTGCATTGACAGGCCCTAGCCCGCCGCGCCGTCCGGCAGCCTGGCGATCACCTTGAGTTCAACGTCGAACCCATACAGCCAGGTGACGCCCACGCCGGTCAGCGTGGGATACGGCGCCTGTCCCCAGAACTCGGGAACGATGCGCCAGATCCGTTCGAACGTCGATGCGGGATCGACGATGAACACTGTCACGTCGACCACGTCGTCGAAGCTGCAGCCGGCGGCGGCCAGCACGGCGTTGAGGTTGCGGAACGCCAGCCGCACCTGTTCGTCCAGGTCCGGCTCGGGCGAGCCATCCTCGCGGCTGCCGACCTGGCCCGAGACGAACAGGAAGCCGTTGGCCTTGATCGCCGGGGAATAGCGGTTGCGCTCATAAAGCGCCTGGCGTCCGGGGGGAAAGACGACGTCGCGTTGGGTCATGCCTGATCTCCGTGTACAGGCCGGCTGGCCTGGATGTGTGTGAACCGATGCCGCACTGTAGGAGGCGGCGCGCCGCCGATAAACGGGCAAGCCTGTCCAGCACTGTTTGTAGAATGCAAACAATCTGGCGAAGGGCAGGAGACACGCATGGACCGATTCGATGCAATGCAAGCGTTTGCGCGGGTGGTGGAGACAGGCAGCTTCACCAAGGCGGCCGAGACGCTGCGCATCAGCCGGACCAGTGTGACGCAGCTGGTGCAGCAGCTGGAGGCGCGGCTGCGCGTCAGGCTGTTGAACCGCACGACTCGCCAGGTCAATGTCACGGCCGACGGCGCGGCCTATTACGAACGCGTGCTGCGCCTGCTGGCCGACATGGACGATGCCGAGACCAGCCTGTCCGGCGCCTCGGCCTCGCCCCGGGGCCGGCTGCGCGTGGACGTGCCCAGTCCCTTCGCGCGCATGGTGCTGGTGCCGGCCTTGCCGGCCTTCCATGCGCGCCATCCCGAGATCCAGCTGGACCTCGGCGTGAGCGACCGCAAGGTGGACCTCATCGGCGAGAACGTGGACTGCGTGATCCGCGGCGGCGAACTGCAGGACCAATCGCTGCGCGCGCGCCGCGTGGCGGACCTGCGGCTGGGCGTGTACGCGTCGCCGGGCTATCTGGCGATGGCGGGCGTGCCACGGCATCCGGGCGAGCTGGAAGACTCGCACCATCGCATCGTGGGCTATCTGTGGGCGCGGCTGGGGCGGGCGCTGCCCTATGCCATGCAGCGCGGCGACGAACGCCTGAGCGTGCACGGACGCTACGCGCTGGCGGTGGACGACGGCAACGCCTATCTGCAGGCCGGCCTGGCGGGGCTGGGCATCTTGTGGCTGCCCGACTACATGGCGCGGCCGCACCTGGCCAGCGGCGAGCTGGCGCGGCTGTTCGAGGACTGGGACATGGAAACGATGCCGATGTACCTGGCCTATCCGCCCAACCGCCACGTCAGCGCCAAGCTGCGCGCCTTCATCGACTGGGTCGTGGAATTGATGGAGAGGCAGGCGTAGCACCGCCGCCCGGCGGCGCGGGCTAGGGGCAGGCATGGCGCTCCAGGTCGGCACTCCTGGTCTGAACGTCCCAGCCTGAAAGCGCTAGCCAGGAAATCAGGCCAGAAACTCAGGCCAGGCACTCAGACCAGGCACTCAGACCAGGCACTCAGACCAGGCACTCAGGCCACGAACTCAGGCCGTCTCCAGCGGATTCAAGCGATCGGCGATCTCGCGCTGGACCCGCCGCAAGTGCTGGCGCATGGCCTGTTCGGCGGCGTCCGGCGAACGCGCGGCGATGGCTTCCGCGATGGCGCGGTGTTCCTGGTCGCGTTGCTGGATGCGCTCGCTCGTGATCGCGCTGGCCATGGGCACGTGCAGCCTGTGGTCGGAGCCGACGCGGCGCAGGAAGGCATACAGGCTGGCCGCGAGCTGGTTGCCGGAGCTGTCGGCCAGCAGCTTGTGGAAGGCGATATCGCCGATGGTGCGCGTCACGCCTTGCGGCGTGGTGGCGGCTTCCAGGATCTTGGCGATCTGCACCGGCGATGCGCGCACCGCCGCCAGGCGCGCGATGGCCGGCTCCAGCACGATGCGCAGCTCGATGACCTCCAGCGCATTGGTGCCCTGGACCACCACGTCGCTCTTGAGCACCGGACTGTCGTTGCGGCGGATGATGGGGCGGGGCAGTTCGGCGGCGTCGCGCATCGTCTCCAGCGCCAGCCGCAGGCGATGCCGCTTCACCTTCAGCTGATCGGCCAGCAGGCGCTCGGGCGGCAGCTCCTCTCCCTTGCCGATCATGGCGCGGATCTGTGTGATCAGGCGCGTGACGTCATTCGAAACTTCGGGTTGCCTTGTGCGTGCCATGAGTTTCCCGCCTCCGGTTTTTTTGCGTACATCTTATGGGCGGAATATACGCCCAGCAATATCGAAAACCCTGAATGGTTGTTAATTGGTGGTTATTCGGTTGCTAATTCGCAAATGCCTGATTTGCATGGGGAAAGCCTAGAAAAATAAGGGTCGGAAAATCAGGTTTAGGGGTTTTCCATAAAAAAACCAGAATCGCGTTTACACAACCATTGGTTGTTATTAGATTTTGTTCCGCTGAATCCTGATAACCATTCAAAGGGGAATGTGTATGCACGCGACCGAGGTCGCCGGCGATGCGCGCGCGGCGGAATTGCTGTCCATGTATGAGCAGATCGAACGGAGGCACATGTTTCCGTTCTGGGCGCGCGGAGACAGCGCGCACGACGACATCAGCCAGCTGACCAACGGCCCCAAGCCGGTGCCGCACCGCTGGTCGTACCGCGACGACATCCAGCCCCTGCTGGCCCAGTCGGCGCGCCTGATCTCCACCGAGAACACCGACCGCCGCTCGCTGATCCTCATCAACCCGGGCCTGGCGCCGCGCCGCGCGACGGTGTCCACGCTGTACACCGCCTATCGCCAGAACGATCCCAACGAACTCATGCCGCCGCACGCGCACACGGCCAGCGCCGTGCGCTTCGGCCTGACGGGCCGGCAGAACTTCACGGGCGTGGAGGGCGAGGACATCACCTTCCTGCCCGGCGACATGGTGCTGACGCCGCGCGACACCTGGCACAACCACGGCAACCTGGGCGGCGAGCCGGCCATCAATCTGTCAGTGCTGGACTATCCGCTGGTCGAGAACCTGAACGCCCTGTCGTTCCAGCACGACTACCAGGAAAACGGCGAGGTCGTGCGCAAGCAGAGCGCGCGCTTCCAGACCGAGTATTCGCGCATGGTCTACGGCGCCGGCGGACTGACGCCGCGCTTTCTCGACCACCGGCGCGGCGGCGGCGATTCCTCGCCCATGTTCGTGTACCGTTACGAAGCCATGCGCGAGCTGCTGTATCGCTTTCGCGACTGGGACGAATCGCCGCACGAGGGCGTGTCGATCGAATACACGCATCCGCTGCGGGGCGGCCCGGTCTACCGGACCATGACCTTCTTCATGCAGATGGTGCGGCCGGGCGAGACCACGCTGCCGCTCAAGCAGACCGCCAACCTGCTGGTGTCGCCGTTCAGCGGCCAGGGCAGCATGACGGTGGGCGAACAGCGGCATGCGCTCGAACCGTTCGACACGGTCGCCGTGCCCAGCGAGAACTGGGTGCAGTACCGCAACGACGCCACCGAGCCGCTGATCCTGTTCATCGCCAGCGACGAGCCGGCGCTGCGCGCCATGGGCCTGTTCCACCAGTGGGGACGCACGGCCGGCGGCGATCTGGTCGAGCTGGTCTGAGGGAGCCCGGCCTTGGCTAAACAATGGAACACCTCGCTGCTTGCCCACGTCGATTGCGAGGGGGGCGGACAGGTCTGGGTGGAGGGCGCGACGATGTATGTCTCGCACATGCGTCCGCCCTATGGCACCTCGATCTACGACGTCGAAGACCCGCGCCGCCCGCGCCTGCTGGCGTCGCTGGAAGTGCCCATCGGCTGGCATTCGCACAAGGTGCGCGTGCGCGACGGCCTGATGATCGTCAACTATGAGAAGTTCCGCAGCGGCGCCGACGATTTCGGCGGCGGACTGGGCATCTACGACGTCAGCCGGCCGGACCGTCCGCGCCTGATCACGCACTGGAAGACCGGCACCCAGGGCGGCGGCGTGCACCGCTACGACTTCGACGGCCGCTACGCCTATATCTCGCCGACGGCGCCGGGCTACATCGGCAACATCGTCAAGATCCTGGACCTGCGCGATCCGGCGAAGCCCGAGGAAGTGGGGCGCTGGTGGATTCCCGGCCAGCACGAGGCCGGCGGCGAAACCTATCCCTGGGACAACTACGTGCCGCCGCGCTGCCACCATCCGCTGCGCATGGGCAACCGCCTGTACGTGTCGTACTGGCATCACGGCATGTTCATCCTGGACATCGAGGACATGGCGCGCCCGCGCCTGGTGTCGCAGTTCAACACCGGGCCGGCCCATCCGCATCCCACGCACACGGCGCTGCCCATACCGGGGTTGCTCAAGGGCCGCCAGATCCTGGTGGTGGCGGACGAGGACGTGGCCAAGCTGCGGCCGTCGCCGCCGGCCTTCACCTGGTTCTTCGACATCACGGACGAGCGCCAGCCCATGCCGATCTCCACCTTCCAGGTCGACGGCGTGGACCCTGACGGCCAGCCGCAAGAAGCCATGTCCGGCTGTCACCAGCCGGCCGAGAAGTTCAGCGGCAATGTGCTGCCCTTCGCCTGGTTCGCGCGCGGCCTGCGACTGCTGGACATCAGCGATCCGTTCCGGCCGCGCGAAGTGGGCTGCTACGAGCCCGACCCGCCGGCCGGCTGCGAACGCGCGTCGTCCAACGACGTCACCACCGACGACCGCGGGCTGCTCTACCTGCTGGACCGGCAGCGCGGCCTGGACATCATCGAAAGCTCCGTTTACGGGACCTGACCATGACCTATCTGCAACAAGCCTTTGGCAACAAGAATCCGAACCTGCCGTTCCATCCGGCGGTGCGGGCGGGCGACTACGTCTTCGTGTCGGGCCAGGTGGCCAAGGACGAGAACGGCGTCATGCTGGAAGGCACCATCGAACAGCTGACGCGTGCCACCATCGAAGCGATGCGGCGGGCGCTGCGGGCGGCCGACTGCGACCTGGCCGACGTGGTCAAGGCCACCGTCTACCTGGAAGACGCGCGCGATTTTGGCCGCTACAACGGCGTGTTCAAGGAGTACTTCCCGGACGGGATGCTCGCGCGCACGACCGTGGAGGCCCGCGCGGTCATCGACACCAAGATCGAGATCGAGTGCATCGCCTACAAGCCGCAGCGGTCCTGAACGGCCGCGCAAACCATATATCAAGGGAGAATCATCATGCTGGAAGTTCTGGGACGCGCCACCTCGGGCAATGTGCAGAAAGTGTTGTTCCTGCTCGAAGAGCTGGGCACGCCGTACAAGCGCCACGATTACGGCAAGACCTTCGAGGGCACCACGCTCACCCCGCAATACCAGGCCATCAACCCCACGCAGAAGGTGCCGACCCTGCGCGACGGCGAGCTGCACGTGTGGGAATCGCACACCATCCTGCGCTATGTGGCCAACAAGCAGGAAGCCCACGCGCTGTATCCGCGCGATCCCGCCGCGCGCAGCCAGGTCGAGCGCTGGATGGACTGGACGCTGGCCTCGCTCAACGTGGCCTACCTGGCCGGCTTCAAGGAAGCCAAGCTGCCGCCCGAGCAACTGAGCGAGGCGGCCGCCAAGCTGCTGTCCGCCGAGCTGTCGCTGCTGGACGGGCACCTGGCGGGCCGGCCCTGGGTCGCGGGCGAGGCCTTCTCCCTGGCCGACATTTGCCTGGCGCCGCTGGTGCGCCGCTGCCTGAAGTTCCCCCATCCCAAGCCCGAGCTGGCGCATCTGCGGCAATGGATGGCGCGCATCGAGCAGCGGCCGGCTTTCGCGGCGGCCGTGGCCGCGGGTTGAGGCGGGCCATGGACATGCAGGCGAATGCATCCGCCGGGCCCGGCCCGGCGCGGGAGGCGGCGCCCCTGGCGGCGCAGATACGGGCCCGCGGCCTGAACGTGGATTTCGACACCCGCGCCGGTTGCGTGCGGGTGTTGAGCGACATCGACATCGAGATCGCGAAGGGCTCGTTCACCTCCATCATCGGCCCTTCGGGCTGCGGCAAGAGCACGCTGCTGAAGGTGTTCGCCGGACTGGTGCCGCCGACCGGCGGCGAGGTCTCGGTGGCCGGCGTGCCGCCGGGCGAGGCGGTGCGGCAGCGGCGCGTGGGCATGGTGTTCCAGGAAGCGGCGCTGATGCCCTGGAAGACCGCGCTGGAGAACGTCTGTTCGCTGATGGCGCTGGTGGACGCGGTGCCGCGCGAGCGGCAACGCGACCGCGCGCTGGAACTGCTGCGCCTGGTCGGCCTGGAGTACGCGGCCGACCGGTATCCGGCGCAGCTGTCCGGCGGCATGCGCCAGCGCGTATCGATCGCACGGGCACTGGCGCTGGATCCCGAGGTGCTGATGATGGACGAGCCCTTCGGCGCGCTGGACGCCATCACGCGCGAGCACATGAGCGACTTCCTGCTCGATATCTGGCGGCGCACCGGCAAGACGGTGGTGTTCGTCACGCACTCCATCGACGAGGCGGTCTACCTGTCCGACAGCGTCTACGTCATGGCCACCAATCCGGCGCGCATCGTGCAGAAGCTGGATATCGGCCTGCCGCAGCCCAAGAACGAGGCGACGTTTTCCAGCCCGATGTTCCACCAGAAGTCTTTCCAGTTGCGGCAGCTGCTCAAGGCAGGGCATGCGCCGGGGAGCGGAAAATGAGCATGAGCACGACCTTGAAAGAACCCGCCGCGCCCGCGCGGCCCGCGTCCGGCCGGCTGCGCCAGGCCTGGCGCGCCGCCTTGCCCAGCCTCGCGCTGGTGCTGCTGATCGTGGCGCTGTGGGAGGCGGCGGTCCGGCTGCTGCAGGTGTCGGCCTTCGTGGTGCCGGCGCCGTCGGCCATCGTCGCCGTGCTGTTCGAGCGCCAGGACGAGCTGTTCCAGGCCAGCCTGGTCACGGGCGCGGAAATCCTCTACGGCTTTCTGTGTTCCTGCGTGGTGGGGATCACGCTGGCGCTGCTGGTGGACCGATACGCCTGGTTCGGCCGCGCCAGCTATCCGCTCATCGTGCTGTTTCAGAACGTGCCGAAGATCGCGCTGGCGCCGCTGCTGATCCTGTGGTTCGGCTATGACCTGCTGCCCAAGATCGCCCTGATCGTCATCATGGCCTTCTTCCCGGTCACGCTGAACATGCTGGTGGGCCTGCGCTCGGCCGACGCCAACCTGATGTCGCTGCTGCAGTCCATCGGCGCGACGCCGGGCCAGATCATGGCGCGCGTGAAGATCCCGTCCTCGCTGCCGGCCCTGATGGCGGGCATGAAGGTCGCGATCACCCTGAGCGTGATCGGCGCGATCGTCGGCGAATTCGTCGGCGCCTCGGCCGGGCTGGGCTACATGATCCAGTTCGCCTCCAGCCAGATGGATACGGCGCTGGTGTTCGCCGCGCTGGTGCAGATATCCGTCCTGGGCGTCTTCTTCTATTACCTGATCGAGCTGGCCGAGCTGCGGTTCCTGGGCTGGGCGGCGCGCTGAAGCATCGACAATCAACAAGGGGAAAATCATGATCAAGCGTAGCAAGCTGTGCGGCCTGCTGGGCGCGCTGGCCCTGGCCGGCGCGGTCCAGGCCCAGGCCCAGACCCAGACCAAGGATGCCGTCACCGTGCAGCTGGACTGGGTGGTGCGCGGCAACCATGCGCCGTTCTTCGTGGCGCGCGACAAGGGCTATTTCGCCGAGCAGGGCATCGACGCCGGTACGATCCGCAAGGGCACCGGCTCCACCGACGCGCTGCGGCTGGTGGCCAACGGCAACGCCGACTTCGGCTTCTCGGACCTGCCCACGCTGATGGTGGGCAGGTCGCAGGGCATCGCCAACACGGCGCTGGTGGCGGTCAACCAGAAGACGCCGCTGGCCATCATCTCGGTGAAGAAGAACTTCGACCTCAAGTCCGTGCAGCAGCTCAAGGGCGCCAATATCGGCGTGCATCCGGCCGGGTCCACCTACATCTTCCTGAAGGCGGCGCTGGCCAAGAACGGCATTTCGCTCAACGACATCAAGCAGTCCACGGTGTCGCCGCCTTATGAGAACTTCCTGCTGCTCAACCGCGTGAACGCGGTGCCGGGCTATATCGACGCCGAAGTGCCCGAGCTGGAGCACAAGGCCGGCGGCCCCGGCTCGCTGTCGGTGCTGCACGGCGCGGATCTGGGCATCCAGAGCTATGGCTCGGGCATGTTCACGGCCGACAAGACCATCGCCGAGCGGCCGGACCTGGTGCGCCGCTTCGTGGCCGCCTATATGAAGGGCTACGCCGACGTGATCCAGGATCCGGGCGCCGCGGCCGACTCGCTGATCAGGAACAACCCGGAATACAAGGGCAAGAAGGAGATGCTGGTGGCGCAGCTTCAGGCCGACCTGGACTACACCTTCTTCAGCGCCCATACCCGCGAGCACGGGCTGGGCTGGATCGATCCGGCGCAGTGGCGGGCCACCGCCACGCTCTATAAGGAACAGGGCGCGCTGGCGGCCAGCTTCGATGACAGCAAGGGCTTCGATACCCGCTTCCTGCAACAGGCCGGCCCGGTCAAACGCTGAGGAACCCAGGCATGAATCCGAAGACGCACGACACGGCCAGCGGCCCGGTGGCCTTGCCGGCCCAGGCCGGCCTGTACTACGGCGGCGCCTGGCACGCGCCACAGTCCGACCGCTGGATGGAGGTCCGCGCGCCGGGCACGGGCGAGCTGCTGATGCGCGTGGCCGAGGCCGGCCGCGAGGATGTGGCCCGGGCCGCGCGCGCCGCGCGGGAAGGCCATTCCATCTGGCGCCGCACGGCGCCGCTGGCGCGCGCGGCGGTGCTGCGCCGCGTCGCCCAGCGGCTGCGCGACAATGCCGCCCAGCTGGCCCTGCTGGACGCGCTGGACTGCGGCAATCCGGTGAGCGAGATGGGCTCGGACGTCATGGTGGCCGCCGCGCTGCTGGACTTCTTCGCCGGGCTGGTGACGGAGCTGAAGGGCGACACCATCCCGATGGGGCCGGACGCCCTGAACTACACCGAGCGCGAGCCGCTGGGCGTGGTCGCGCGCATCGTGGCGTTCAATCATCCGCTGCTGTTCGCCATGGGCAAGCTGGCCGCGCCGCTGGCGGCGGGCAACGCCGTCATCATCAAGCCGCCGGCGCAGGCGCCGCTGTCTGCGCTGCGCTGCGCCGAGCTGATCGGCGACCTGCTGCCGCCGGGCGTGCTGGCGATCCTGCCGGGCGGCGGCGAGGCCGGCGCCGCGCTGGCCGAGAGCCCCGACGTGGACATGATCGGGCTGGTCGGCAGCATCGCCACGGGCCGCAAGGTCATGCAGGCGGCCGCCGGCCGCATCAAGCCGGTGGCGCTGGAGCTGGGCGGCAAGAATCCCTTCGTGGCCTGCGCCGACGTCGATCCGGCGCAGGCGGCGCGCGCCATCGTCGACGGCATGAACTTCACTTGGTGCGGCCAGTCCTGCGGCTCGACCAGCCGCGCCTTCGTCCACCGCGACATCTACGACGAGGTCTGCCGCCATGTGGTCCAGGCTTGCGGCGCCTACGTGCCCGGCGATCCGACCGATCCGGCCACCACGATGGGCGCGATGATCAGCGCCGAGCACCGCGACCGCGTCAAGCGCGTCATCGACGAGGCCAGCGGCGGCCGGCTGCTGCATGGCGGCGCCATTCCGACCCGTGGCGTGCCGGCGGGCGGCCATTATCTGGAGCCCACCGTGTATGCCGATGTGCCCGCCGATTCGGCGCTGGCGCGCGAGGAACTGTTCGGGCCGGTGCTGGCGCTGATGCCCTGGCACGACGAGACGGCGATGCTGGACCAGATCCGGGGCCTGGACGTGGGCCTGACGGCGGCCATCTGGACGGCGGACCTGTCGCGGGCGCACCGGCTGGCGCGCGAGATCGACGCCGGCTTTGTCTGGATCAACGAGGTGGGCAAGCATTTCCTGGGCGCGCCCTACGGCGGCGTGCGGCAGTCGGGCATCGGCCGCGACGAGTGCTTTGGCGAGATGCTGTCCTTCACGCGGGAGAAGAATGTGCACGTGAATTTCCGGCAGGTGGCCAGGACATGAGCGCGGAGTACGACTACATCATCGTCGGCGCCGGTTCGGCCGGCTGCGTGCTGGCCAACCGCCTGAGCGCGCAGGCGGACTGCCGCGTGCTGGTGCTGGAGGCCGGCCCCTGGGATCGCGATCCGCTGATCCACGTGCCGCTGGGCTGGGGCAAGATCCTGCAGAAGCGGTTGCACGACTGGGGCTACGACGCCGAGCCGGCCGAGCACGCCGACGGCCGCGCGATCGAGTGCGCGCGCGGCAAGGTGGTGGGCGGCAGCTCGTCCACCAATGCCATGGCCTTCGTGCGCGGCCATCCGGGCGACTTCGCCCGCTGGGCGCGCGACTATGGCCTGGATGAATGGCGCTTCGAGGATACCCTGCCGTATTTCCGCCGGCTGGAGGACTGGGAGGACGGCGCGGGCGCCGAGCGCGGCGGCGGCGGCCCCCTGCGCGTGCAGCGCTGCCGCTACCAGGATCCGCTGCTCGACGCCTTCGCGACGGCGGCCGGGCAGGCGGGCCATCCCTGGCTGGAGGACTACAATGCGCGGCCCGCCGGCGGCTTCTCGCGCTTGCAGATGTCGATCCGCCAGGGACGGCGCTGCAGCGCCGCGACCGCCTATCTGCGGCCGGCGCTGCGGCGGCCGAACCTGCGCGTGGAGACCGGCGCGCATGTGCTGGGCCTGGGTTTCGACGGAGATCGCGCCACGGGGCTGCGCTATCTGCGCGGCGGCCGGCAGCAGACGGCGCGGGCGCGGCGCGAGGTCATCCTCGCCGCCGGCGCGATCAACACGCCAGCCATCCTGATGCATTCGGGCATCGGGCCGGCGCGAGTGCTGGAACAGGCCGGCCTGTCGGTGCGGCTGGACCGTCCCGGCGTGGGCGCCAATCTGCAGGACCACAT
Source organism: Achromobacter sp. AONIH1 (assembly GCF_002902905.1). Taxonomy (NCBI): domain Bacteria; kingdom Pseudomonadati; phylum Pseudomonadota; class Betaproteobacteria; order Burkholderiales; family Alcaligenaceae; genus Achromobacter; species Achromobacter sp. AONIH1. The sequence continues at coordinate 4,892,018 of NZ_CP026124.1, read as the reverse complement.
CTCGGTCATCGTGACGGCGCGGCGGCGCGCGCCCGGTCCCTTCGTGCGCGAGCTGCGGCTGGACCGCATCGGCCGCTCGATGGTGCGCGCCTACCTGGGCGGCGAAGGTTTCGCCGGCGACGTGCCGGGCGGGGTGGTGGGCTTCGTGCAGCCCGAGGGCATGGACACGCCCGACCTGCAATTCCTGCTGACGGCGGCGCCGTTCACGGCCCGGCCCTGGCTCAAGCCCTGGCGCCAGCCGTTCCAGGACGGCTTCGCCGTGCGCACCGTCCTGCTGCATCCGCGCAGCCGGGGCCGCATCACGGTGGCGGGCGCGGATCCGCTGGCCGCGCCGCGCATCGACCAGAACTTCCTGGCCTGCCAGGAAGACCGGGAGCGGGTGCGCGATTCGGTGCGCATCGCGCGCGACCTGATGCGTCAGCCGGCGCTGGGTGATTTCGTGCTCGACGAGCTGGCGCCCGGGCAGGGCGTCGAAGACGACCCGGCGCTGGACGCATTCATCCGCCGCACGGCCATCACCGTGCACCACCCGGGCGGCACCTGTCGCATGGGCGCGGAGCGCGATCCGATGGCGGTGGTGGACGGGCGCATGCGCTGCCTGGGCGTGCCGGGGCTGCGCATCGTCGATGCGTCGGTCATGCCCGACCTGACCTCGGGCAATATCAACGCGCCCGTGCTGATGCTGGCCGAGCGCGCCGCCGACTGGATCCGCGCATCATGATGCGGCTGTCCCTGAGCCGGCACCGCTGCGTCAGCCTGCTGCCGCTGGCGGCGGGCGCGGTGCGCAGGCTGGACGATTTCTTCGCCGTGGACTGCCTGGACGCCGACGAGTGCCTGCCGGCGGACACGGCGGCGCTGATTGTCCGCTCATGCATGCTGGCCGGACTGCGCCAGAACGGCCTGCCGGCCAGCGTGCGCTCGGTGACGGTCGTCGGGGGAGCGGTGTCGGCGGACTTCCTGGACCATATGTGCGCGCGGCGCGTGCTGGTCACCTGCCCGGGCGTGGACGACGCCGCCTGCGAGGACCAGGCCATGGAGGTCTGCCACGATGTGATGGCGGCCTTCGGCTTCGGTCGGCTGGGCGCGCGGCCGCGCAACGTGGTCAACGACGTGCTGCTGTGCGACTGCTGCTAGGAGGGGCGGCAGCCCGTTCGCGCGGCGGCGCGGGCTGGCTCGCGCACTAGCGCCGATTGTCGCGCGCGGTGCAGATCTGGTGCAGGCAGGCGCGTAGCCAGCGGTGCGCCGGGTCGGCGTCCATGCGCGGATGCCACAGCATGGATACCGTGAACGCCGGCAGTTCCACCGGCAGCGCGAAGCGGCGCATGTCCGCGAGCAGCGCTGCGCAAAATTTCTCCGGCACGGTGGCGATCAGATCGCTGTCGCGGGCCAGCGCCAGCGCCTCGGCGTAGCCGCCGACGTAGGCGGCGATGCGGCGGCTCAGGCCTTGCGCCGCCAGCGCCTCGTCCACCGGCCCACGTTCGAGTCCGCGGCGCGTGGCCATGACGTGCGCCCCCGAGGCGTAGCGGGCGGCGCTGACCTTGCCGCGCGCCAGCGCATGCCCGGCGCGCACCACGCCGACATGGCGGTCGCGGAACAGCGCGCGCGTGTACAGCTCCGGGCCGGCGGTGTCGCCGACCACGCCGATGTCCAGGTCGATCTCGCCGTCGCGCAGCGGATCGCTGAGCTTGTTCGTCTTGGGCACGAAGCGCAGCCGCGCATCCGGCGCTTCCTCGGCCAGCCGGGCCAGCAGGCGCGCGCCGAAGGCTTCGACGAAACCGTTCTGGGCACGCAGCGTGAACACGCGCTCCAGCCGCGCCAGGTCGGGCAGCTCGGCCGGACGCAGCACCGCTTCGGCGTCGCGCACCAGCTGGCCGACTTGCGCGCGCAGCGCCAGCGCGCGCGGCGTGGGCACCAGGCCGCGGCCGGCGCGCACCAGCAGGGGATCGCCTGTGGTTTCGCGCAGGCGCGCCAGCGCGCGGCTCATGGCCGAGGGGCTCAGGCGCAAGCGCCGGGCGGCGCGCGCCACGCTGCCTTCGGCCAGCAGCACGTCCAGCGTGATCAGCAGATTGAAGTCGGGGGAGGACATGCGGCGACCATATCACGGGGCGTCGAACAGGTAGCGTTCCGTACACGAATAAAGTGCAAATGCTGCGTCTTCCGCCAGCATTGCCGCGCTCCTATCCTGACGGTCGATCCGTGCCCGCCGTCGCGGCGGCGCGCCTTTCTTTTCTTCCCCCCGCAGGATAGACCGTGAAGCTTGCTCCATTGACCCAAGATCCATCGACGCCGGCTGCTGGCGCCGCCGCCGCGCTTGATTCCGATTCGCCGCGCGCGCCCGCGCCGCAAGCCGCGCCGGCCAGGCGCGCGCCGCCGGCGGCCGTCTTCGCCGGCCTGGCGCTGTCCTCGCTGCTGGCCGCGCTGGGCACCAGCATCGCCAACGTCGGGCTGCCGGCGCTGGGACGCGCCTATGACGCCTCGTTCCAGCAGGCGCAATGGGTCGTGCTGGCCTATCTGCTGGCCATGACCTCGCTGGTCGTCAGCCTGGGTCGGCTGGGCGACCTGCTCGGACGCCGCCGGCTGAAGCTGGCGGGCATCGCCTGCTTCATCGCGGCGTCGGCCGCCTGCGCGGCCGCGCCGTCGCTGGCCTGGCTGGCCGTGGCGCGGGCCGCGCAGGGCCTGGGCGCGGCGGCGATGATGGCCTTGTCGCTGGCCTTCGCGGCCGAACTGGCGGGCAAGGACCGCGCGGGCCGCGTCATGGGCATGCTGGGCGCCATGTCGGCGGCCGGCACGGCGCTGGGGCCGTCGCTGGGCGGCCTGCTGCTGGAAGCCTATGGCTGGCGCGCCTTGTTCCTGGCGCTGCTGCCGCCGGGCGCGCTGGCGCTGGGCCTGGCCTGGCGCTACCTGCCGGCCGGCGGCGCGCCCGCGAACCGGCCGCGTTTCGACGGCCTGGGCACGGTCCTGCTGGCGGCGACCTTGCTGGCTTATGCGCTGGCGATGACGCTGGGACGCGGCCATGCCGGCTGGCTCAATCTGGGGCTGCTGGGACTGGCTGGGGCGGGCGCGTGGCTGTTCTTCCGGGCCGAGGCGCGCGTGGCCGCGCCGTTGATCCAGCCGGGGCTGCTGCGCGAGTCCGCGCTGCGGCTGGGCTGCGCGGCCAATGCGCTGGTGTCCACGGTGATGATGGCGACGCTGGTGGTCGGCCCGTTCTATCTGGCCGGCGCGCTGGGCCTGGATGCCGGCGGCGCCGGCCTGGCGATGTCGGCCGGGCCGGTGGCGGCGGCCCTGGCCGGCATGCCCGCCGGCCGCCTGGCGGATCGCCACGGCGCGGGCCGCATGGCCTTGCTGGGACTGGCCGCGATGGCGGCGGGCTGCGCCCTGCTGGCGCTGGCGCCGGCGGCGCTGGGCGTGGCCGGCTATATCGCGCCGCTGCTGGTGCTGACGGCGGGCTACGCGCTGTTCCAGGCGGCCAATGGCGCGGCGGTGATGGCGGCCGCGCCGGCCGGGCATCGTGGCGTGGTGTCCGGGCTGCTGACCCTGTCGCGCAACCTGGGACTGGTCACCGGCGCGTCGGCGATGGGGGCGGTGTTCGCCTGGGGCGCGGGCGCGCAGGATTTGCTGGCGGCGCCGCCGCAGGCGCTGGCTGCCGGCATGCGCGCGACCTTCCTGGCGGGCGCGGGCCTGTCCGTGGCGGCCCTGCTGGCCGTGGCCTGGCGCCGCGCCTGAGGCGGAGTCAGGCGCGGGCGCGCAGTGCCTTCTTGTCGACCTTGTTGGCGCTGGTGCAGGGCAGCGCGTCCAGGATCTCGATCACCGCCGGCACCTTGTAGCGCGCCAGGTTGGCCTGGCAATGCGCCAGCAGCGCCGCCTCGTCCGCGCTGGCGTCGGGCCGCAGCACCACGAAGGCGCGGATGAGCTCGCCCCGGTAGCTGTCCGGCCAGCCCACGGCGGCGGCTTGCGCCACGTCCGCGTGCAGGTACAGGACTTCATCGACCTCGCGCGGATAGACGTTGTAGCCGCCGACGATCACCAGGTCCTTCTTGCGGTCGCGGATGTACAGGAAGCCATCCTCGGCGAATTCGCCGATGTCGCCGGTGTAGAGCCAGCCGTCGCGCAGCGATTCGGCGGTGGCCTCGGGGCGCGCCAGATAGCCTTGCATGATCTGCGGGCCGCGCGCGCGGATCTCGCCGCGCTGGCCGGCGAGCAGGGGTTTCGCGCCGGTCTCCAGGTCCACGACTTCGACCTCGGTGCCGGGCACGGGCCGGCCCACCGAGCCGGCGCGGCTGCCTTGCGGGCCGTTGTAGGTCAGGATGGGGCCGGCCTCGGTCTGGCCATAGCCTTCATAGATTGGCGCGCCCACCGCGGCCTCCCAGCGCCGCAGCGTTTCCTCGGCCAGTGGCGCGGAGCCCGAATAGCAGACGCGCACGCTGGACCAGTCGGTCTGCGCGAAGCGCGCATGCGCCATCAGGCCGGCATAGATCGTCGGGCTGCCGGGGAACAGCGTGACGCGCTCGCGCGCCACGGCGTCGAACACATCGTCGGGCCGGTAGCGCGGCAGCACCACCAGCGTGGCGGCGGCGCTGGCCGCCAGGAACAGCCCCATCGCCATGCCGTAGGAATGGAACAGCGGCATGGCGCAGAGCACCGTCTCGGCGCCGTGGCGCGTGGGCAGCACGGCTTCGCGCTGGAACACATTGGTGGCGATGGCGGCCCGGCTCAGGATGACGCCTTTGGGCTGGCCAGTGGTGCCGCCGGTGTATTGCAGCAGCGCCGGCGCGTCCGCGTCGCCGGCCGGCGCGGCCGCCGGCGTTTCGTCGGATGGAATCGTCCAGGCGCGCGCCGCCGCGCCATCGAGCAGGCGGATGCCTTGCGCGGCGGCCAGCGGCGCGGCCAGGGCGGACGAGGCCTCGTCGGCGATCAGCAGCTCGGGTTGGGCGTCGCGCAGGATGAAATCCAGTTCGCGCGCGGTATAGAGCGGATTGAGCGGCACGTGCTGGCAGCCGGCCATTTGCAATGCCAGCGTCAGCACGCAGGCCAGGTCGGAGTTGCCTAGCAGGGTGGCCACGCGCGCGCCCGGCGGCAGCGCCTGTCGCAGGCGTCGCGCCGCCGCGCGCACCTCGGCCGCGTAGCGGCGGTAGTCGATGCGGCGTTCGCCGCAGACCAGGGCCGTGCGGTCGGGCCAGTCGGCGGCGGCGCGCTCCAGCAGTTCCGGGATCAGCGCGATGCGCGCGGGCAGGACGCCGTTCATGGCCGGCCTCCGGCCGCGTCCACGCGCAGCGCCACCGCCATCGCGCTGTCGCCGGCGGCGCAGCCGGTGAACAGGCCCAGCCCGCCGCCGCGCTGCGCCAGTTCCTCGATCAGCTCGATGACCGAGCGCAGGCCGGTCGGCGCCTGCGGATGGCCCCAGACCAGCGAGCAGCCGTAGTTGTTCATCTCCATGACGTCCAGGCCGGTGGCGCGGGCCAGCGCGATGTCGGACACCACGAAGGGGTTGTGGGTCTTGACCGCGTGCAGGTCGGCGGGCTTGAGCCCGGCCCGGTCCAGCGCGCGCCGGGCGGCCTCGATGGGGGCCTGCGGCATGTAGCCGGTTTCCGTGCGCGACTGGCCGAAGGCCAGCACCTCGACGCCGATCTCGGGCCGGCGCGACAGTTCGCGCGCGCGCGCCGCCGTGGTCATCAGCATGCCGGCGTTGCCGTCCGCCGGATGGGTCTGGCCGCCATAGGTGATGCTGCCGTCCGGCAGCACCGGCGTCAGCCGCGCCAGGCCCTCGGCGGTGGTGGCGTGGATGCCCTCGTCGCCCTGCAGCGTGCCCACGGTCTTGGCGAAGGCGGCATCGGGCAGCTCGAAGGGCAGGGTCATGTAGCGGCGCTGGAACGCGCGCTCGTCGGCGCAGGCCTGCGCGTATTGCTCGTAGCGGCGCAGGGTGACGGCGTTCTGTTCGGCCGTGGAGATGCCGTGGCGCCGCGCCACGCGCTCGCCGGTCTGCAACATGGCCAGCCCGCTCCAGGGATCCTTGGAAAAGTTGTCCAGCACCCAGTTCTCATGCACGCCCGAGCCGCCCGGCCCGGCGGGGTCGGGATGGTAGAGCTGCGGCCCGTTGGAGACCCGGTCGGCCATCAGCACCAGCGCGGTCGAGGCCTGGCCCAGCATGATGTCGGCGGCCGCCGTGGCCATGCCGCGCACGGACGTGGCGCAGGCCTGCGCGACCACCGGGCCGGCCAGATGGGGGGCGCCCATCATGCCGGCCACCCAGGGCAGGCCGTAGAAGGCGCCTTGCTGGGGCACCGAATAGCCGAGCACGGCGGCGTCCAGCCCGGCGGGATCGATGCCACGCCGCGCCAGTTCGCGGGCCGCGGTCCAGGCGGCCAGGCGCAGGCTGTGCAGCCGCGACAGGCTGCCCTGCCAGCGGGCGAAAGGGGTGCTCCAGTACACGCCATAGGGAATATGGACGCCAGTCATGCGGACTCCTGCGTTGCGAGGGTGGGGCGGGTCAGGGCAGGAAATGCCAGGCGCCGGAACGGGCCTGCATCAGCACGACGCCGCGCTCGTCCAGGCCGTTGTGGTTGGCGGGCGACATGCTGTAGATGCCCTGCGTGCCGACGACGCCGTTCAGGCCTTCCAGGGCGTCGCGCAGCGCCTGCCGGAAGGCCGGGGTGCCGGGTTGCACGTCGGCGGGCACCTTGGCCACGGCGGCGTCCAGCAGCAGGTACGCGTCGTAGGTATAGGGCGCGAAGGCGTTGCGCGAATCGGCGCCGTTGGCCGCTTCGTACTGCTGCGCGTAGCGCATGGCCACCGGCTTGATGGGGCTGTCGGCGGGCAGCTGCTCCACCACCTGCACCGGGCCGCTGGGCACGATCACGCCATCCACGCCCTTGCCGCCGAGCTTGAGGAAGTCGCGGTTGATCACGCCGTGGGTGTTGTACTGCACGCCGCCGTAGCCGCGCTCGCGCAGCGACAGGTGTGGCAACGCGCCGGGCGTGCCCGAGCCGCCGACCAGCACCGCGTCGGGATTCATCGAGGTGATCTTGAGTATCTGGGCGGTGACGGAATTGTCGGTGCGTGCATAGCGCTCATTGCTCAGCACCTTGATGCCGCGCTTGGCGGCGGCGTCCTGCAAGGCGCGGTAGACGGCGTCGCCCCAGGCATCCGAGAAGCCGATGTAGGCCACCGTCTTGACGTTGCGCCGCGCCATGTCGGCGGTCAGCGACTCGACCATGAGGTCGATGCCGTGGGCGATCACGAAGATCCAGGCGGCGCGGTCGGGGTTGACGGTGATGGGCGCCAGCGACAGCTGCGGCGTCCGCGCCTCGCGGGCCACTTCCGTCACGGCCAGCGAGGTCGGCACGTTGCTGGGCCCGATGATGGCGTCGACCTTGTTCTCGGTCACCAGCTTGCGCGCGGTGCGCACGGCGGCCGACGGATCGGTCGCGTCGTCCAGCGCGATGTACTCCACGGCGCGGCCGCCCAGCGTCTTGGGCAGCAGGGGCACGGTGCTGCGGTACAGCGAGCCCATCGAGGCGCCCGGCCCGGTGCTGCTGGCGATGACGCCGATGCGGATGTCGGCCAGGGCGGCGCCCGGCGCGAGCGCGCAGGCCAGCGCCAGCGCGGCGATACGACGATACATGGCAATTCCCCTTGTTGATGCGTTCATTGTCGGTGGCTGCGGCCGCAGCGGATCGCCATCGGCCGCGGACGCGGCAAGGCGCCCCGCACAAGCCCTAGTATGGCCATGCACCCGATAACTGGATAATTGCATTTCATGATCAATCGATAACCGGATGGCGCAGGACCGACCATGTCGCAGATTCCCACCTTGCAGCAGCTGCGCTCGCGTCTGCGCATCCGCCATCTGGTGTTGCTGGACGAGCTGGGCCGCAGCCTGAACATGCATCGCGCGGCCGAGGCCATGCACCTGAGCCAGCCGGCGCTGAGCAAGCTGCTGGCCGAGGCCGAGGAACTGGCCGGGCAGACGCTGTTCGAGCGCTCGCACCACGGCGTGACGCCGACGCCGCTGGGCCTGATGATGATCGGCCGCGCGCGGCTGCTGCTCAACGAGCTGGACGCGACCCACGCCGAGCTGACGGCGGCGGCCAGCGGCGCGTCGGGCAAGGTGCGCGTGGGCGTGTTTCCGGTGGTGGCCCATCTGCTGGCGCCCCTGACCGTGGAGCGCCTGCAGGCCTCGCATCCGGATCTGCGGATCGAACTGCGCGAAGGGCTGGAGCAGCAGCTGCTGCCCGCCCTGCGCGCGGGTGAGCTGGATTGCATCGTCGGGCGGCTGGTGGTGGAGGGCGCGGACGCCGACCTGCAATGCGAGATCCTGTACGAAGAGGCCACCGCGGCGGTCTGCGGCCCCTCGCATCCGCTGGCGACCCGCAGCCGGCTGGGCGGCGCCGAGCTGGACCGCTACCGCTGGGTGCTGCCGTCGCGCAACGCCGCGCTTTACAGCCTGGTGGCCAGCGCCGTCGCGGCGCGCGGCGCGGGCTTTCCGCAGGTCGCGGTGGAATCGGGCGCCATTCTCACCATCGTGTCGCTGTTGCAGCGCACGCCGCTGTTGTCGGCCATGCCGCTGCGGGTGGCGCGCTCGCTGGCCGCGCGCGGCCAGCTGGCGATCCTGCCGCTGGCCTTGCAGGCCAAGCTGCATCCGGTGGGCATCATGACGCGGCGCCAGGCGCGCGCCGCGGCCGCGACCGAACTTTTTCTACAGACGCTGCGCGCGGCGGCGCAAGTGGTGCGCGATGAGGCGCCGCTCGGCTAGCGGCCTCAGGCGTCGGCGCCGTCGCGCAGATGCCGCAGCAGTAGCGCGGCCGAGGCCGACAGGGGCCGTTCGGCGCTGGCGGCGATCAGCAGCTGGCGCTCGGCCCAGCTTTCCTCCAGCCGCAAGGCCGTCAAGCCCCACGGCCCCAGCCGCCGCTCGCAGGCGCCCAGCGGCAATACGCCGATGCCCAGCCCGGCGGCGATCATCTCGCACATGGCGTCGAAGCTGCGCACCTGGATGCGCAGGCGCAGCGGCAGGCCGGCGTCCTGCGCCGCGCGCGCGAGGGTGTCCAGCAGCGAGCTGCCCCGGTTCAGGCCGACGAAGTCATAGGCCAGGCAGCGCCTGAAATCGGTGACGTCGCGCGCGGCCAGCGCATGGTCCGCCGGCGCCACCACCACCAGCCGGTCGCGGCGAAAAGGCATCAGGTCCAGGCCGCGCCCGGGCACGCCGGCGGCGCAGATGCCCAGGTCGGCCAGGCCGTCCTGCACCGCGCGGGCGATGTCGCCGCTCAGCTGTTCCTCGACCTCCACGCGCGTGCCGGGGCTGCGCGCCATGAAGTCGGCCAGCGTCGCCGGCAGGAACTGCACCAGTGCGGACATATTGGCCCACAGCCGCACATGACCGCGCGCGCCGCTGGCATGCTCGCTGAGTTCGTTGCTGAAGAGTTCAAAGCCCTGGAACAGGCGCGCCGCGTGCTGCAGCGCCAGGCGGCCGGCGGCGGTCAGGACCACGCCCCGCGCGCTGCGTTCGAGCAGCTGCGCGCCGGCGGCGGCCTCGAAATCCGACAGGCGCCGGCTGGCCGCCGACAGGGCCAGGTGGCAGTGGCGCGCGCCCTGGGTGATGCTGCCGCTCTGCGCCACGGCGCAGAACAGACGCAGGGTCACGAAGTCCACGCGCGCGGGGTTGATCAGGTCCTGGGGCATGCGGCAGTGTAGCAGCGGGCGGGGGAGCAGCGTTCGCATTTTGCGAAGGCAATATGCCGGGCCGGCAATTCCCATATGGGGCGAGCGCGGTATAGAGTCCCTGGTATTCGCAAAACAGGGAAGCCCGGACCATCCGGGCGGAGCGCGCCATGATCGACCACCTGGACCATCTGGTCCTGACCACCACCGATGAACAAGCCTGCGTGGACTTCTACGTGGGCCTGCTTGGCATGAAGCTGGAAACCTTCGGCCAGGGCCGCAAGGCCTTCGTGTTCGGCCAGCAGAAAATCAACCTGCATGTGAAGGGCAGCGAGTTCGAGCCCAAGGCGCATCTGCCGGTGCCGGGCGCGCTGGACCTGTGCTTCATCTGCGCCGTGCCGCTGGACGAGGTGATCGCGCGCGTGCAGGCGAGCGGGGCGCGGATCGTGGAAGGGCCGGTGCCGCGCACGGGCGCCCGCTATCCGATCCGTTCCATCTATCTGCGGGATCCGGACCTGAACCTGATCGAATTGTCGGAGCGCGCGCCGGCCTGAACTCGGCCGTCACGCGTTACAGCGGATGGACGTAGCGCCGCGCCCGGGCGCGAATGCCGGCGATCTCGTCGTCTTCCACGCCGGAAAGCGTCCAGCCCTGGCGTTCGTAGAACGCGATGGCGCGCGTGTTGCCCTCCAGCGCGTACAGGTGGATCTGGCGGGCGCCGCGCGCACGCGCCCAGTCCAGCGCGCGCCGCATCAGCAGCTTGCCGGCGCCGGTTCCCTGCCAGGGCGCCAGCACGTGCAGGTTGTCCAGCAGCACGCCCCAGGGTGAATCCGGATCATCCTTGACGCAGACGAAGCCGATGGGCCGGCCATCCAGTTCGGCGATGAAGATCGCCTGCGCGCCTTGTTCGGGGCCGGCGATCTTGTGCTGCCAGTGGACCAGGCGGTCCTGCACGACCTCCTGGTCCAGGAAGCCGTCGGGCAGCAGTCCGCGATAGGTCCTGGCCCAGCTGTCGGCGTGCATGGCGGCGATCAGGTCGGCGTCGCGCGCATCGGCCTGGCGCAAGATCGGCGAGTCGGACATGGAATTCCTGGCGTGGGGCGCGCCGGCGGGAGAGGCGGCGCGCGTTTGACAAGGGGGCGGCGCAGCGGGCAAGCTTACACCCATGATGCCGCGCCGGTTCGTTCCCGCTTCGATTATTCCCGCCATTGCGACCTTGGCGGGCTAGCGCGCATCCATCCCTCGTGCAAGCAACCCGCCGCAAGGCGGGTTTCGCGTTTCATGGGCCCGTCTTCCGGTTTATTCCACTCAAGGAGTGTCCATGACAGACCCGCAATCGCAACCGTCCGCGCCCATGCTGCATTTCCTGTGCGGCAAGATCGGCGCCGGCAAATCCACGCTGGCCGCCGCGCTCGCCAGCCAGCCCGGCGCGCTGCGGATCAGCGAGGACGACTGGCTGGCGGCGCTGTACCCCGGCGAGATCCACGGCCTGGATGACTACGTGCGCTGCGCCGGCCGGCTGCGCGCGGTCGTCGCGCCGCATGTGCGGGCGCTGCTGGACGCGGGTCTGACCGTGGTGCTGGACTTTCCCGCCAACACGCGGCGCAGCCGTGCATGGCTGCGCGAGCTGGCGGCGGCGTCGGGGCGCGCGCACCGGCTGCATTTCCTGGATGTGCCGGACGAGGTCTGCAAGGCGCGCCTGCGCGCGCGCAACGAATCCGGCCTGCATCCGTACACGACCAGCGAGGAACAGTACGACGCCATCACGTCATACTTCGCGGCGCCCGAGGACGATGAAGGCTTCGTGGTGCAGCGACACGGCTGGACGGCGTAGCGCGGGGCGCGCCGCCGGCGTTCAGGACAGCGGCCATTTTCAGGACCTTGGCCACTGATAGCGCGTCGCCTGTTTGGCCAGGAAGCGTCCGACGGCCTCGCGGTGGTAGGGCGACGAGCGCGCCACGCCCTGTCCCGAGGCTTCCAGCTCCATCATGGTGTGCAGGTCGCTGTTCAGCGAGGCGTTCAGGCCGCGCTTGGTGGTGGACAGCGCGCCGGCCGGCAGCCCGGCCATGGCGAGCGCGATCTGGCGCGCATGCGCGTCGATGCGTTCCGGCGGCAGGATGTCGAGCACGATGCCCATGTCGCGCGCTTCTTCGGCATTGAATTCCCGGGCCGAGTACGCCAGTTCCTTGGCGCGCTGCAAGCCGACGATGCGGGGCAGGGTGTAGAGCGTGCCGCAGTCCGGGATCGCGCCCAGGCGCAGGAAGGACAGGCAGAAGCGCGCGCGCGGCGTGGCCAGCACCAGGTCGGCGGTCAGCGCCAGGCCCAGGCCGGCGCCGTAGGCGGCGCCGTCGACCTTGGCGATGACCGGCCGGTCCAGCGTGATCAGGGCCTCGACGGTGAACAGCAGCCGGACCATGCGTTCGCGCGCATGCTCGGCGGACGGATCGGCGTCCATGGTGCCGATGTCGCCGCCGGCGCAGAACGCGCCGCCCGCACCGCCCAGGATCACGACCCGCACCTCGCGGTCGCGCCGGATCGCGTCCACGGCATGGGCCAGTTCTTCGCGCATCACCATGTCCAGCGCGTTGCGTTGCGCGGGTCGGTTGAGCGTGATCGTGGCGACTCCGTCCTCGCACGTATGCAGCAGGGTTTGATAGGGCTGGGTGATGGTGGGCATGGCTGCGTCTCCGGGTGGCGGGTTCAGGCGATGGCGCCGCGTTCGCGCAGGGCCTGGATGTCGGACGGCGACCAGCCCAGGCCGGACAGCAGTTCCTCGGTGTGCTGGCCGGGCTGCGGAATCGGCCGCGCCTGCCCAGGCGTGCGCGACAGCCGGGGCGCAGGCGCCGGGTGGCGGATGCCGTCGGTCTCGACGAAGCTGGCGCGCGCGCGGTGTTGCGGATGGTCCGGGGCTTCCTCGAAATCGAGCACCGGGGCGAAGCAGGCGTCGCTGCCTTCGAGCAGCGCGCACCATTCGTCGCGGGTCTTGCCGGCGATGAGCGTCGCCAGCCTGGCCCGCAGCGCGGGCCACTGGGCGCGGTCCCACTGCCGCTGGAATTCCGGGTCGTCGATGCCGCAGCGTTCCAGCAGCAGGCGGTAGAACTGCGGCTCGATCGCGCCGATCGACACATATTTGCCGTCGGCGCAGGCATAGCAGCCGTAGAAGTGCGCGCCGCCGTCCAGCATGTTGGCTTGCCGGCGGTTGACCCAGTCGCCGTCGCGCAGCTTGCCGTGATAGGTGGTGGCCAGCAGCGAGGCGCCGTCGCAGATCGCCGCGTCCACCACCTGGCCCTGGCCGCTGCGGCCGGCCTCCAGCAGGGCGCACAACAGGCCGAAGGCCAGCATCATCGCGCCGCCGCCCATGTCGCCGACCAGGTGCAGCGGCGGGGCGGGCGGCCGGTCGGCCTCGCCCATGGCGTGCAGCGCGCCGGTGAGGGCGATGTAGTTCAGGTCATGGCCGGCGGCCTGGGCCAGCGGCCCGTCCTGGCCCCAGCCCGTCATGCGGCCATAGACCAGCCGGCGATTGCGCGCCAGGCAGACGTCCGGCCCCAGGCCCAGCCGTTCCATCACGCCCGGCCGGAATCCCTCGATCAGCGCGTCGGCGCCGTCCAGCAGCCGCAGCACCACGTCGACGGCGCCGGGCTGCTTGAGATCCAGCGCGATGCTGCGCCGACCCCGATCCACCACGGTGCCACCGCCGCCCAGGAACCCCGGCGTCAGCCGATCGACCCGGATCACATCCGCGCCCATGTCCGCCAGCATCATCGCGCAGAACGGCCCCGGGCCGATCCCCGCCATCTCCACGATAGTGAAACCACTCAAAGGACCCGCCATCCACCCTCTCCCAAAGACTGCCAGTCCAACCGCCGCCAAGCCACAGCACCAAACCACAGCACCAAACCACAGCGCCAAACCAAAGCGCCACAGCACCACAGCCACCCACCAAGCCGCCGCCCCCCAATCGGGATGCCGCGGATCCGGCTCAGCCGGTCCGCAGGCATGCCCCTGGGGGAAGGCGCGCAGCGCCTCGGGGGGGCCCCCTACCTTTCGAAGAATTCCGCCCGAGCCTCCAGCGCGACCTTGACGTACTGCTCCATATTGGCGTCCATCCGATGCGTCGGGCCGACGATGGACAGGGCCGTCAGCTGGCCGCCCACGCGGCCGGCGATGCCGATGGCCGAGACGCCCTCGTTGCCCTCGTCGCGGCTGGTGAAGTACTGCTTCTCGCGCTGCGCCTCGATCTGCGCGCGCAGCGTGGCGGCGTCGGCGATGCTGCTGGCGGTCACGTGCTCGAACTGCATGGTGTCGATGAGGGCGTTGCGTTCGGCCTCGCCCATCTCGCCCAGCAGCGCCTTGCCCAGCGCGGCCACGTGCAGCGCGAAGGTGGTGCCGGGTTGCACCACGTAGCGCAGCGCGCGCGGGCTTTCCTGGCTGGCGTAGATCTTCACCTTGTTGCCGTCGAGCAGGCCGCACATCGATGATTCTCCCGACTGGCGCGTCAGGATCTCCAGCGCCTCGCCGGCGAAGGCCTGCAGCGGATCGGCCGCCGCGATGCCCTGGGCCACGTCGAGCAGCCGTCCGGTGGGATGGAAATAGCGCGACTTGGGCGTGCGCAGCAGATAGCCGGCCTGGCGCAGCGTGTACAGCAGGTCGGAGCAACTGCTGTCGGCCAGGTCCAGCATGCGAGCCATTTCGGAATTCGTCAGCGGGCGGCGTTCGCGGGCATAGACTTCGAAGACTTGCAGGACGCGTTGGGCGGTCGGAATGATTTGAGGCATGGGGCGGGACGGTGGGTGTTGGAACCGGCCGCGAGGCCGGCGCTAGCGATCATTTCAGCGCGGACAGGCCCAGGACGCCTTGCGCCATCAACAGGGACTGGATCTGGTTGGTGCCTTCGGCGATGCTCAGGTGGCGGGCGTCGCGGTAATGGCGCTCGACCGGGAACAGCGTGGTGTAGCCGGCGCCGCCATGCACCTGCATGGCGGTCTCGGCCACGCGCAGCACGGCGTCGGTGGCGTGGCGCTTGGCCATGGAGCACAGCAGCTGGCTGTCCGCCGCGTCGCGGTCCAGCGCGTCGGCGGCGCGATAGCACAGCAGGCGCGAGGTCTCGACCAGCGTCATCATGTCGGCGATCATCTGCTGCACCAGCTGGAAGCCGCCGATGGGCCGTCCGAACTGGACCCGTTCGCCGGCGTATTTTACCGCCGCGTCATAGGCGGCCTGGGCGATGCCCAGGGCAGAGAAGGCCACCACGCAGCGGCCGATATTGAGGTATTTCTTGGCCAGGGCGAAGCCCTTGCCTTCGGTGCCGACCAGGTGCGAGGCGGGGATGTCCACGTCCTCGAACAGCAGTTCGCCCAATGGACAGCTCAGCATGCCCATCTTGGGGATCGGGCTGGACGAAAAGCCGGCCATGCCGCGCTCGAACAGCAGGCAGGACACGCCTTGCGCGCCGTCACGGCGCCGCGTCCGTACGAACACCACGCCCAGCTCGCAGACCGGCCCCAGGCTGATATAGAGCTTGCGGCCGTTGACGCGCCAGCCGGTGGCGGTCTCGTCGGCGCGGGTTTCGATATTGGCCGCGTCCGAGCCGATGTTGGGCTCGCTCAGCGCGAAGCTGGCGATGGCTTCGCCGGACAGGATGCGCGGCAGGTACTTTTCCTTGAGTTCGGGCGAGCCGCCATCGGTCAGCACCGAAGCGGCCAGGTTGCTGGTGCTGACGATGCTGCGCAGGGCGGGCCAGACGCGCGCCACCTCGGCGATCAGCATGCCGTAGGTCGTGGCCGGCAGGCCGTAGCCGCCGTCCCGTTCCGGCAGCATGCCGCCCAGCAGGCCGAAGTCGCGCATGGCGCGCAGCATTTCCTGCGGCACCATGCGGCCCTCGGCCTCGTAGCGGTCGACGATGGGCGCGACTTCCGCGTTCAGGTAGCGGCGCAGCGAATCCAGCAATTCGGTCTGGGTGGAATCCAGCGAGAAGTCCATGATGTTCCCGGTAGTGGTCAGTCGGCCCGCGCCTCGCCCTGGAAGGCGAGCAGCGCGTCCAGCGGCACCGCGCCCTGTCCGGCGGCGCCGACCCAGACGGGGTTGAGTTCCAGTTCGTGCAGCGTGTCGCGATGTTGCCAGGCGAAGTCGGACACCCGCAGGATCAGCGCCTCCAGCGCGGCGAAATCGGCGGGCGCCTGGCCGCGCACGCCGTCCAGGATCTCGACATGGCGGATCTCGCGCGTCAGCGCGCGCGCATCCTCGGGCGAGAGCGGGATCATGCGGTGCGCCACGTCGCGCAGGGTCTCGACGTAGATGCCGCCCAGGCCGAAAGTCATCACCAGGCCGAAGGCCGCGTCGCGGTGCACGCCGATCAGCACCTCGCGCCCGCCCGGCGGCAGCATGCGCTCGACCAGCACGCCGTCGATGCGGGTGTCGGGACGGTGGCGCGCCACGGCCTCGTGGATGGCGGCATGGGCCTGGCGCGCCGCGTCTTCCGAGGCGATGCCCAGCCTGACGCCGCCGGCCTCGGTCTTGTGCAGGATCTGCGCGCTGACCACTTTCATGACCACGGGAAAGCCCAGCGCGGCGGCATGGGCGGCGGCCTCGTCGGCGCTGCGCGCGATTCGTCCGGCGGGCATGGGCAGGCCGGCGTCGCGCAGCATCGCCTTGGCGTCGGCTTCGCTGAGCGCGCGCGCGTCGCTGGCCGCCGGGGGCAGGGCGGCGGGGGGCGCCGGCTCGGCTTTCCAGGCGATGGCGCGGGACAGGGCGGCGATGGCGTCCGACAGCGACAGGAAGGGCAGCAGGCCCGCCCGTTCCATCACGGAGTAGCCCGCGCTCAGTCGGCGGCTCATCCAGACCGGCACGATCAGGGTGTCCGTCCGCGAGGCCACCGAGACGATGGATTCGGCCATCGCGTCCGTGATGGCGCCATAGTCCATCGGAATGGGATACAGCACCGTGCCGACCGAGGGATCGGCGCATAGGATGCGCAGGCATTCGGCCGAGGCTTCCGGATTGCGCAGGATGTCGGCGGTGGTGTCCACCGGATTGCCGATGCTGGCGAAATCCGGCAGCAGCGCGGCCAGGGCGGCTTGCGTGGCGGGCGCCAGTCCGGCCATCGGCAGGCGCGCCGCGCCGGCCAGGTCGGCGGCCAGCGCGGCGGTGCCGCCTGAAAACGTGTAGATGCACAGCCCGTTGCCGCTCTTGGCCGAGGCGCGCGTCAGCAGTTGCGATACGGCCAGGAGCTGGTCCAGGTCGTCGACCTCGATGGCGCCGAACTGCCGGAACACCGCGCTATTGACGGCGGCCGTGCCCGCCACCGAGGCGGTATGCGACTGGGCCGCGCGCACGCCGGCCTCGGAGCGGCCGACCTTCAGCACAACCACGGGCTTGCCGCGCTCGCGCGCCAGCTGCAGGGCGGCGGTCAGGCGGCGGCCGTCCTTCACGCCTTCCATCAGCAGCGCGATCACGCGGATCCGGGGGTCGGCCGCCATGTGGGCGACGAAATCGGGAATCTCCAGGTCGACCTCGTTGCCGGCGGAGAACCACAGCCCCACGCCTTCGCCATGGGACAGGCCTTGCAGCAGGTTGCGGCCCAGCCCTCCGCCCTGCGTGGCCAGGCCGATGCCGCCGCTGTTCAGGTCGTCCTTGAAGGCGGGCGAGAAGGTCATGCCGATGCGGTCGCGCACGTTCACGAAGCCGGGGCAGTTCGGTCCGTAGACGTGCAGGCCGGTGTCGCGGCACAGCTCTGCGATCTCGCGTTCCAGGCGCCGGCCTTCTTCGCCGGCCTCGGAGAAGCCGGAGGTCATGACGACGGCATAGGGAATGCCGCGCCGCACGCACTGCTTGAGCGTGTCCAGCACGCGCGCGGCGTTGACCATCACCAGCGCGACGTCGATGTCGCCTGCCGGCAGGTTGCTGATCGAGGGCCAGCAGCGGCGTCCGCCGATTTCCTCGTAGGCCGGGTTGACCGGATAGACCTCGCCCGGCGCCGCGGAATGCAGCGCCAGGTTCTCGTACAGCCGGCGTCCCTGGCTGGATTCGCGCGGCGACGCGCCGACCACGGCGATGCCGCGCGGGTTGATGAAGCGGGTCAGGTCCGCGAAGGGTTTCATGCCTGGCTCTCCATGGGCCGCATCAGCATGGCGAAATCGGCTTGCGCCACGACTTCGCCGCGTTGGTTGATGGCTTCGCGCCGGAACACCACCTTGTCCTTGCCGGGGCGGTGGTTGGCGGTCCTTTCGGCCACCGTTACGCGCACGAAAATCGTATCGCCGATGAAGGTCGGCTTCGGAAAGCGGCAATGCAGATCGATCAGCGCCAGCACATGGGGCTCCAGGCGGCGGTAGCCGCTGGACTGGGTAGTCAGGCCGGACAGCACCGACAGCACCAGCAGACCGTGGGCGATGCGCTGCCCGAAGGGCGTGCCCTTGGCGTATTCGTGGTCGACGTGCAGCCGGTTGAAATCGCCCGACAGGCAGGCGAAGCCGACGATGTCGCTTTCGGTGATGGTGCGGCCGGCGGACTCGAACACATGGCCGACGTCCAGCGGGCCGCAGGCAGGGGCTTCAGGCATGGGCGGCTCCGGGGGCGATGGCGGGAACGAGGGCGTCACGAGGCATAGCGGCCGCCGGTCACGTGCAGCAGTTCGCCGGTGATGAACGAGGCGCGCTCCGAGGCCAGAAAGGCGACCGCGTCGGCGATGTCCTCGACCGCGCCCAGGCGCTGGACCGGCTGGCGCGCCAGCGCGTTGGCGCGCAGCATGTCGTAGGTGGACAGGCCGCGCACCAGCGGCGTTTCGATCAGGCCCGGGGCGATGGCGTTGGCGGTGATGTTGAACTTGCCCTGCTCCAGCGCCAGCGCGCGGGTGAAGCCGATCAGGCCGGCCTTGGCGGCGGAGTAGTTGGTCTGGCCGGGGTTGCCCCAGTGCGCGCGCGAGGCGATGTTGATCACGCGGCCCCACTTTCTTTCCATCATGGAGGGCAGGGCCGCCCGGGTGCAGTGGTAGGCGCCTTTCAGGATGGTGTCGACCACGGCGTCCCAGTCCGCTTCCGGCATCTTGAGCAGATACTTGTCGCGGGTGAAGCCGGCGTTGTTGACCAGGATGTCGATGCCGCCGTAGGCGCGCGCTGCCTCGTCGGCCATGGCACGCACTTGGCCGTCGTCGCAGACGTCCAGCACGGCGCCGATGGCCTCGAAGCCGGCTTCCTTCAAGCCGGCGACAGCCTGGCGCACGGAGTCGGGGTCGATGTCGGTGATCACGATGCGCGCGCCTTCGCGCGCCAGCGCCAGGGCCGAGGCGTAGCCGATGCCGCGGCCGGATCCGGTGATGACGGCGACTTTGCCGGTGAGCTGCAAATCCATGTTTCGGTTCCCTTTTCCTGGCCGCGCGGCGGGCTGGCCGCCTCGGCGTCCGCTGTGTTAATCATACGAGATGCCGAATCAATATACACACCACCGTAAAAATTGACAATTAAATCCGATGTGCGGGTATAGTGTTTGGCATGTCGGATAAATAAGCAGCGCCCGGCATGCCTTCCATCCTCTCAGGAGATCCACTCATGGCAATGTTGAAGGGACTGTTGGCCGCCGTGCTGAGCCTGGCCGCGACGGGCGCGGCCAGCGGCGCCGGCGCCTATCCGGACAAGCCGGTGCGCCTGTACGTCGGCTTCGCGCCGGGCGGCGCCACCGACCTGCTGGCCCGGCTGTACGCCAAGAAGCTCGGCGAGAAGTTCAACCAGACGTTCATCGTGGAGAACCGGCCCGGCGCCGGCGGCAATATCGCCGTCCAGGCCCTGGCGCAGGCGCCGGCCGACGGCTACACGATCGCGATGGCGGCGAACTACGTGGCCGCCAACGCGGCGATGCAACGCAACCCCTATGACTGGGAGCGCGACCTGATGCCGATCGGCATGGTGGCGTCGACGCCGAACATCCTGGTGGTGCCGGCGGCCTCGCGGCTGAACGGCGTGGCCGATCTGGTCCGCGAGGCCCGCAAGTCGCCCGGCAAGCTGACCTTCGGCTCGGCCGGCATGGGGTCTTCCATCCATCTGGCGGGCGAGCTGTTCAAGGTGATGGCTGGCGTGGACATGACCCACGTGCCCTACAAGGGCGTGTCGCCGGCCGAGGTGGATCTGGTCTCGGGCACCGTCGACATGATGTTCGGCAGCGTTTCCACGGCCATTCCGCTGGTGCAGTCGGGCAAGCTCAAGGCGCTGGCCGTGACCGGGCGCGAACGGATGAAGGCCATGCCGGACCTGCCCACCATCGAGGAGGGCGGGCTGAAGGGCTATGACGTGGAAGCCGTCTATTTCCTGGCGGCGCCGGCGCGCATCCCGCAACCGGTCCTGAAGACGCTGACCGAGGCGGTCGCGCAGATCAACCGCGAACCCGATGTGCGCGAATTCATGGACCGCATTTATGCGCGTCCGCTGACGGGCGGCCCGGACGAGGCCAGGGCCTTCCTGGCGGCGGAAGAGCGCAAGTGGCGGGACGTGGTGCAGGCCACCGGACTGACCGTGAACTGAGCGCGGCCGGACCACAAGAAAAAAACACAGGAGACTCCACCATGAACGTATCCAGACGCGCCGCGCTGGCGCTGCTGGCCGGCCTGACGGCCGGCCTTGCCCTGCCGCCATCCGCCCAGGCGGCCGGCGACTACCCCAACAAGCCGCTGCGGCTGATCGCGCCCAGCTCGCCGGGCGGCATCCTCGACATCACCAGCCGCGTGGTCGGCAAGAAGCTGTCCGAGCTGCTCAAGCAACCGGTCGTGGTCGAGAACGTGGCCGGCGCCGCCGGCATCCTGGGCATGCAGAGCATGTTGCGGGCCGAGCCGGACGGCTACACGCTCATCATGGGCAGCAGCGGACCGAACGCGGTCAATTACACGCTCTACGACAAGCTGCCTTACCGCATGGAGGATTTCGCGCCGGTGGCGCGCGTCATCACCATGCCGAACGCGCTGGTGGTCAACGCCAGCTCGCCGGTCAAGACGCTGGCGGACTTCCGCGCCCATGCCAAGGACAAGCCCGGCGGCCTGTCGATGGCGGTGTCCATGATCGGCACCTCGGGCCACCTGGGCGGCGAACTGCTGAAGAACCGCCTCGGCATCGCCGCCGTCACCGTGCCGTACAAGGGCGCGGCGCCCGCCACCAACGACCTGCTTGCCGGACAGGTCGATTTCACGGTGGAGAACGTCATCACCGTGGCGCCGCTGGTCAAGGCGGGCCGGTTGCGCGCGCTGGCCGTGACCACGCGCGAGCGCAGCCAGATCCTGCCCGACGTGCCGACACTGGCCGAGCAGGGCTATCCGGACATCGACGTCGGCGCCTGGCTGGGCGTGCTGGTCTCGGCCAAGACCCCGCCGGCCGTGGTCGCCCGCCTGAACGAAGCGCTGAACGCCGCGCTGGCCGACCCGGACGTGAAGCAGCAGCTGGCGCAGCAGGGCGGCATTGTCCAGGGCGGCACGCCGGCCGAGTTCGACGGCTTCATCCGCTCGGAAAAGGTCCGCTGGGAAAAGATCATCAAGGCCGCCGGCATCAAGGCGGAGTGACGGCGGGGCGGGCGGCGTTCCGGCGCCGGCCCGCGACGCACAAGGAGAGGCAATGGCTATCGACTATCAACGCCTGCGGGCATGGACGTTCGACGACCGCGTCGACCGCTACACCGCGCGCGACTGCATGATCTATGCGCTGGGACTGGGTTATGGCGGCGATCCGCTGGACGAAGCCGAGCTGCGCTACGTGCATGAACAGGACACGGCGGTGGCGCCCACCTTCCTGGCCACGGTGGGCGCGCCCAACGGCTGGGCGGCCGATCCGGCCACCGGCATCGACTGGCTGCGCATCCTGCACGGCGAGCACCGCATGGCGTTCCATGCCCCCTTGCCCGCGCAGGCCGAGGTGCGCAGCCGGACCCGCGTCACGCGCGTGGTCGACAAGGGCGCCGGCAAGGGCGCGCTGGTGGTCACGGCGCGCGAGATTTCCGACGCCGCCAGCGGCCAGCCGCTGGCCACCGTCGAGCACGTGTCGTTCTGCCGCGCCGATGGCGGCTTCGGCGCGGGCGACGAACCGCCGCCGGCGCTGCCGGCGCCGCCGGAGCGCGCGCCCGACGAGTCCGTGCTGCTGCCCACGCTGCCGCAGCAGGCGCTGCTGTACCGGCTGAATGGCGACCTCAACCCGGTGCACGCCGTGCCGCGCATGGCGCGCGAGGCGGGCTTCGACCGGCCCATCCTGCATGGGCTGTGCACCTATGGCATGGCCGGCCGCGCGCTGGCGCGGGCCTGCGGCCAGGGCGGCAAGCGCCTGGCCAGCATCGCCACGCGCTTTTCCGCGCCGTTCTTTCCCGGCGAAACGCTGCGCGTGGACATTTGGCGCGATGGCGGGCGGCTGCAGTTCCGCGCCTGGGCGCAGGAGCGCGGCGTGGCGGTGCTGAACAACGGCGTGGCGGAGCTGGCGGCATGAACGAGGAAACCCGCAACATCCCGCCGATCGTGGCCTACGCCCGCCAGATGCCGGACCGCGTCGCCTACCGCATGCTGCCCTCGGGCGCGACCGTGACCTGGCGCGAGCTGGAGCAGCGCAGCCGGCGCTGCGCGGCCGCGCTGCTGGCGGCGGGCCTGCGCACGGGCGACGTGGTCGCGGTCTTCCTGGAAAACCATCCGCGCTACTTTGAGCTGCTGTGGGCGGCGCATCGCATCGGTCTGTACTACACGACCATCAGCCGCCACCTCAAGCGCGAAGAGGCGCAGTACATCATCGCGGACTGCGATGCGCGCGTGCTGTTCCATTCCAGCCATACCCAGGCCGAACTCGATCCGGCCCGGCTGGACGCGGCGGGCGTGATCCGGATCTCGATGGACGGCGCGGCGGCGGGCGCGGCGGACTACGAAGACTGGCTGGCGCGCCAGCCCGAGGACGTGTCGCTGCCGGACACGCCCGAGGGCACGGATTTCCTGTATTCCTCCGGCACCACCGGCCTGCCCAAGGGCATCAAGCGCCCATTGGCGCAGGCCAACCGCTATTTCCGCGTCGGCGAGGCGCCCAGCAGCGCCTGGAAGGCCTTCGGCCCGGACACGGTCTACCTGTCCACCGCGCCGTTCTACCATGCCGCGCCGGTGCGCTGGAACATGGCCGTGCTGCGCGCCGGCGGCAGCTGCGTGATGCTGGAGAAGTTCGACGCCGCCGCCGCGCTGGCGGCGATCGCCGTGCACCGGGTCACGCATTCGCAATGGGTGCCGACCATGTTCATCCGGCTGCTGCGCCTGCCGGACGAGGAACGCGCGCGCCATGACCTGTCCTCGCTGCGCTACGCGGTGCACGCGGCCGCGCCGTGCCCGGCCGAGGTCAAGCAGGCCATGATCCGCTGGTGGGGGCCGATCCTGTACGAGTACTACAGCGGCACCGAGCTGGTCGGGCGCACCTCGCTGGGCTCCGAGGAATGGCTGGCGCATCCCGGCTCGGTGGGCCGGCCCGAGTTCGGCCGGGTGCATATCGTCAGCGAGGACGGCGAGCGGGAACTGCCGCCGGGGCAGCCGGGCGTCATCTATTTCTCGGGCGGCGGCGCCTTCGAATACCACAAGGATCCGGCCAAGACGCGCAAGGCCTACAACGCGCGCGGCTGGGCCACCTATGGCGACATCGGCTACCTGGACGCGGACGGCTATCTGTACCTGACGGACCGGCTGTCCAACATGATCGTGTCGGGCGGCGTGAACATCTATCCGCAGGAAGCCGAGAACCTGCTGTGCACGCATCCGGCCGTGGCCGACGTGGCCGTGATCGGCGTGCCGGACGCCGAGTTCGGCGAGGCGGTCAAGGCCGTGGTGCAACTGCGCGAACCGTCGGACGCGGGCCCGGCGCTGGCGCAGGCGCTGATCGACTATTGCCGCGCCCGCCTGTCTCCCATCAAGTGCCCCAAGAGCGTGGACTTCTCCGCGGACATGCCGCGCACCGAGACCGGCAAGCTGCTCAAGCGGCTGGTCAAGCAGCGCTATTGGCCGGCCGGGGAGGGCATCGCCCGATGACAAGCAAGGAACACGCATGAATCCGAAACGCACGCTGTTCGCGCCCGAGCACGAGCTGTACCGCGACATGGTCGCCCGTTTCATCGCCGAGCGGATCACGCCGCATCATGAGCGATGGGAGCATGAGGGCATGGTGCCGCGCGAGCTGTGGCGCCAGGCCGGCCAGGCCGGCCTGCTGCTGCCCAGCACGCCGGAATCGTATGGCGGCGGCGGGGGCGATTTCCTGCACACGCTGGCCGTGGTGGAGGAGATCGCCCGCGCGCTGGCCACCGGCGTGACAGGCTTCACCACCCATTCCGACATCGTGGCGCCGTACCTGCTCAATTTCGGCACCGAGGACCAGAAGCTGCGGCATCTGCCGGCCATGGCGCGCGGCGACACGGTGGCCTCGCTGGCGATCACGGAGCCCGGCGCGGGCAGCGACGTCAAGGCCATCCGCAGCACGGCGGCCCGCGTCGACGGCGGCTATCTGCTCAACGGCCAGAAGACCTTCATCACCAACGGCTTTCACGCCGACCGCGTGCTGGTGGCGGCCAAGACCGATCCGGCGGCCGGCGCGCGCGGCATCAGCCTGTTCTGGGTGGACGCGGCCACGCCGGGCTTCACGCGCGGCCGGCTGCTGGACAAGGTCGGCCAGCGCGCCCAGGACACCGCCGAGCTGTTCTTCCAGGACGTGCTGGTGCCCGACGCGGACCTGCTGGGCGAGCCGGGGCAGGGCTTTGGCTACATGATGAAGGAGCTGGCGCGCGAACGGCTGATGATCGCCGCGCGCTGCGCCATGGCGCTGGAAAGCGCGCTGCAATGGACGGTGGACTACGCCAGGCAGCGCCAGGCGTTCGGCAAGGCGCTGCTCGACAACCAGTACATCCGCTTCAAGCTGGCCGACATCAAGACGCTGGCCGCCGCCACCCGCGCATTCGTCGACGGCTGCGTGCGCCAGTACCTGGACGGCGAGCTGGACGCGGCCGGCGCGGCCATGGCCAAGCTGTGGGCGGCCGAGGCCACCCGCGCCATCGACGATCTGCTGCAGTTCCACGGCGGCTACGGCTACATGCGCGAATACCCGATCGGCAGGGCGTACACGGACGTCCGGCCGAACCGCATCTACGGGGGCGCCTCGGAGATCATGCGCGAGCTGATCGCCCGGACGCTCTGAGCACAACAGGCTGAGGACCATCCATGAAATCTTCCAAACCGGTCGCCATCGTCGGCGCCGCCGAATCGGACCTGGGCAAGGTGCCCGGCATGACGTCGCTGGACCTGCAGGCGCAGGCGGCGGCCCGCGCGCTGCGCGACGCGGGCCTGGCGCTCAAGGACGTGGACGGGGTGTTCGCCCATGTCGACGACAAGTTCGCCGGCCTGCAGCTGGCCGAATACCTGGGCATCCGTCCGCGCTACGTCGATTCGACCAGCGTCGGCGGCATGTCCAACGTCATGCACGTGCGCCACGCGATGGCGGCGATCCAGGCGGGCATGTGCGAGGTGGCGTTGGTGGCCTACGGCAGCACCCAGCTGTCGGACGGCTCGCGCAAGGTCGGCGGCGCGCCCGAGGACATGCGCATGCCGCGCGGGCAATTCATCACCCCCTATGGCCAGCTCAGTCCCATTGGCTACTACGCGATGGTGGCGCAGCTGCACATGCAGCGCTACGGCACCACCCATCGCGACCTGGCGGAAGTGGCGGTGGCGGCGCGCAGATGGGCGCAGCTCAATCCCCATGCCTACCGGCGCGAGGACACGTCGATCGACGAGGTGATGGCCTCGCGCCTGATCGCGGACCCGCTGCGCCAGCGCGACTGCTGCCTGGTGACCGACGCCGGCGGCGCCTTCATCCTGACCACGGCCGAGCGCGCCCGCTCGCTGCGCCGCCCGCCGGTGCACGTGCTGGGCATCGCCGAGTCCTTTTCGCATCACTACACGCCGTTCAATACTTCCGACTGGCTCGACACCAACGTGGCGGCGACGGCGGACGCGGCGCTGGCGATGGCCGGCGTCACGCGCCAGGACATCGACGTGGTGCAGATCTATGACCACTTCACCATCGGCGTGATTCAGTCGCTGGAAGAACTGGGCTTCTGCAAGCGCGGCGAGGGCGGCGCATTCGTGGCCGGCGGCCGGCTGGCGCCGGGCGGGGACTTTCCCATCAACACCTCGGGCGGCGGCCTGTCCTACAACCATCCCGGGCAGTTCGGCATGCTGCTGCTGCTCGAAGCGGTGCACCAGCTGCGCAAGGAATGCGGCGAGCGGCAACTGCCCAAGGCCGAGCTGGCGCTGGTGCACGCGCCCGGCCTGGTGTTTTCCTGCAATACCACCCTGATTCTCGGAGCCTGACCATGGAAACCGTGCAACGTCCGCTGCCGCAACCCACCCGCATCACCCAGCCGTATTGGGACGCGGCCAGGGAGGGCCGCCTGGTGATCCAGCAGTGCGCCCATTGCAAGGCGCGCCAGTTCTTCCCGCGCGAATTCTGCACGGCCTGCCTGTCGGCAGACCTGGACTGGATCGAATGCAGCGGCAAGGGCGCCGTGTACACCTACACCATCAACCGGCGCGGCGCCGGCGCGGCCTTCGGCGAGCGGGTGCCCTACGTGGTCGCGGCGATCGACCTGGACGAGGGCGTGCGCATGATGGCCAACATCGTCGACAGCCCGCCGGAGGCGGTGCGCATCGGCAGCCGCGTGCGGGTCTGCTTCGAGCGGGTGTCGGACGATATCGCGCTGCCGCAATTCACCTTGGACGGCTGAGCCGGATCGGGTGCGCGGCTGCTATGATTGCCGCCCCAATTCACCGGGGGCGGATCAAATCCGCACCCTCCGAGCAGCAAAATAATGAAAGCACTCTGTATCGCCGCGCTGGGCGTTTCCCTGCTTGTCCAGGCATCGCCGTCCTTCGCGGATGTCGGCAATGGGAAAAAGCTCTTCCTGGCGCGATGCGCGATGTGCCACGGCGCGGATGCCAAGGGCACAGGGCCATTGGCCAACAAGAGCAATCCGCCGACGCCCGACCTGACGACGGCCGCGTTCCGGAAACGCCTGACCGACTATCCAGGCGTCATTGTTTCCTCGGTCATCCTGCGGCCCAATGGCGACCTGATACCCAGGACGCTGCGGGAGAATGGCGTGAAGCTGGCGCCGCACGCCTGGACGGTCCAGGACTTCCGTGATCTGAATCAGTACATGAGCGGCCTGATCACCAGGAAATAGCGGTCTTCGGGCGACTTCACCGCCCGCGAGACGATCGCGCCCCGGCCGGCAATCAAGGTAATATGTGGATATCCATCCAGTATTTTGCCGGGGCCTGGAACTGACAGGGCCGCGCTCGCGGCCATCCCGTCACTCCCAGCCCGCCGGCCCGGCCGATGTTTCCTCCGCACCGTTATTACTACCTGCACAACTTCCAGCGCGCGCTGGCCTGGGTGGCCGAGCGCTATGACGATGTGCTGGACGAGCCGCAGCGCCGTTTCGTCGCCGACTACGCGGCCTTGCCGCAGCCGTCGCAGGCGCTGCTGGCGCGGTTGCTGCTGCGGCGCGGGCCGTGGTTCCGCGCCAGCGGCCTGATCTACGAGGAAATCGGCCCGGCCGAGACGGCCGCCGCGCCGCTGGAGGCGCTGGGCTGGCTGGACCGGGACGCGGCCATGACGCCGGATGAACTGTTCGGCCTGCATACCAAGCCCGAATTGCTGCGGCTGTTTCCCCATCTTCCCGCGTCGGCGCGCAAGGCCGAGCTGCTGGACGCGTTGCGCGCCCGGCAGCCCGACGCGAAACCCTATCGGGACTGGCATCCGGACGCCGGCGAAGCCGTCTGGCGCCTGATGGCGGGCGAGGTCTGCGAGCGCTTCCGGCTGATGTTCTTCGGCAACCTGCATCAGGACTGGTCGGAGTTCGTGCTGGCCGACCTGGGCGTTTTCCAGTACGAGAGCGTGCCTTTCGACGCGGCCTCGCGAGCATTCCAGTCGCGCGCCGACGTGGACCGCTACCTGGCTTTGCATGCCTGCCGCGCGGCGCTGGACGAGACGCCGCTGGCGGCGACGGGCGCGCGGCTGGACGCCTTGCTGGCTCAGGTCCAGGCCTGCGCCAGCGCCAATCGCTGGCTGGAGCAGCGCCGCGCCAAGGTGCTGCTGCGCATCGGCCAGGCCTGCGAACGGGCGGGCGACTGGCCGGCGGCGGAACGGGTGTACGCGCAATGCGCCTATCCGGGCGCGCGCCACCGCCGCATCCGCGTGCACGAACGCATGACATTGCTGCCCGAGGCGCTGGCGCTGGCGGAACAGGCCCTGGCCGCGCCTGAAAGCGAAGAGGAAGCGCAGCGGGTGGCGCGCATGTTGCCGCGTCTGCGGCGGGCGCTGGGCCAGCCCCGGCCGCCGGCCGCCGGGTTGCGCGCCGCGCCGCGTCACGACCTGGTGCTGCCCCGGCCGGCGGACGGCCTGCCTGTGGAACTGGCCGTGCGCGACCACTGGCACCGCGACGAGGCGCCGGCGCACTATGTCGAGAACACGCTGTTCAACGCGCTGTTCGGCCTGCTGTGCTGGCCGGCGGTGTTCGCGCCGGTGCCGGGCGCATTCTTCCATCCGTTCCAGCGCGGTCCCGCCGACCTGGGCGCGCCCGATTTTCCGGCGCGCCGCGCCGCGCAGTTCCAGGCCTGCCTCGCGCTGCTGGACACGCCGGAGTATCGCGACGAGATAGGGCGCCGCTACCGCGACAAGCAGGGCCTGCAGTCTCCCTTCGTATCCTGGGACGCGCTGTCCGAACCGCTGCTGGCGCTGGCGCTGGATTGCGTGCCGGCGGCTCACCTGAAGCGCGTGTTCGAGCGCCTGCTGTCCGACGTCAAGACCAACCGTTCCGGCCTGCCTGACCTGATCCGCTTCTGGCCGGCGGAAAAGCGCTATGAGCTGGTCGAGGTGAAGGGTCCCGGCGACAAGCTACAGGACAACCAGATCCGCTGGCTGGACTATTGCCTGTCGCACGGCATGCCCGTCAGCGTCTGCCATGTGCGCTGGCAGGACATGGACGTCGCGCCCGCCTCGCAGGGAGAAGGCCGATGAGCTGCGTGGCCGCCGTGCGCACGCTGTGCGAGTTCACCGCGCGTGCCGGCGACCTGGACCTGCGCTTCACGCCCGCGCCGACCGGCCAGGAAGGCGTGGCCGGGCACGGCGTGGTGACGGGCCGGCGCGGCCCCGGCTATGAAACCGAGATTGCCCTGTCCGGCGAATACGGCGAACTGCTGGTGCGCGGCCGCGCCGACGGCTACGACCCCGCCGCCAAGCGCCTGGAAGAGATCAAGACCTATCGTGGACGCCTGGACAGCGTGCGCGAGAACCACCGCGCCGCGCACTGGGCGCAGGCCAAGGTCTACGGCCATCTGCTGTGCCAGGCGCGCGGCCTGCCCAGCCTGACGGTGGCGCTGGTGTATTTCAACGTCGCCACCGAAGAGGAAACCATGCTGGCCGAGACGCATCCGGCGGCCGAGCTGGAGGCGTTCTTCAACGCGCAGTGCGAGCGCTACCTGGCCTGGGCGCGGCAGGAGCAGGCGCACCGGGGCGCGCGCGACGCGGCGCTGGCGGCACTGCGCTTTCCGCACGAATTCCGCAGCGGCCAGCGCGAGCTGGCGGTGGCCGCCTACCGCAAGGCGCGCGATGGCGGCTGCCTGCTGGCGCAGGCGCCGACCGGCATCGGCAAAACGCTGGGCACCTTGTTTCCGCTGCTCAAGGCCGCGCCCGAGGCCGGCCTGGACAAGCTGTTCTTCCTGGCCGCCAAGGGGCCGGGCCGCGCGCTGGCGCTGCAGGCGCTGGACACGCTGAACGCGCAGCCGGCCGCGCCCGGCCTGCGGGTGCTGGAGCTGCAGGCGCGCGACAAGCTCTGCGAGCATCCGGACAAGGCGTGCCATGGCGAGTCCTGCCCGTTGGCGCGAGGCTTCTACGACCGCCTGCCGCAGGCCCGCGCCGGCGCGCTGGCGCACGGCCGCATGGACGCCGCCGCGCTGCGCCAGGTCGCGGCGGCGCACGACGTCTGCCCCTATTACCTGGCGCAGGAATTGACGCGCTGGAGCGACGTGGTGGTGGGCGACTACAACTATTACTACGACGCCACGGCCATGCTGCACGCGTTGACGCAGGCCAGTCAGTGGAAGGTCGCGGTGCTGGCGGACGAGGCGCATAACCTGGTCGACCGCGCGCGTCGCATGTACACCGCCGAGCTGTCGCAGGCCGCGCTGGCCGGCGCGCGCCAGGCCGCGCCCAAGCCGCTGAAGAAGGCGCTGGACGGGTTGCACCGCTCCTGGCAGGCCTTCAACCGCAAGCAGGCCGAGCCGTACCAGGCCTATGACGCGCCGCCGGCGGGCGTGCTGGCCGCGCTGCAGAAGGCCACGGCGGCGATCACCGAGGCGTTGGCCGAGACGCCGCTGGCGCAGGACGATCCGGTGCTGGCCTTCCATTTCGAGGCGCTGCACTTCCAGCGCCTGGCCGAGCTGTACGGCCCGCACGCGCTGTTCGACGCCACGCTGGCGCAGCCGGGCGCGGCCGGCGCCAAGACGCCGCTGTCCACGCTCTGCGTGCGCAACGTGATTCCCGCGCCGCACCTGGCCGGGCGCTTCGCTACCGCGCATGCCACGGTGCTGTTCTCGGGCACGCTCAGTCCGCCGCGCTTTTTCCAGGACACGCTGGGCCTGCCCGCCGCCACCGACTGGATCGACGTGGCCGCGCCGTTCCGGGCCGAGCAGCTGGACGTGCGCGTGGCCGGCCATGTGTCCACGCGCTACCGCGACCGCGAGCGTTCGCTCGAGCCCATCGTGGACCTGATCGCCAGTCAGTACGCCAGCCGGCCGGGCAACTACCTGGGCTTCCTGAGCAGCTTCGATTATCTGGCGCGGGTGGCCGAGCTGATGCGCGCGCGCCATCCGCAGGTGCCGGTCTGGCAGCAGACGCCGGGCATGGACGAGGCGGGCCGCAATGCCTTCCTGGGGCGTTTCACGGAAGAGGGGCGCGGCGTGGGCTTCGCGGTGCTGGGCGGCGCTTTCGCCGAGGGCGTGGACCTGCCCGGCAAGCGGCTGATCGGCGCCTTCATCGCCACGCTGGGGCTGCCGCAGGTCAATCCGGTGAACGAGAACATGCGGCGCCTGCTGGACGCGCGCTACGGCCAGGAACACGGCTACGACTACGCCTATCTGTATCCCGGCATGCAGAAGGTGGTGCAGGCGGCCGGCCGCGTGATCCGCACGGAACACGACAGCGGCACGGTGCACCTGATCGACGACCGCTACCGCCGCGCCAAGGTGCGCGCGCTGCTGCCGGCCTGGTGGACGCTGCGCTGAGCGCGGTTGGCCGGGAACGCTGCGGAGTGTTGTCCGGCCGTCGTCAGTGGGGCGGCGTGGCCGGCCGCAACTCGGCCAGCGGCAGGCTGGGATCGCGGCTCAGCTGGTAGCCGTACCAGAGGCTGCGCGCCATGCGCTGCGCCATCTGCATCGCGGCGTCGGCCATCGGGCGGTTGGGCAGCGCGGCGGTGGTCTGGCCGAACAGGGCCAGCCAGCGTTCGAACAAGGCGGCGCTGAGATTGGGCATGGCCACGTGCGTGGGCATGGGCATGCCGGCAAAGCGCCGCGTGCCCAGCAGCACGGCCGACCAGAAATCCGACAGCCGCGTCAGGTGCTCGTCCCAGTCGTGGACCATGCCGTTGAACACCGGTCCCAGGAGCGCGTCGGACCGGACCTTGCCATAGAAGGTCTCGACCAGGTCCCGGATATCGTCTTCAGTGCAGAGGGGCGGCGTGTCCAGGATCGTCTCCGGGCGGAAGTGAAGGCAGGCGATCTTAGAGCGCGCCACAGCGGCCCGGCTTGATCTGGCGCAAGCGTGGCGGCGGGCAAGCCGGCGCCTCGCGGCGAGCGAGGTGGGCCGCTCCCGGCGGCACGCATGCTCCCGGGGCAGGGCGGACGCTCAGGCCGTGGCGCGGCCGCCGGCGAGCGCGCCTTCGCGCCTGCCGAGCAGCGCGTAGATCAGCACGGCGGTCAGCGCCGCGATGGCCGCCAGCACCCGCAGCACGATGCCGAAGGCCTGGCCGTAGCTCTGGCGCAGCAGGTCGGCCGCGCCCGGCAGCAGGGCGGACGCCTCGGCTAGCTGACCCAGCGCGGCGCGGTTCGCGGCCAGGGCCAGCGCGGGGTCGGCGGGCAGCGCCGCGCCCAGCCGAGCCTGGATCAGGAAGGCCAGCAGCGCGCTCAGCACCGCGATGGCCACGCCGTCGGCCGACACCCGCACCGTGTTGAAGATGCCGGTGGCCATGCCGACCTTGTCCTTGTCCACCACGCTGACCGCCAGCGCATCCATCAGGCCCCAGGGCAGGCCGATGCCGGCGCCGATCAGGCCCATGGGCAGGAGCAGGCCGCCGCCTTGCGCCAGGGCGTCGTCCAGCATGAGCAGGCCGCCGCCCGCGACCAGCAGGCCCGCCGCCGACAGCAGGCCATGGCTGAACCAGCGCGTCAGCAGCGCGGCCAGGAAGGGCACGACCAGCAGCGGCGCGGCCAGGCCGATCATGAGCTGGCCGGCCGCCAGCGCGCCGTAGCCGTCCATGCCGATGAAGCGTCCCGGCAGCATGGCGATCAGCGCGATGAAAAGAAAGGCAGGCGAGGCGGCCAGCGCCTGCACGCCGACGAAGCGGGCGTTGCGGAACAGGCCCAGCTCCAGCAGCGGGCTGGCGATGCGGCGCTCGACGCGCACGAAGGCCACGGCCAGCACGGCAGATGCCAGCAGCGAGCCCAGTACGCCGGGACTGCGCCAGCCGGTTTCGGGCGCCAGCAGCATGCCGCAGGTGAACAGGCCCAGCGCGCCGGTGAAGCAGAGCGCGCCGCGCCAGTCGAGCCGGCCGCGCATGCCAGCCGGCGTCGCGCGCACGCTGGCCGCGACCATGGCCGCGCCCAGCAGGCCGACCAGGCCGGTGGCCAGGAACACCCATTGCCATCCCGCCGCCTCGACCAGCCAGCCGGAGGCCAGCGGACCGAAGGACAGGCCGATGCCGAAGGTGGTGCCCAGCAGACTGAAGGCGCGGGCGCGCGCCGCGCCGTGGAACAGCGGCGCCAGCGAGGACATGGCGGCGGCGAAGGCGGCCGCGCCGCCCGTGCCCTGGACCAGCCGCAGCACGTCCATCCAGAAGACCGACGGCGCCAGCGGCAGCAGGAAAGTGGCGGCGCAGAACAGCGCCAGGCCCAGCAGCCAGACGCGGCGCGGGCCGATCAGGTCGACCAGGCTGCCGGCCACCATGATCACGCTGCCATAGGCCAGGATGTAGCCGTTGAGCACCCAGTTCAACTCGACGGGCGTGCCGCCCAGGGCCTGGCTGATGGACGGCAGCACCACGGCCGGGCCGGTGAAGCAGAGCGGGATGAGCAGGGCGGTCAGGCAGGCGGAAATCAGCTGCAGCCAGCGCCGGGAAGTCGTGGAAACGGAGTTCGGGTCAGTCGTCATGTTGCGGGAAGCCAAGAGGAGAGGCGCGCCTGGCGCCACGGTCCCGGCAAGAATAGGGGGCTGGCCGTTAAAGAAAAACAGGCTAGTATTCCGAATATTCAGGACATTGAAGTCCGTAATGCAGAAGTCCGCGGCGCTGTCGCGGCAAGCCAGGGAGCGGTGGCGATGGACAGCCTGAGCGGCATCAGCGTGTTCGTGCTGGTGGCGGAAACGCGCAGTTTTTCCGAGGCGGGACGCGTGCTGGGGGTGTCGCCGTCGGCGGTGGGCAAGAGCGTGGCGCGCATGGAGGAACGGCTGAAGGTGCGGCTGTTCCACCGCAGCACGCGGCATATCGCGCTGACGCCGGAAGGCGAGATGTTCCTGGAGCGCTGCCGCCGCATCCTGTGCGAGGTCGAAGCGGCCGAGCTGGAGCTGTCAGAGGCGTCCGATGCGCCGCGCGGCAAGCTGCGGGTGAGCCTGCCGCGCTACAGCGGCCTGTTCGAGCCGGCCATCGCCGAGTTCATGCAGCGCTATCCCGACGTATCGCTGGACCTGGATTTCACCGACCGCATGGTCGACGTGATCGGCGATGGCTATGACGCCGTGGTGCGCACGGGCGAGATGGACGATTCCGGGCTCAAGCGCCGGCGGCTGGGCGCGTTCCGCCGCATCCTGGTGGCGTCGCCCGAGTACCTGCGCCAGCACGGCGAGCCGCGCAAGGCCGCCGACCTGCATCGCCACGCCTGCCTGCATTACCGCTATCCCAGCACCGGCCGGCTCGAGCGCTGGCCGCTGAAGACGGCGGCCGAGGCGCAGGCGCCCGAACTGCCGCTGACGCTGGTCTGCAATAGCGTGGAGATGCGTATCCACCTGGCGCTGAACGCGCAGGGCATTGTCTGCCTGCCGGACTTCACCGTGCGCCGGGAGCTGGCCGAGGGCAGTCTGCGCATCGTGATGGAAGAGCGCACCCGGGGCAACGGCACCTTGTGGGCGTTGTGGCCGGCGAGCCGGCATGTTTCTCCCAAGCTGCGGGTCTTCATCGACCATCTGGCGCAGCGCCTGTTCCCCTGAAGGGCGGTGCGTCGACGCAAACTGCCCCCGCTTTTCGCGATAACGAAATAAATTCCTATTTGCGTGAATGCGCGGCCGGCGGCCCGTCCTCGGACCACGCGCAACTCGAGCGCCCGAGCCGGTCCGATGTCTGGCGCCGCAGTTTCGCGCTGCCGCGAACGGCCGCGCGGCGTAGTATATGCGCGGGGACCGGGGCCACGATGCCTCGGCCCGACAAAACGACAGCGCGCCGCCGCAGGCCGCGCCACAAGGAGAAAAGCATGCATGCAGCCGCCGCCCAGCCGGCCCTGAACGATATCGTCGCCCTGTCGGCGCAGGCTCTGTCGGATGCCATACGCCAGCGTCATGTGTCGTGCCGTGAAGTCATGGCCGCCTATCTGACGCATATCGACCGCGTCAATCCGGCGGTCAACGCCATCGTGGCGCGCCGGGACAGCGACGCGCTGCTGCGCGAAGCCGATGTCCGTGACGCCGAGCTGGCGGCCGGCCAGTGGCGGGGCTGGCTGCACGGCATGCCGCAGGCGCCCAAGGACCTGACGGCGGTGCGCGGCATGGTGACGTCGATGGGTTCACTGGTGTTCAAGGATCAGGTGACGGCGCACGATTCCATCATCGCCGAACGCATGCGCGCGGCCGGCGCGATCTTCATCGGGCGCAGCAACGTGCCCGAGTTCGGCCTGGGTTCGCATACCTACAACAAGGTCTACGGCATCACCCGCAATCCCTATGATCTGACGCGCAGCGCCGGCGGCAGCAGCGGCGGGGCGGCCGCGGCATTGGCGGCGCGCATGCTGCCGGTGGCCGACGGCAGCGACTTTGGCGGCTCGCTGCGCAATCCGGCGGGCTTCTGCAACGTCTACGGTTTCCGGCCCTCGGCGGGCCGCGTGCCCTACGGCCCGGCGCCGGAAGTGTTCCTCAAGCAGCTGGCCTACGAAGGGCCGATGGGTCGCAGCCCGCGCGACGTGGCGTTGATGCTGTCGGTGCTGGCCGGCCATGACCGCCGCGTGCCCTTGTCTCTGACCGGCGATCCGGCGCAGTTCGCGCAGCCGCTGGACGCCGACCTGCGCGGCAAGCGCATCGGCTGGCTGGGCGACTGGGGCGGCCACCTGCCGATGGAGCCGGGGGTGCTGGCGCTGTGCGAGGCGGCGCTGGAGAATCTGCGGACGGTGGGCTGCGAGGTCGACGCCCATCGCGTGCCGTTCGACGGCGAGCGTCTGTGGCGCATCTGGCTGGTGCATCGCCACCTGATGGTGGGCGGCCAGTTCCAGGCGCTGCTGCAGGATCCGGCCAAGCGCGCGCTGGTCAAGCCGGCGCTGGTCTGGGAAGTGGAGGGCTTGTCAGGCATGACCGCGCAGCAGGTCTATCAGGCATCCACCGAGCGCAGCGCCTGGTATCAGACGGTGTTGGCCATGTTCGAGGAGTTCGACTATCTGGCCGTGCCCACGGCCCAGGTTTTTCCCTTCGACGCCGAGCTGGACTGGCCCAAGCGGATCGCGGACCGCGACATGGACACCTACCACCGCTGGATGGAGGTGGTGACGCCCTGGACGCTGTCCGGCTGCCCGGTGATCAGCGTGCCGGCCGGCTTCGGCCAGGCCGGCCTGCCGGCGGGATTGCAGCTGATCGGGCCGCCCCAGGGCGACCTCGACGTGTTGCGGCTGGCCCATGCTTACGGGCAGGCGCGGGACTGGGTGTCGGCCCGGCCGCCGACGGCGCTCTGGGCCGGTTGAACGGCGCGAGAACCGGGGCCGGACTGCCGGCTTCGGTACGGTCTGACAGGGAAAAAGACAAGCCCGTTGTAACCGGGCTTTGCTTTTTCCCGACGGGAACGGGCTTTATTGGGGGTTGCCCCCCTATTTTCATGGCTTGCCGGCGACGGCTTTGCAATAATTGTTGGATCTTTGAACACCTCCGTAATGGACGGGGTGCCAGCGTCGCCGCAAGCGGCGCCGGAACATCCCTCGGCGCGGCCCGCATGACGGACCGCGCCGTTTTCGCACAAGGTCCCCCGGCATGAAGAATCTGACTCTGCGCCAACGCATCCTCGCCAGCTTCCTGGTCATCCTGGCCATCATGACGCTGATGGTGGTGGTCGACTACCGTCGGCTGCTGCACATCGAGGCCGAGGCCATGACCATCAGGGATGACGCGGTGCCGGGCCTGTACTACAGCACCGAGATCCGCTCGGCCTGGTTCGGCGGCTTCGTGGCGCTGCAGGACGCCTTTCGCGCGGACACCGAGCAGGAGCGCCGCACGCTGCTCGACACGCTGCCGAAAAGCGATCAGGCGCTCGATGCCAACGTCGAGCATTACCGCCGCACCATGTCGCGCGCCGACGACATCAAGATGTTCGAGAGCTTCGAGAAGGCGCTGCAGGAATACAAGCGCATCCGCGGCGACATCCTGGGCGCTTCCGGGCAGGTCGACCAGGCGCGCATTGAGGCCCGGATCAAGACCGAGTTGCGCCCCGCCTTCTATTCCGGACGCGAATTGATCGCCCAGATCGTGGCGGCCAACAAGGCGCAGGCCGACCTGTCCAGCACCAGCATCGGCAAGGCCGTGGACACCGCCGAATACGGCATGCTGATCTCGCTGGCCATGGCCATCGTCGCGGCCATCATCTGCGGCTATCTGCTGTTGCGCGCCATCGTCGACCCCATGCGCGACATCGTCCGCACCCTGGAACTGACCGGCAGCGGCGATCTCAGCCGTCGCCTGCGCCTGGCGCGCAAGGACGAATTCAACGCCATCGAAACCGGCTTCAACGGCATGGTGGACGAGCTGACCGGCCTGGTCGGCAAGACCCAGCGCTCGGCCGTGCAGGTCGCCACCTCGGTCACCGAAATCGCGGCCACGTCCAAGCAGCAGCAGGCCACCGCGTCCGAAGTGGCGGCCACCACCACCGAGATCGGCGCCACCTCGCGCGAGATTTCCGCCACTTCGCGCGAGCTGGTGCGCACCATGACCGAGGTGTCGGGCGCGGCCGAGCAGACCGCCTCGCTGGCCGGCAGCGGCCAGGTCGGCCTGGCGCGCATGGAAGACACCATGCGCAACGTGGTGGACGCGGCCGGCTCGGTCAACGCCAAGCTGGCCATCCTGAACGAGAAGGCCGGCAACATCACCCAGGTCGTGACCACGATCACCAAGGTGGCCGACCAGACCAACCTGCTGTCGCTGAACGCCGCCATCGAGGCGGAAAAGGCCGGCGAGTATGGCCGCGGCTTCGTGGTCGTGGCCACCGAGATCCGCCGCCTGGCCGACCAGACCGCCGTCGCCACCTATGACATCGAGCAGATGGTGCGCGAGATCCAGTCCTCGGTCTCGGCCGGCGTGATGGGCATGGACAAGTTCTCCGAGGAAGTGCGGCGCGGCATGGCCGACATGCAGCAGGTCGGCGATCAGCTGTCGCAGATCATCCAGCAGGTGCAGACGCTGGCGCCGCGCGTGCAGATGGTCAACGAAGGCATGCAGGCCCAGGCCACCGGCGCGGAGCAGATCAACCAGGCCCTGCAGCAGCTCAGCGACGCCGCGCAGCAGACCGTGGAATCGCTGCGCCAGTCCAGCCTGGCCATCGAGGAACTGACGCTGGTGGCCAACGACCTGCGCAGCGGCGTGTCCCGCTTCAAGGTGTGACCGCCATCATGACCGAATCCCTGTCCGCGCCGCCGGCCGCCGCGTCCACGGGACGACGGCTTTACCTGCTGTTTCGCATCGGCCGGGACCGCTATGCGCTGGACGCGGCCGACATCATCGAGGTGCTGGGCTGGCGTCCGCTCAAGCGCGTGCCGGGCACGCCGGCGTGGGTGGCGGGCCTGTTGTCCAGGCGCGGCGAGGGCGTGCCGGTCATCGACATGAGAGCGCTGGCCGGCTGCGGCCAGGCCGCCACCGTCACCAGCACGCGGCTGGCGCTGCTGCGCTATCGCGCGCCGGCCCTGGGCGGCGAGCGGGTGCTGGGGCTGATCCTGGAGCAGGCGACCGAAACCGTGCACTTCGACCCGGCCGCTTTCCGGCCGCTGGCGCTGGACAACCGGCAGGCGCGCTATCTCGGTCCGGTCCTGTCCGATGCCGCCGGCATGGTGCAGGCCGTGACCGTCGATGACCTGTTGCCGCCCGAGGCGCGGGCGCTGCTGTATCCCGCGCCCGATGCCGCGCGGCCGGGAGCGGCGTCATGATGCTGGTCGATGAGTTCA
Source organism: Achromobacter sp. AONIH1 (assembly GCF_002902905.1). Classification (NCBI taxonomy): domain Bacteria; kingdom Pseudomonadati; phylum Pseudomonadota; class Betaproteobacteria; order Burkholderiales; family Alcaligenaceae; genus Achromobacter; species Achromobacter sp. AONIH1. Next base: position 4,853,677 of record NZ_CP026124.1, on the reverse strand, counting down.
GCGGCCTGCTCAAGCGCAAGATGGGGCTGGACAGCCGCTCGATCGGCGCGGCCGCGGTCGAGCGCGCCGTGCGCCACCGCATGAGCGCGACCGGCGTGGACGATGAGCGCGACTACCTGATGCGGGTGCAGGCCTCGCCCGCCGAGATGCAGCTGCTGATCGAATCGGTGGTCGTGCCCGAGACCTGGTTCTTCCGCTATCCGGAGTCGCAGCAGGCGATGGCGCAGCTGGCCTGCGAGCGGCTGTTCGGCGCCGGCGCGGCCGACGAGCGTGTGCTGCGCGTGCTGAGCCTGCCCTGTTCGAGCGGCGAGGAGCCGTATTCCATCGCCATGGCCCTGCTGGACGCCGGCGTGCCGGCCTCGCGCTTCCAGATCGATGCGCTGGACATCAGCGAGCGCGTGGTCCAGTTCGCGCGCCGGGGCCTGTACGGGCGCAATTCCTTCCGTGGCGACGCGCTGGACTACCGGGACCGCTATTTCACCGAGACCGGCGACGGCCACCAGCTGTCCGCGCAGGTGATGGAGCGGGTGCGCTTCCAGTCGGGCAATCTGTTCGACGCCGGCCTGCTGGCCCACGCGCCGGCCTACGACTTCGTGTTCTGCCGCAACCTGTTGATCTATTTCGATCAGGCTACCCAGGAGCGCGCCGTGCAGGTGCTCAGGCGTCACACGCGCGAGGATGGCGTGCTGTTCGTGGGCCCGGCCGAAACCAGCCTGCTCACGGCGCGCCGGTTGCCGCCGGTGGCGATGCCGCATTGCTTCGCCTTCCTGGCGCGGCCGCGCCCCGATGCGGCGCCGGCCGCTGCCTCCCTGTTCAAGCCCGCGGCCTTGCCGGCGCAGCCGGCATCGCGCGTCCCCGCGCCGCGCCCGCCCGCGCCGCTCCGACCCATGCCCCATCCGGCCCGCCCTGCGGCGCCGCCGGCCGCGCCGGTCGTAGCCGTCGCGGCCAAATCGGAATCCGAGGCCGAAATCTCGCTGCGCCAGATCGAGGCGCTGGCGGACCAGGGGCGCGTGAAGGACGCGATCGCGCGCTGCGGCGCGCACCTGGAACGCTATGGCGCGAGCGCCGACGGCTTCTATCTGCAAGGCCTGCTGCAGGATGCGGCGGGCGATGCCCGCCAGGCGCAGGCCGCTTACCGCAAGGTCCTGTACCTGCAGCCCAATCATCGCGAAGCCCTGCTGCATCTGGCCGCGCTGGTCGCCTCGGAAGGCGACCACGAGAGCGCGCGCAGGCTGCAGGCGCGCGCGGCGCGCCAGGAGGCCCGACGTGACTGAACTGCATGCCGCGCTGGCGGACGTGGACGACTGCTGGAACCGCATCGGCATCCGCGGCGACCAAAGCTGTCCAAAACTGCCCGAGTACGTGCACTGCCGCAATTGCCCGGTGTACGCCAGCGCCGCCAGGCGCATCCTCGACCGCCTGCCGCCGCAGGTCGAGCTGGAGGGCGCCGATGCCGCCGGCGACGCCGCCGCGACGGCGGGCGAACCCGCGTTGCGGCGCGCCTCGTTGCTGGTATTCCGTCTGCACCGCGAATGGCTGGGCTTGCCGACCCGGGCGCTGGACGAGGTGGCCGCCGCGCGTCCCGTCCTGCCGCTGCCGCACCGGCGCGACCCGGCGGTGCTGGGCGTGACCAATGTGCGCGGCACGCTGACAGTCTGCCTGTCGCTGGCGCGGCTGCTCGGGTTGGAGGCGGCGGGTCCCGAACCGCGCGAGCGCGCCGGCGCCGCGCGCATGCTGATCTTCGGCGGCGCGGGCCGCGCCGTGGTGCTGCCGGTGGACGAGGTCGAGGGCATTCATTCCGTCGATCTGGAGCGGCTGGAACCCTTGCCAGCCACGGTGGCGGGCGCCAGCCTGAAATACTCGCGCGGGGTGGCGCGCTGCGGCGGCCACAGCGTGGGCGTCCTGGATGAAACCCTGCTGATGCAGGCTTTGGAACGGAGTCTGGCGTGAACCCGGACCAGATGCGAGACGCGTCCCTGCTGGAACTGTTCCAGCTGGAAACCCGCACCCAGGTGCAGGTGCTGAACAACGGCCTGCTGGCGCTGGAGCACGACCCGACCTCGGCCGCGCAGCTGGAAGCCTGCATGCGCGCGGCGCATTCGCTCAAGGGGGCGGCGCGCATCGTCGACCTGCATCCGGCGGTGCGCATCGCGCACGCGATGGAAGACTGCCTGGTGGCGGCGCAGGAAGGCCGGCTGCGCCTGCAGGCCAGCGATATCGACGCGCTGCTGCTGGGCACGGATCTGCTGCAGCGCGTGGCCACGCCCGGCGTCGAGCTGGGCGCGGAGATCGACCAGCTGGTCGAGCGCCTGAGCAACGCGCCCAACCTGCCGCCCGATGCATCGCCTGCGCCGCCGCGCGAGCCCCGGCCGTCAGACTTCCTGCCGCCGCTGCAGCGGCCGGGCGATCCACCGCCAGCGCCGCCCGAGCCGGCGCCGCTGCGGCGGTCGAGCGACCAGGCGCTGGCCGAAGGCGAGCGCGTGCTGCGCGTCACGGCCGATACCTTGAACAAGCTGCTGGGACTGTCCAGCGAGACGCTGGTCGAATCGCACTGGATCGCGCCGTTCAGCGCGTCCATGCTGCGGCTGCGGCGCATGCAGGCGGGCGCCGGGCAGGCGCTGGACGGCGTGCGCGCGGCGCTGGCCGGCCAGACGGTCGACGCGCGGGTGCAGGCGGCGCTGGACGACGCCCAGCGCATCGTCGAGCAGTCCGAGCGCGAGCTGGCCGAACGCACGGCCGAGGTCGACGAGTTCGGCTGGCGCATGGGGCATCTGGCGCAGCGCTTGTACGACACGGCGCTGGCCTGCCGCATGCGGCCCTTCGGCGATGGCCTGGGCGGCATGGCGCGCATGGTGCGCGACCTGGGACGCTCGCTGGGCAAGCAGGTGCGACTGGAGGTCGAGGGCGAATCCACCCAGGTCGACCGCGACATCCTGGACAAGCTGGACGCGCCGTTGATGCACCTGCTGCGCAATGCGGTGGACCATGGCATCGAGATGCCGATGGACCGCATCGAGGCCGGCAAGCCGCCGGAAGGCCTGATCCGCCTGTCGGCGCGGCATGCCGCCGGCATGCTGCTGATCGAACTGTCGGATGACGGCGGCGGCATCTCGCTGGACCGGCTGCGGGTCGAGGTGGTGCAGCGCAAGCTGACCAACGCCGAGACGGCCGCGCGCCTGAGCGAGGCCGAACTGCTGGAGTTCCTGTTCCTGTCCGGCTTCAGCACGCGCGGCGAAGTCACCGAGATTTCCGGACGCGGCGTGGGGCTGGACGTAGTCCAGAACATGGTGCGGCAGCTGCGTGGCGCGGTTCGGGTGCTCCAACACACCGGGCAGGGCACGCGTTTCGTGCTGGAGATGCCGCTGTCGCTGTCGGTCGTGCGCAGCCTGCTGGTCGAGGTGCAGAACGAGATCTACGCGTTCCCGCTGGCTTACGTCAGCCACGCGCTGCAGGTGTCGGCGGCCGATATCGAGCAGCTCGAGGGGCACCAGCATTTCCGCTTCATGGACCGGCAGGTCGGGCTGGTTTCGGCGCGCCAGATATTGCGCTCTGGCGAGCCCGCGCCGGCCGCCGAATCGGTCTGCGTGGTGCTGGTGGGCGACCACGAACGGCTGTACGGCATCGCCGTGGACAGCTACGTGGGCGAGCGCACCGTGGTCGTGCAGCCGCTGGATCCGCGCCTGGGCAAGGTGCAGGATGTGATGGCCGGGGCGCTGATGGACGACGGCCGGCCGCTCTTGATCCTGGATGTCGAGGACATGCTGCTGTCGGTGCAGAAGCTCATCGAGGGCGGCCGGCTGACCCGGGTGGACGGCGGCGGCCAGGTGGCCCAGGCGCGCAAGCGCAAGCGCGTGCTGGTGGTCGACGATTCGCTGACCGTGCGCGAGCTGGAGCGCAAGCTGCTGGTCAACCGGGGCTATGAGGTGGCGGTGGCGGTGGACGGCATGGATGGCTGGAACATGCTGCGCTCCGATGCCTTCGACCTGGTGGTCACGGACGTGGACATGCCGCGCATGGACGGTATCGAACTGGTTTCCCGTATCAAGGCTGACCCGCGTTTGCAAAGCCTGCCGGTAATGGTAGTGTCCTACAAGGACCGCGAAGAGGATCGCAGGCGGGGGCTGGACGCGGGCGCGGATTATTACCTGGCCAAGGGCAGTTTCCACGACGACGCGCTGCTGGATGCCGTCGAGGACCTCATCGGAAGGGCGCAGACGTGAGAATCGGGATCGTCAACGATTTGCAGATCGCGGTCGAAACCCTGCGCCGGGCGATCGCGCTGGAGCCTGGCCTGGAAGTGGCATGGGTGGCGTCCAACGGCCAGGAAGCCGTCGAGCAATGCGCCCGCGACCGTCCCGACGTCGTGCTGATGGACCTGATCATGCCGGTCATGGATGGCGTCGAGGCCACCCGCCGCATCATGGCCGAGACGCCCTGCGCCATCGTGGTGGTCACGGTCGACGTGGCGCGCCACACGGCGCGGGTGTTCGACGCCATGGGCTACGGCGCGCTGGACGCGGCCGACACGCCGGTGGTCGGCAGCGCCGACCTGCGCGGCGCGGCGGCGCCGCTGCTGCGCAAGATCCGCAATATCGGCTGGCTGATCGGCCGCTACGGCAGCCGGCCGACGCTGACGCCGGTGGCCCGGCCCAGCGAACAGCCGGATTCCCGGCGCCTGCTGGTGATCGGCGCTTCGGCGGGTGGGCCCGCCACCCTGGCACAGTTGTTACGCGATATTCCGTTGGATTTTCCGGCAGGCATCGTGCTGGTCCAGCATGTGGATGCCTCGTTTGCCGCCGGCATGGCGGATTGGCTCAACGATCAGGTGCCGCTGCCCGTCAGGCTGGTGCGCGAGGGCGAAAAACCGGCCGCCGGACAGGTGTTGCTGGCCGGCACCGACGACCATCTGCATATGCTGGCCGATGGTACCCTGCGTTACACCGAGAAGCCCAAGGAAAGCTTGTACCGGCCCTCCATTGATGTATTTTTCCATAGCGTGGCGGAGCACTGGCGCGGTATGGCGGTGGGGGTGTTGTTGACGGGCATGGGGCAGGACGGGGCCCGGGGGCTGAAGGCGTTGCGCGAGCGCGGCTGCCTGACCATCGCCCAGGACCAGGCCACCAGCGCCGTCTATGGCATGCCGAAGGCGGCCGCGGCCATGCAGGCCGCCGTGGAGATCCGGCCGTTGGACCAAATCGCGCCGCGCCTGATCAAGGCTTTTGCCTGAGCGGCATGCAAGCCAGACAAAGTACGTAATTCAAGGAAAGCACCATGCACCCTCCCATAGACAGCCCGATCACGGCCGACCTGAATTCGCATGCCGCCATGGTCCTGCTGGTGGACGACCAGGTCATGGTCGCCGAAGCCATCAGGCGGGCCTTGTCCACGGAAGGCAACATCGACTTCCACTATTGCTCGGACCCCTACAAGGCGCTGACCGTGGCCATCCAGACCCGGCCCACGGTGATCCTGCAGGATCTGGTGCTGCCGGGCGTGGACGGGCTGAGCCTGGTCAAGGAATATCGCAACCATCCTGTGACGCGCGACATTCCCATCATCGTGCTTTCCACCAAGGAAGATCCGGCCATCAAGAGCGCGGCCTTCTCCTCCGGCGCCAATGACTACCTGGTCAAGCTGCCCGATTCCATCGAGCTGGTGGCGCGCATCCGCTACCACTCGCGCTCCTACCTGGCGCTGGTGCAGCGCGACGAGGCCTACCAGGCGCTGCGCCAGAGCCAGCAGCAGCTGCTGGAAAGCAATATGGAACTGCGCCGCCTGACCAATTCCGACGGCCTGACCGGGCTGGGCAACCGCCGCTATTTCGACGAATACCTGAACGCCGAATGGCAGCGCGCGCGTCGCGACGGCCGCGAGATCAGCATGTTGATGATCGACGTGGACCACTTCAAGTCCTACAACGACACCTATGGCCACATCGCCGGCGACGAAGCGCTCAAGCGCGTGGCCAACACCATCTTCGCCAGCTGCGACCGCTCGACCGACCTGGCGGCGCGCTTCGGCGGCGAGGAATTCGCCCTGGTGCTGCCCGGCACGCCGGCCGGCAGCGCGCGGCTGGTGGCCGAGAAGCTGCGCCGCGCGGTGGAAGCCATGCAGATCCCGCAGAAGGACTCGGGCGGCGGCCCCTGGCTCACGATCAGCGTGGGCACGGCCACCGCGCTGCCCTGCGAAGACCAGCCTTGCACCGACCTGATCCAGGTGGCCGACCGCGGCCTCTACCAGGCCAAGCGCCAGGGCCGCAACCGCGTGGTGCAGGGCGCGCTGTAGCCGGTCTCCAGGCATGGGTCGGCGGCGCGCGCAGCCTAATCCTCGCCGCGCCGCCTGATGGCGCTGGCGCCCAGCATCAGCGTCAGGCTGGCCGCCACGGCCACCGTCGCCATGGCCATGCCTTCGCCCACCGAACCCTGTTCGAACTGGCGCCACACATGGATCGACACCGTCTGCACGCCGGCCGGCGCCAGCAGCAGCGACGTGACCAGCTCGCGCGAGGCCACCGCGAACACCATCAGCATGGACGCCGCCAGCGCCGGCAGCACCAGCGGCAGCACGATGCGCCGCAAGGCGCGCGCGGCGCTGGCGCCGTGCACGCGCGCCGCCGCTTCCAGGTTGGGGCCGATCTGCGCCAGCGCCGCGCCGACGTAGCGCACGGGATAGGGCAGCAGCAGGCAGGTATAGGACAGCAGCAGGATGCCCCAGGTGCCGTAGGGCGTGGCCGGCCAGAAGGGCTGGTTCCAGGCCAGGATCAGGCCCACTCCCACCACCACGCCGGGCAGCGCCGCCGGCAGCAGCGCCAGTCCGTCAATGGCGGGGGCGCCGGGCACGTGGCGGCCGGCCACGCACCAGGCCGCCAGCAGGCCGACCGCGCCGGCCAGCAGCGCGGCGCCTGCCGCCAGCGACAGGCTGGTGGACAGCGCGTCCCAGGCCTCGCCGCGAGCCTGGAACAGCGCGCCGAAATTGGCCAGCGTCAGGTTGGCGAGCGACAGTCCGCCGGACAGGTTGCGCGTCAGCGCCGCCGCCAGCATGGACGCCAGCGGCGCGGCCACCGCCGCCAGCGCGACCAGCGCGAACAGCAGCAGCGCGGGCAGGCGCCAGGGGCCCAGCTCGGCCTGCGCCAGCGGCGCCGGCTTGCCGGTGGTAGTCTCGAAACCGCGCCCGGCAAGCAGCGCGCGCTGCACCGCGAAAGCGGTCAGCGCCAAGGCCACCAGCACCAGCGACAGCAGCGCCGCGCCGGGCAGGTCGATGGGCCAGTCGGCCAGACGGCGCTCGATGGCGGTGGTCAGCACGCTGACGCCGGACTGCGCGCCCAGCGCCGCCGGCACGCCGTATTCCTCGATGGCCAGCGTGAAGGCCAGCAGCACGCTGGCGCCGATGGCCGGCAGCGACAGCGGCAGCGTGACGCGGAAGAAGGCGCGCCACGGCCCCGCGCCAAACACGCGCGCCGCCTCGGCCAGCCGGGAGCCCGAGGCCGCCATGCTGCGCGACACGGCGAAGTACACCACGGGAAAGATCGCCAGCCCCATCACCAGCGCCACGCCGGCGGGCGAGAAGAGCAGCGGACCCATGTGCCAGCCTGCCAGCTGTTGCAGGAAACCGCGCGGTTGCAGCGCCATGGTCCAGGACAGCGCCGCGATATACGGCGGCAGCAGGAAGGGGATGAGGAACAGCAGGTCCCACAGCCGCGCCAGCGGCAGGCGGAACAGGCCGCGCAGCGCGCCCAGCGGGATGCCGATGGCGGCGCTGACCGCCGCCACGGACAGGCCCAGCTTGAGCGTGCCGCCGACCAGCGCCAGCGTGCCGGGCTGCGACAGCACCGCGCCCCACGCGCCGAAGGGATCGCCCAGCGAGCCTTCGGCCAGTCGCGGAAACACGGCCTGCAGGACCACGAAGGCCACGGGCAGCGCGACGAGCACGCCCAGGGCGGCCACGGTGGCGGCCGCCAGGATGAATACGCTCTTCATGATTGCTCGGTTGTTATTGCACGGGTACCCCACCCGCATAGCATGCAAGGGAGTACAGAATTACGACATCCGACGATGCCCCCTCAAGCGGGGCGGCGCGGAGCCGGCTTTGCCGGGCCGCAGCCGCGCCCTTGGGGGAAGCGCGGAGCGCTTCGGGGGGGCAATCCCTATTGGCTAAAGGTGCGGGCGAAGCGCGCGAGGACCTCGGCGCGCGACGCGCTGGACGCGCCCTGGGCCTCGGGCAGCAGCGCCAGGTCCTTGAACAGCGGGCGCTTGGCCGCCACGTCCTGGCGCGCCGGCATCAGCCAGGCGTCCGCCACGGCGCGCTGGCCTTCCTCGGACAAGACGTAGTCGACGAACTTGCGCGCCTCGTCGGGCTGGCGCGCGGTCTTGAGGATCATCATGGGGCGCGGCGCGATGGCGGTGCCGCCGGCCGGGAAGATCACCTTTACCGACTCGCCCTTTTCGACGCTGGCGTAGGACACATAGTCCACCGCGCCGAACACGGCGGCCTTGGCGCCCTGCAGCACCGGCGTCAGCGCCTGCGCATTAGGGCCGGAAATGGTCATGCCGTTGTCGCGCAGCGTCTCGAACAGCTTCCACGCCGCCTCGCCCTGGGCGTTCTGCAGGCCCAGCAGCAGGTCCAGCGAGGCGCCGGACAGCGCCGGGTCGGGCATGGTCACCGCCTGCTTGAAGCCGGGGCCGGTCAGGTCGGCCCAGTCGCGCGGCTCGGGCGTGCCGCTCTTGGTGTTCCAGACAATGCCCAGCGCCGAGATGCCCTGGGCGACATAGGACGGCGCCTTGAAGCGCGCCGGCACCTGGGTCGCGTTGGGGCTTTCGTAGGGCAGCAGCCAGCCGCGCTGGTCCAGGTCCTGTGCGGTGTCCCACGAGGCCGAGATCAGCACGTCGGCGCGCGGGTTGGCGGCCTCGGCTTCGAGTCGCGCCATGACCTTGCCGGTGGTGGCCTGGAACACGTCGACCTTGATGCCGGTCTTTTCCTGGAAGCCGGCGGCCAGCTGCTTGATCAGGCCGCCGGGGCCGGCGGTGTATACGGTGAGCGCCTTGGCCGGTCCTGCGGCCAATCCGAGCGTGAAGGTCATGAAGAGCGATGCGAGAAGTTTGGGGGAATTCAAGAGATTCATTCTAATCGTCCGTAGTAGTGGGGCGCGATTGGCAGCGCTTGCAACGGGCGCTACGCTGCGGGGCCACGCGGATCCGGCTCCGCCGGTCCGCAGTGGCGCCCCCTGGAGGGGGAAGCGCGCAGCGCTTCGGGGGTGGGCACTATTTGGCCGTGCTGCATGCACGCGATCACGTGCGCCAGCGCATGGGCTTCCTGGTGGTCGTGGGTCACATAGACGGCGGTGGCGCCCAGGCGGCGCAGCAGCGCGCCGATCTCGGCGCAGAGCGTCTCGCGCAGGTCGCGGTCCAGGTTGGACAGCGGCTCATCGAACAGCAGCAGGCGCGGGCGGGCGACGATGGCGCGGGCCAGCGCGACGCGCTGTTGCTGGCCGCCGGACAGCTCGGACGGGCGGCGCCCGGCCAGCGCTTCCAGCCCGACCAGCGCCAGCGCCTCGGCCACCCGCCCGGGCCGCTCGCGCCGTGGCACGCCGCGCATTTCCAGCGGAAAGCCGACGTTCTGCGCCACGCTCATGTGCGGCCATAGTGCGTAGTCCTGGAACACCATGCCCAGGCCGCGCGCTTCGGGTGGATCGTGGCGGCGGCCGTCGAACGCGGTCTGGCCGCCGATGCGGATGCTGCCGGACTGCGGGCGCAGCAGCCCGGCCAGGGCCTTGAGCAGCGTGCTCTTGCCGCAGCCCGACGGGCCCAGCAGGGCCAGCACCGTGCCGGCCGGCACGTCCAGGTCCACGCCGTCGAGCACGGTGTGGCCGTTATAGGCGTGGCGCAGGCCGCGCACGGCGATGGCCGCGCCGCCCGATGCAGGGGCGGGCGCGTTCAAAACCGGTGCCGCAGGCCGAGGTTCAGGCCGAACTGGTTCTTGCCCGGTTCGACGTTGGCGCCGTATTTGCCGCCCAGCAGGCTGAGGGCGGCCTTGTCGTCGTTGATCACGTAGGCGGCCACCGCGTACAGCGTGGTGCGCTTGGACAGGTCATGCTCGCTGCCCAGCACGAACATGGTGGACTTCTGGCCGGAGCCGGCCGCCTGCGCGGCCGGGCAGACGGCGTTGTTCATGTCGTCGCAGGCCGCGTCATCCAGGTGATAGGCGGCGAACGACAGGCGAGTATCCTGGCGCGGCAGGTAGGTCGCGCCCAGCCAGGTCATGTTGTTCTTGTAGTCGCGCCGCGCCAGCTTCTGTTCGAGCCAGCGATAGCCGGCGTAGAGCTGCAGGCCGTCGAAGTCATAGGACAGCGCGGCGATCACGCGGTCTTCGCGGTTGCCGCTGTCGGCGCCGGTCTTGGGCTTGTCGGCGTTCTTGCCGTGGTACAGCAGCCCGGCGTCCAGGCCGCCCGATTTGTAGCGCAGGCCGCCGCCGACCATGCGGCCCAGGCTGCGGTCGCTGAAGGACTGGTCGTTGTTCCAGCCGAAGCTGTAGTACGCGCCCACCGAGACCGGGCCGAACTTGCCCACGTACATCGCGGTGTTGTCGCTGCGGTCGGAAAAGGCGGGGTCGGGGCGCTTGATCGAGAAGTTGGCGTTGTCGAATGGGTTGTACTTGCTCATCCATTCGATCATCAGCGTGTTGTGGCGGCCCAGCGTGAAGCGGCCCCAGTCCTTGCTGGACAGGCCCACATAGGCCTGGCGACCGAACAGGCGGTCGCCCTGCATGGTCTGGCCGTTGCTGGAGTCGAAGCCGTTTTCCAGCGTGAAGATGGCGGACAGGCCGCCGCCCAGGTCCTCGGAGCCGCGCAGGCCCCAGCGCGAACCGCTCAGGTTGCCCGTGCTGATGCCCGTCTTGCTGTGGCCGCCCGGGCCGTTGCTGACGTATTGCAGGCCGGTGTCGATCAGGCCGTACAGGGTGACGGTGGGGGAGGCTGCCCGGACGGGCGTGGCGGCGAGCGCCAGAGCGGACAGGCAGGCGCCAGCCGCCGCGATGCGGAGAGTCGATTTCATGAAAGGAGTCCTCTTTGGGATTCAATCGGAACCGACACTCTAGGCGGCGCTGGCTACATCCAGATGACATTGCCCCTCAGAGATGCAGCCGGGTCGAGGACTTGACCTCGTGCATGGACAGCGTGCTCAGCAGTTCCTTCACGCCTGGCAGCGTGCGCAGCCGGTTGCGCACGAATTCTGAATAGGCGTCGAAGTCGCGCGCCATGATGTGCAGCAGGTAGTCATGCTGGCCCGTGGTGTTGTGGCAGGCCATGACCTCGGGCATGGCGAGGACGCTGGCCTCGAAGGCCTGGCAGGTTTTCTCGGTGTGGTTTTCCAGCGAGATGCTGACGAAGGCCACCACGCCCATGCCCAGCGCGCGTCGGTCCAGCACGGCCTGGTAGCCGCGGATCACGCCGGACGACTCCAGGCGCTTTAGCCGCTTCCAGCAGGGCGAAGCCGACAGCGACACGCGCTCGGCCAGTTCGGCGTTGGACAGGCGCCCATCTTCTTGAAGGATTTTCATGATTTTCCAATCGATCGCGTCAAGTTGATGTAACAAGGCAGTGTCTTTCATTGAAATCGCCGTAAAGGAAAGAGTCTTTCTCATTATCCATTCATGGCAATTCAAATGGAAAGAATATTGCGGGCACGCGCGCCCATACTTCCGTGCACCCCGAGCCCGCCGGCGCTATCGTTTTCCGAGCAATACGCGCCCGCCCGGCAGGCCGGTCCCATCCGATACTGAGGCACAGCATGAGCTATTCGAACTACCACAAGAAAGACATCTTCGGCCGTCCCCTGCACGCGGAGACGCAGATGATGTCCTACGGTTTCGACCCCTTCCTGTCCGAAGGCGCGGTCAAGCCGCCGGTGTTCCTGACGTCCACCTTCGCGTTCCGCTCGGCCGAGGACGGCGCCGAGTTCTTTGATCTGGTGTCGGGCCGCAAGCCCCTGCCGCAAGGCGAGTCGGCCGGCCTGGTGTACAGCCGCTTCAACCATCCCAACCTGGAAATCGTCGAGGACCGCCTGTCGCTGCTGGACGGCTCCGAGGCGGCCGCCGTGACCTCCAGCGGCATGTCGGCGATCAGCGCCGTGTTCCTGGCCTTCCTGCGGCCCGGCGACCAGATGGTGCAGTCGGTGCCGCTGTATGGCGGCACCGAGACGCTGATTTCCAAGATCTTCCCCGAGTGGGGCATCGCCTCGCATCCGGTGCGCGACTGCCTGTCGGCGGCCAGCATGCGCGAGGCGCTGGAAGCGGCCGCGGCCAAGGGGCCGGTGAAGCTGTTCTTCGTCGAGACGCCGGCCAATCCCACCAATTCGCTGGTCGACTTCGCCGCCATGAAGGCCGAGCTGGACGCCTTCGAATCGCGCCACGGTTATCGCCCGATCTCGGTGTGCGACAACACGCTGCTCGGTCCCATCTTCCAGAAGCCCGCCGAGCACGGCGTGGACCTGTGCGTGTATTCGCTGACCAAGTACGTCGGCGGCCACAGCGACCTGGTGGCCGGCGGCGTCACCGGCGGCAAGGAGCTGATCAAGAAGGTGCGCGCGATCCGCAGCGCGTTCGGCTCGCAGCTGGATCCGCATTCCTGCTGGATGATCACGCGCTCGATGGAAACGGTGGTGCTGCGCATGAAACAGGCCGCGCGCACCGCCGGCAAGGTGGCGCAGTGGCTGGCCGGCAATCCGCACGAGCCGGTCCGCATCTACCACCCGGAACTGATCGCCGACGCCGCCTACCAGGACGTGTACAGGCGCCAGTGCAGCGGCGCGGGCTCGACCTTCGCCTTCGTGCTGGACGGCGGCCGCGCCAAGGCCTTCCGCTTCATCAACGCGCTGCGCCTGTTCAAGTCGGCGGTGAGCCTGGGCGGCACCGAATCGCTGGTCTGCCATCCGGCCTCGACGACGCACTCGGGCGTGCCGGCGGCCGAGCGCGACGCCGCCGGCGTGTCCGAAGGGCTGATCCGCGTCTCCATCGGCCTGGAGCATGAGGAAGACCTGATCGCCGACATGGACCAGGCGTTCCGCAGCCTGGCCTGAGGCGGCGGGCGAGGGCGCGGCGCGCGGGGGCGCGCGCCGCGCCCTAGGCGTTTTCCCCAGCGCCGCTAGGCCGCGCACGCTGGTACATTTGTACCGTTAAGGTACAAATGTGTAGAAGCAAGGATGCAGATCCAGGAACTGATGGCCTTGATCGAGGCCCACGTCCCCGCGCTGGGCGCCGAGTTGCAGCGCGCCGCCGCCTGGGTGGCGCGCAACCCGCGCGACGCGGGCCTGCTGTCGATGCGCCAGCAGGCCGCGCAGGCGGGCGTGTCGCCCAACAGCATGGCGCGCCTGGCGCAGGCGCTGGGCTATGAAGGCTACGGTCCGTTCCGGCAGGTGTTCCAGGACGCGCTGGGCCATGGCGCGCCGGCCTACAAGGAACGCGTGCGCCGCCTGCAAGGCGAAGCCGCCAGCCAGTTCGATGACGCGCTGCTGCGCACGCACCTGGACAATGCGCGCTCGCCCACGGTGGCCAATGCGCCCAAGGACATTGCGCGGGCCGTGCAGCGCATGCGCGCGGCGCGGCGCCTCTATTTCCTGGGCACGCGGTCCTGCTTCGCCATCAGCTATCACTTCGCCTACGCGTACAGCATGATCGCCGGCAATGGCGTGCTGGTGCATGGACTGGGCGGCACCTATCCCGACCAGCTCGACGCCGCCGGGCCGGAGGACCTGCTGGTCTGCGTCACCCAGAATCCCTACGGACGCCAGACGCTGGAAGCGGCGCGGGATTGCCGCCAGGCCGGCGTGCCGGTGCTGGCGCTGACCGACAGCCCGCTGGCGCCGATCCAGGCCCACGCCACGCAGGCGCTGCTGTTCGATGCCGGCACGCCGTCCTATTTCCATTCGATGGTGGGATCGCTGGCGCTGGTCGAGCGGCTGCTGGCCAAGCTGGCCGCCGCCGGCGGCGAGGCCGCGCAACAGCGCATCGACGCCTTCGAGCGGCGGCTGGACGCGTCCAGCGCCTATTTCGGCGGCCCGTCGCCGGGCCCGCGCCGGGGCGCCAGGAAAACATGACCGGATTCCGCGCCGCCGGCCGCGCCTGATGCCGGCGCATCCTCACCACGTTCCGAGGCTTATCGTGTCCCGACAGCAGATTCCCACCCTGGCGCCCGCGCCGTCGCTTTCCCGTCGCCGCTTCAGTCTTTGCATGGCGCTGGCGGCCGCCGGCCTGGCCGGACCCGCCGCGTCGCGGGCGCAGGACGCGGCCAAGCGGCCGCCGATCCGTCTGGTCGTTCCCTTCGCGGCGGGCGGCACGACCGATGTGCTGGCCCGCCTGCTGGCCGAGGAACTGCGCGCGGTCCTGGGCCAGCCCGTGCTGGTCGAGAACAAGGGCGGGGCGGGCGGCAACATCGGCGCCGCCGAAGTGGCGCGCGCGGCCGGCGACGGCGCGACGCTCATGATGGCCACGCCCGGTCCGCTGGCGGTGAACCAGTATCTCTATCCCAAGCCGGGCTACAACGCCGAAAAGGATTTCGCCGCGATCAACAACGTGGCCTTCGTGGCCAACGTGCTGATGGCCAGCGCCCAGAGCGGCATCCGCGCCTTGCGTGAACTGATAGACCGCGCCCGGGCCGAGCCGGGCCGCATCACCTACGGCAGCGCGGGCGTGGGCCGCACCAGCCATCTGGCGGGCGAACTGCTCAAGGCCGCCGCCGGCATCGACCTGACCCATGTGCCGTACAAGGGCGTGGCTCCCGCCATGAACGACCTGCTGGGCGGGCAGATCGACCTGATGTTCGACAACCTGCCGACCGCGCTGGCGCATATCCAGTCCGGCAAGGTGACGGCGCTGGGCGTCAGTTCGCCGACGCCAGCCACGGCGCTGCCGGACGTGCCGGCCATCGCCTCGCGGCTGCCGGGCTATGAGATCGAATCCTGGTTCGGCATCGTCGGCCCGGCGTCCCTGCCGCCGAAGGAGGTCGCGCGATTGGAAGGCGCCATCGGCCAGGCCTTGCAACGCCCGGCGCTGCGCCAGCGCATCGAGGCGCTGGGGGCGCGCGTGGACGGCGCGGGCAGCCAGGCCTATGCGGCCTTCATCGCGGCCGAGCAGCGCAAGTTCAAGCAGCTCATCGCCAGCGCCAACATCCGGATGGAGTGAACATGACGCAACGCAAGCGGCTGGCGGTGGCGCGGTTCTGGTACGAAGGCAACGCCTTTTGCCTGCAGCCGGCCGGCCGCGAGGATTTCGAGCGCCGCGAATGGCTGCGCGGCCAGGCGGGCCTGGACGCCGCGCGCGGCAAGGCCACCGAGCTGGCGGCTGTCGCGGATTTCCAGGACAGCCGCTCGGACTGGGAGGTCCGCGCTTCGCGTTGCGCCTCGGCCCAGCCGGCCGGCCCCGTGCCGCAGCCGTTTTTCCAGGCATACGTGGACGAGGTGCTGGACGATTTACGCGGCCAGCATTGGGACGCCATCTACCTGAGTCTGCACGGCGCCTCCATCACCGACGCGGACGACAGTCCGGAATTGAGCTTGCTGCGCGCCATACGCGCCGAGCATCCGCGCGTTCCGATCGGCGCCAGCTTCGACCTGCACGCCAATATCCCGCCGGCCTTGCCGCCGCTGCTGTCGTGCAGCGCCAGCTACCGGACCTATCCGCACATCGACATGCGCGAGACGGCCGCGCGCTGCCTGGAGCGGCTGATCGCCATCGCCGAGGGTGGGATCCGTCCCGTCGCCGCGTTCCGCAATGGCGGCGCGTGGCTGCAAAGCGCCAACATGCGCACCGACGCCGGGCCCATGGCGGATCTGCAGGCGCTGGCGCGCGCCCGCACGGTCGGCCCGCTGCGTGACATCGCGCTGCATGGCGGCTTTCCCTATGCCAATTCACCGCACAGCGGCGCGTCGGTATGGGTCTGGGCGGACACCGGCGAGGCGGCGGCGCGGGCGCTGGATGAGATCTATGCGGCCTATGAGGCGCGCTTCGCCGACTTCGAGCCCGAGCTCATCGCGCCGGCCGACGGCATCCGCCAGGCCCTGCGGACACCGGGCTTGGTGGCGGTGACTGACCCAGCGGACAACCCGCTGTCCGGCGGCATTGGCGACACGCCCGCGCTGCTGGCGGCCTTGCTGGCCGCCGGCCTGGAGGAACCCAGCGTCTATGCCAGTCTGGCCGATCCCGGTGTGGTCGAATGCGCCCGCGCGGCGGGCGAGGGCGCCATGCTGGACCTGCGCCTGGGCGGGCGGCGCACGCCGCTGTATGGCGAGCCGGTGGCCTTGCGCGCGCGGGTGCTGCGCTACACCGACGGCGTTTTCGTCAACAGCGGCCCGATGGAAACGGGGCTGGCCGTGCATTGCGGGCCGACCGTGGTGCTGGCCGTGGGCGCGGCGCAGCTCATCGTCACCACGCACGTCGCGCCGTGCAACGACCCGGCCTTTTTCGATCTGCATGGCATCGACCTGGCGCGCACCCGCCTGCTGTGCGTGAAGGCCAAGAACCATTTCCGCGCCGCCTTCGCCGGCCGCTGCCGGCGCATCGTGGATATCGACGCGCCGGGGCCGGCGATGCTGGATTTGCGCGCGCTCAGGCGGATGGCTGGCGCGGCGGGCGCCGGCTAGCGCGGACAGCACCGATCTGCCTATTTCCCAAAATTGACAACTAGTTTCCAATATTGGAAACTAGTTGTCAATTCTATGGGAGATACTGGTGAAGCAGAATAGGTCCGATATCCTGACCGATCTGGTCCTGGCGGTGTTCCGGCTGAATGGCGCGATGATCAACTGGGGCGACGATTTCAGCGCGTCCGCCGGCCTGAGCAGCGCCCGCTGGCAGATGCTGGGCGCCATCGCCCTGGCCGAGCGGCCCTTGTCCGCGCCGCAGATCGCCGAGCGGATGGGGGTGACGCGGCAGGGCGCGCAGAAGCAGCTCAACCTGCTGGCCGAAGCCGGCCTGATCGAGTTGATCGCCAATCCCGGCCACAAGCGCTCGCCGCTGCATGCGCTGACGGTCGAGGGCCGTCGCGTCTACCAGTCGATCGATGCGCGCTGGCGTGGCCATGCCGAACAGGTGGCCGCGCGCTTTGGTCGCGAGGATTTGGCCACGGCGCGTGAACTGCTGGCGGCGCTGACGGCGCTGCACGCGGCGGCGCCAGGAGAGCGCGATGCGGAATAGAGCGATTCTGAGCAGGCTGCATATCGCCTGCGCTTGTTCGGCCACGGTGACGCTCGTGGCTTTCTGGAGCGCGACCGCCGTGGCCGAATTGTTCCTGTCACATGCGGCAGTGGCCCAGGTCAAGCAGGCCATCCTGTTGGTCTTGCCGGCCTTCATTGCGCTGATCGCGTTGACCGGAGCCAGCGGCTACGCGTTGGGCGGCAAGGGCGGGCATCCGTTGCTGTCGCGTAAGCGCCGGCGCATGGCGCTGATCGGCGCCAATGGACTGCTGGTTCTGGTGCCTTGCGCCATTTTCCTGGCAGGCCGGGCGCGGGCGGACGCTTTCGACGGGATCTTCTACGGCGCGCAGGCGCTGGAACTGGTGGCGGGCGCCTTGAACCTGGCGTTGATGGGCGCCAATATCCGCGACGGCGTCGCGCTGGGCCGGGGCCGCAGGGCGCGGCGCATGGCTTGACTGGCACGAGCCGGGGCCGTGCCCCGGGGCCGGCTTGCCGTCAGGCCGCGCCGCGGCGGCCTTTCAGCAGCACGACGACCGCCGCGCCCAGCAGCATCGCCGTGCAGCTGGCCAGCACGGCGGTATAGCCCGCGTCGAACGCGGTGCGCGCCAGCTGCGCCAGGGCGCCTCCCAGTTCGGCTGACAGCTGATCGGCCACGATCAGCGCTTCGTCCAGGCTGTCGCGCGCCGGCGAGGCGGCGACGCCGACCGGCACGTCCAGCGACTGCGCGTACACGCCGGACAGGATGGAACCCATCAGCGTCACGCCCAGCGCGCCGCCCAGCTCGTACGACACCTCCTCGACCGAGGCGGCCATGCCGGCGCGCTCCACGGGCGCGCTCTGCATGATGGTGCCGGACGCGGCGGTCATGGCGGCGCCGATGCCGGCGCCGAGCACGCACAGGCTGGCTATCTGCGGGATCAGCGCGGCGTCGTAGCTGAGCAGGTAGCCGCCCATGCCGGCGCCCGAGACCAGCAGCGACGAAATCAGCATCCGCCGGCTGCCCACGCGCGGCAGCATCCAGCCGGCCAGCGGGCCGGCCACGAAGGCGGCCAGCGACAGCGGCAGGATGTACAGCGCGGCCTGCATCGGCGACATGCCCTGCACCAGCTGCAGGCGCTGGCTGAAGACCAGTTCCATGCCCAGCAGCGCGGCGGCGGCGAACAGCGCCGTGGCCACGGCCGAGCTGAAGACGGGGTTGCGGAACAGCGTGAAGTCGATCAACGGATAGGGCCGCGCGCGCTGGCGCCGCGCGAACACCACCAGCATCGCCACGCCCGCCGCGCAGGCCAGGCCGGCATGCAGCCAGGACGGCGAGGCCATGCCCAGCTGCTTGAGCGCATAGGCGCACAGGATCAGGCCGGCCATGATCTGCAACGATCCCACCAGGTCCCAGGGCCGGCTGCGGTCGGGCCGGCTGGCCGGCACCAGCCGCCAGGCCAGCGGCAGCGCCAGCAGCACGATGGGCAGATTGATGAGGAACACCGAGCCCCACCAGAAATGCTCCAGCAGCACGCCGCCCAGGACGGGGCCGAACGCCGCGCCGCCGGACGCCACCGAGGCCCAGACGCCGATGGCGATGGCGCGCTCGCGCTCGTCGGTGAAGGTGAGTCGCAGGATGGACAGCGTGGCGGGCATCATCATCGCCGCGCCCACCGCCAACAGCGTGCGCGCCGCGATCAGCCAGCCGGCGGAGGGCGAGTAGGCGGCGGCCAGCGAGGCCAGGCCGAAGACCGCCAGGCCGGCCATGAACAGGCGCTTGTGGCCGAGCCGGTCGCCTAGCGTGCCCATGCCCGGCAACAGGCCGGACACGACCAGGGCATAGATGTTGACGATCCACAGCTTGGCCGAGGCCGACACGCCCAGGTCGTGAGTGAGCCGCGGCAATGCCGTGTACAGCACCGTCATGTCGATCACGATCAGCAGCAATGCGCTGGAGACGATGGCCAGCACCAGCCAGCGGCCGGGTGCGGCCACGGCGGCGTTGGTCGGGGTGCGCTGCATGGTCCTGCTCCTTGTATCTACCTGATGGAACCTGGGATCGCCAGCGGCGGACGCCGCCGGGCAGGCCGCGAGGGCCGGGTTCCGGGCTCGGATTATCGATCTTCCATTTGATTGAAAAAAGTTAGAATCCATCTACTTAATGGATGGATAGGGCGAATCATGAACTGGACGTTGGAACAGCTCAGGCATTTCGCCGCCGCGGCCGCCCAAGGTTCGTTCTCGGCGGCCGCGCGCCAGCTGGGCAAGGCGCAATCCGCCGTCAGCACGGCGGTGGGCCTGCTGGAGGCCGACCTGGGCGTGGAACTGTTCGATCGTTCGCGCCGCAATGCCACGCTGACGCCGGCCGGCGAAGTGCTGCTGCAGGAAGCGCTGGAACTGTTGCGGCAGGCCGATGGTTTGCAGCAACGTGCGCTGTCCTTCGCCTCGGGCCAGGAGGCGCGCCTGTCGGTGGCGCTGGACGAGGCGCTGCCTTCGCTGGTGCTGGCCGATCTGGCCAAGGAAATCGCCGAACGCTTTCCGGCGCTGGAACTGACCCAGCTCAACGGCACGGCGACCGAGGTCGCCGACTACGTGGCGGCCGGCCGCGCCAGCCTGGGCTGCCATCTCGACCGGGGCGATCCGGGTCCCGCTTTCGCCGAGCGGTATCTGGGCCGCGTGGCCCAGGGCGTGTTCGTGTCGCGCTCGCATCCGCTGGCCGGCCTGGCGCGAGCCACGCGCGCCGACCTGGCCCGGCATCGGCAGCTGGTGATGAAGATGGAGGGCGTGGACGAGCGGGTGCTGAGCCCGATGGTCTGGCGCGCCGACAGCTCCTACAGCATCGCGAGCATGGCCGTGGATGGCCTGGGCTGGGCCATCCTGCCGCTGAACATCGCCGAATACGAGGTCTACCGCGACCAGCTCGCGAGCGTGCCCTGCGCGGGCCTTGCCTTGCCGCCGCTGTCGGTGCGGGCGCTATGGCTGCAGGGCGCCGAGCCCGGCGCCGCCGCCAGCTGGATCCTGGGGCGTATGGAACAGCTGCTGCGCGCCGGCGGCTAGCGGCAGCCTGCGCCCGACGCCGGACGCGCGCCTGGCCACGCGGACGGCGCATGGCCGCCGCGCGACGCGCACATCAGGACGGCTTGCGATACACCAGCACCGGCGTGGTCGAGTGCGTCAGCACCTTCTGGGTCTGGCTGCCCAGTACCACGGCGGCCATGCCACGGCGGCCGTGCGAGGCCATGGCGATCAGGTCGCAGCCGCGCTTGGCGGCGGCGTCGATGATGGCCTGATACGGGTCTTCGTGCGAAACCCGCAAGGTCTCGCAGGACAGGCCCAGCTCGCGCGCCTGGGCGGCGGCATCGTTCAGCAGCCGTTCGGCCTGGGCGCGGATCTGGTCCTGGTAGTCGTTCAGGCTGGCGGCCAGCTGGGCCGAGCCCATCGAGAACACATGGAACGGTTCTTCCACCGTCAGGATCGTGACGGCGGCGCCGAAGGTCTTGGCCAGTTGCAGGCTGCGGACCAGCGCCTCATTGGACAGGGCGGAACCGTCGGTGGGGATCAGGATGTGTTTGTACATGAAGCGTCTCCCGGCATGCGTGTGGTTGTTGCGGGCGCGCGGCGCTGGCCGCCCGCGCGGGGCGCCTGACGCGGCATCCGGCGGACGCCGGCTGCATGTAACACTGTATCGGCTTGCCGGCGCCGCGCCTTGCGCTGGATCAAGCGGACGAGGGGACGGCGCGTCAGCGCAACAGCGCGGTGACCAGGTCGGCGTCGCCTTGCGCGCCGGCCTGGAAATCCAGGGCGTCCAGCACATGGCGCAGGTGTTCGTCCATCAGGGCGCTGGCGGCGTCGGCGTCGCCCTTGCGCGCGGCCTGGATGAAGGCACGGTGCTCGCGCGAGGAACAGCCGGCGTCGTGCGTGCTCTGGTACAGCGCGGTGATGACGGCGCTGCGCGCCAGCAGCTCGCGCAGCATGTCGGTGAGCACCTGGTTGCCGACGATCTCGGCGAGCAGCAGGTGGAAGTCGCCCAGCAGGCGGTTGCGCGCCTGCGCGTCGCCACTCTCCAGCGCCTGGCGTTCCCGGGCCAGGTGGGCCTCGATGCGGCGGAAGTCGGCCGGGCGGGCGCGGGCCGTGAACTCGCGCGCCAGCGCGGTTTCCAGGATGCGGCGCACGGCATAGACCTCGCGCGCCTCGTCGGCGCTGGGCTTGCTGACGAAGGCGCCCTTGTCCGGCACGATATTGATCAGCTTGTCCTTGGACAGCATCAGCAGCGCGGCGCGGATCTTGGTGCGGCTGACCTGGTAGGCCCGGCCCAGCGCCTCCTCGCGCAGGCGGGTGCCTGGCGGCAGACGGTGCGCGACGATGGCGGCCGCGACATCCTTGGCGATGTCGTCGGCGCTGGGGTCTGGGGTGGCGTGCTGGGTCATGGGCGGCGGCCTGCGGGCCGGCGGGTGCGGGCGTGGGGCCGCCAGTCTATCAAACTCCGTTTTTCGGCTCTCATGTCCGCGTCCGCGCGACCGGCGCGCCCGGCTTCAACCGGCGCGACCGGGCCGGTGGCTGGCGGCCGGATGCGAGGCCGGCAGCCGCGCGGCGCCCGCGCTGAACAGCTTTTCGCGCAGCGTGCCGGGCGCGTAGTCTTCCTTGTAGATGCCGCGCGATTGCAGCTCGGGCACCACCAGGTCAACGAAGTCGCGCAGGCTTTCATGCGCGACCAGGCGGGTGAGGTTGAAGCCGTCGATGTCGGTCTCGCGCATCCAGCCCGCCAGCGCGTCGGCCACGGTCTGCGGGCTGCCTACGATGGGCGGCAGCCGGTAGCCGTTCTGCATCTGCGCCAGCAGCTTGCGCACGGTCCAGGTCTGCGCGCTGCGCGTGGTGATCGAGTCCAGCAGGGTCTGGATGCCCTGCGTGGCCTGTGCCTGGATCGGCTCGTCCAGGCCGTAGCGCGAGAAATCGATGTGGACCTGGCTGCCGTAATGCGCCAGCGCCGCCATGGGATTGGCGTAGCGCGCGTATTCGGCGTGCTTTTCCCAGGCCTGGGCGTCGGTTTCGCCGACGATGACGGTGGCCATGGCGTAGACCTGGATGTCCTCGCGCCGGCGGCCGGCGTCCTGGACCTGTTTGCGCAGCGCGGCGACGATGTCACGCACCGCCGGCTGCGCGCCGGTCAGGAACACGCATTCGGCGTGCGCGGCGGCGAAGCGCTGGCCCCGGCTGGAGGCGCCGGCCTGATACAGCACCGGCGTGCGCTGCGGCGAGGGTTCGGACAGGTGCGCGCCCTCATAGCGGTAGTACGGCCCGGCGTGCCGCTGCACGCGGATCCCGGCGGGGTCGGCGAAGATGCGCCGCTCACGGTCCACGCGCACCGCATCGTCGTCCCAGCTGCCTTCCCACAGCTTGTAGACGGCTTCCATGAAATCGTCGGCGATGGCGTAGCGGTCGTCGTGCGCGGCCAGCTCCTGGCCCAGGGCGCGCGCGGCGCTGGCCTGGTGGCCGGTGACGATGTTCCAGCCGATGCGTCCGCGCGTCAGGTGGTCCAGCGTGGACATGCTGCGCGCGAATACATAAGGATAGGCGTGGCTGAGATTGGCGGTGACGCCGAAGCCCAGGTGGCGCGTGGCGTGGGCCATCGCCGACACCAGCAGCAGCGGATCGTTCATCGGCGCCTGCACCGCCTCGCGCAGCGTGATGCCGGGATCGCTTTCCAGCCCGTCCACCATGCCCAGCGTGTCGGCCAGGAACAGGCCGTCGAACTTGCCGCGCTCCAGGATGCCGGCCAGCTCGACCCAGTAGTCCAGGTCGCGGTAGTTGCGCGACTGGTCGCGCGGATGCGCCCAGTAGCCGTGGGCGATGTGCCCGACGGTGTTCATGTCGAAGGCATTGAGCCGGATCTGCTTGCCCATGTCTCAGCCCGCCTGTTCCAGCCAGGGGAAGGCGATCAGGTCGTGGTACAGGCGGCGCAGCGTGGCGCGCACTTCCTCCGAGCCCTGATAGATGGCGATGAACTTCAGCAGGCGCGGGTCCTGGGCGTTTTCCGGCCGCGTGACCCAGCGGATGGCATAGCGCGAGCTGTCCTTCTCGGCGTAGAGCGCCGATTCCGGATTGACGCCGGCCACCGCGACGAAGCCCGGATAGATGACGGCCGCGTCCACGTCGTCCAGCGCGCGCGCCACGATGCTGCCTTCCAGCTCGCGAAAGCGCAGCTTGCGCGGATTGGCCGTGACGTCGCGCAGCGTGGCCTTGGTGCCCACGTCCGGCTTGAGCGTGATGAGGCCGGCTTCCTGCAGGATCAGCAGGGCGTGGCCGGTGTTGACCGGATCATTGGGGTAGGCGATGGCGGCGCCGTCGGGCAGCTCGGCCAGCGCGCGGTGCTTCTTGGAATAGATCGCCATCCGCGACGTGTAGCCCAGCGCCACCGGCACCAGCTTGTAGCCCTTGGCGGCGATCATGCTTTCCAGATAGGGCAGGTGCTGGTAGTAGTTCGCGTCCAGCGAGCCGTCGTTCACGCCCTCGTTCTGGCTGATGTAGTCGGAAAACTCCACCAGCTTGACGTCCAGCCCCTGGGCCCGCGCCTCGCGCACCGCGATTTCCATCGCCACATTGCCCAGGCCCACCGACACGCCCAGCGTCAGCGGTTTGTCGGCGCGCGCCGCGCCGCCGCCCAACAGGGCGACGGCGGCCAATGCCGCCATGCCCGCCCGGATGATTCCTTTCATGCCTGCCACGTTGCTGCTCCATCACTGCGGTTGCCGCGCCGCGCCAGGCGGCGCGGCGGCGGAAAAGGCGTGCATTGTGGTACGGCGCGGACAGGCCGAACAAACAAGGAATTCTCATTTGCTTAAGCCGGGAATCCGGAACCAATCAGGGCAGGGCGAGGGCGCGTCAGTCTTTGGCCATCAGGCCCAGCGCCTCGATCAGGTCCTTTTCCTTGGCGTAGGTCGCGCGCGCCCATTCGCGGTAGTCCTGGCTGTCGCGATAGGCGGGCTGCTGGTTCAACTGCTGCATCACCTCCAGGCTGGCCGGGTCGTACAGCGCGCGCTTGAAAGCGTCGTGCAGGGTCCGCACCACGGCCGGGTCCATGCCCTTGGGGCCGGCAAGGCCGTAGGGCGAGGTCGACACGACCTTGTAGCCCAGCTCCTGGGCCGTGGGCACGTCGGGCCAGCGCGTGGTGCGCTGCTCGCCGAAAGTGACCAGGAGGCGCATCTTGCCGGCGTCGACGAACTGGTCCCAGCCGGAGGCGTCGCTTTGCGCCATCACGTGTCCGCCCAACAGCGCCTGCTGCATGTCGGCATTGCCCTTGAACGGCACGTGGTTCAGCTGGACGCCGGCGTTGCGCGCCACTTCCTCCATCAGCAGGTGCGGCGACGAGCCCGCGCCGGTCGAGCCGTAGTCGATGCTGCCGGGGGCCTTGCGCGCGGCCTCGATGTAGTCGTTGAAGGTTCTGTACGGAGAATCGGCGCGCACGGTGAAGCCGAAGGTATAGCCCGACAGGCCGATGATGAAGGTGAAATCGTTGATCGGGTCCCAGTTGGTCTTGTGCATGTAGGGCATGCGCAGCATGGCCAGGGTGTACAGCGAAATGGTGTAGCCGTCCGGCTTGGCGGTCTTGGCCATGTTGGCCGGCCCCAGCGTGCCGCCGGCGCCCGGCCGGTTTTCCACGATGACGGGCTGGCCCAGGTACTTGGATGCGTCCTGCGCCACGATGCGCAGGTGGCGGTCGGTGGAGCCGCCGGCAGGAAAGGGCACGATCAGCGTGACCGGCTTGGCGGGAAAGGCGCTTTGCGCGGCGGCCGGCAGGGCGGTGGCGAGCGCGTACAGGGCGGCGCCGAGCAGGGCGCGGCGCAGGGGCTGCATGGACATGGCGGGAGTCTCCTTGGGGGATGCGCGGGCGCGGCCCCCGGGGCCGCGTCCTGGCGGGTTGCGCGTCTGTGCGTGCTCGTCTTTTTCCGTGTTCATTCAAGCAGCGGCACGGACACGGGCAGCCGCGCCAGCGTCTCGCGCAGCCGTGCCCGCAGGGCCGCGGGCGCGTCCGGCAGGGCCTGTACCGCGACCTGCGGCTGCGCGTCGGTCAGCACGCGCAGGCAGGGGCTGTCCTCGGGCAGGCCGCTTTCGCGCAGCGACTGCGCCACCAGCGCCTGGACCGATACGGCGACGGCCAGGCGGCGCAGGTCGGGTTTGTAGATCTTGCCCACATTGGTCATGGGCATCTGTTCCAGCACGATGACGCGGCGCGGCCGCGCCGGGCCTTCGTCGACCGTGGCGGCGGCATGGGCCAGCAGTTCGGCCTCGGTGATCCGGGCCTCCTCGGCCAGCGTGACGAAGGCGACCGGCAGCTCGCCGGCATAGGCGTCCGGCGCACCGACGGCAGCGCACAGGCGCACGGCCGGATGCGAGGCCAGCGCGTCCTCGATGGTCTTGGGATCGATGTTGTGGCCGCCCCGGATGATCAGGTCCTTGGCCCGGCCTTGCAGATGCAACCGGCCTTGTTCGTCCAGCCGGCCGATGTCGCCGCTGATGAGCCAGCCATCCTCGGTGAAGGCTTGTGCGGTGTCCGCCGGATCGACGAAGCCGGGGATCACGTTGGGCGCCTTGAACAGCACCATGCCGGCCTCGCCGGGCGGCAGGTCGCGCGCCGGCCTGCCGGGGGCGGCGTCCAGCGTGGCGATGCGCACCTGTACATAGGGCAGCGGAAAGCCCACGCAGTTGACCGGAAAAGCCGAGCCAGGTGGGCTGATGGACGAGATGCCGGCCATTTCGGTCATGCCCAGGCTTTCGTTGACGTGCAGGCCGAATTGCCGCTCGAAGCGCGCGGCCAGTTCGGCCGGCAGCGGCGCGGCGCCAGTGCGGCAGTAGCGCAGCGAGGAAATGTCCGCGCCGTCCAGCGGCACCTCGGCCAGCGCCGCCAGGATGGTCGGCACGCCCTGCAGCGAGGTGGCGCGATGGCGCTCGACCAGGCGCCAGTAATTGCGCAGCACCTCGCGGTTGCGCAGCAGCTGCGTCGTGGGGATGATGGTGGCGACGCCGGCCGACAGCGCGGCCAGCGAGGCGGGCAGGGCGCCGGCCACGTGGAACAGCGGATAGCCGTTGATGACCACATCGCCGGGGCCGGCGTTTTGCAGCTGCACCGCGGCCCAGGCGGTGAAGACCTGGTTGGCGTGCGTGTGGATGGCCAGCTTGGGCGCGCCTGTGGTGCCGCCCGTATGGAAATAGGCGGCCACGTCGCTGCCCTGGATGCGACGGCCGCTGGCCAGCCGGTCGGCCGGCATGGCGGCGCGCGCGGCGTTGAAGTCCAGCGCGCCTTCCGGCAGCGCCGGCCGCGCCGACGCGGGCTCGTCCATAGGCGCGACGCGCAGCAGGCTGCGCAGGCTGGGCACGCGCTCGCGCAGGCGCAGCGCCTTGGTCCAGGATTCGCAGTCGGCCTCGGCGCCGTAGGCGATCAGCGCGCGCGCGCCGGTGGCGTTCAGCAGCGCCGCCAGCTTGTCCTCGGATAGCAGCGGATTCAGCGGCTGCACCGCGCAGGCCGCCTCGCCGCCCCATAGCGCCAGGTGGTATTCCAGGCAGCCGGGCAGCAGGATGCCGACGGCGTCGCGCGGGCCCAGCCCCAGGCTGTGCAGCAGGTTGGCCGTCTGGTGGATGCCGGCCAGCAGTTCGCGATAGCTCCAACTCACCGTATCGCCGTCCGGGTCGGCGGTCTTCAGGAAGGTCAGGGCCGTCCGGTCGCCAAAGGCGGCGGCCGAGTTGCGGAAGATCTCGTAGGTGCTTTGCACCGTCAGCGTCTCGGCCAGGGGCCGGGCCGCCAGCCGTCGCACGTCGTCGATGCCGCGCACCGGGAAGGGCGCGGCGAAGGGCGGCGCCAGCGGCGGCTCCTGCGTTTGCGTGACGGGCGGGGCGGTGCCGGCGGTCATGATGCGCTCCGGTCGCGTTGGCGGCCCAGCGCGATGTAGCGCCGCAGATGGTGGTCCTCGTCGCCCAGCTGGTGGTCGATCATGACCAGCCGCTTGGCGTAGTGGGCCAGCGGCAGTTCCCAGGTCATGCCGATGCCGCCGTGCAGCTGGATGCTTTCCTCGGCCACCAGCGTGCCGATCCGGCCGATGGTGTACTTGGCCGCCGACAGCGCCTGTTCGCGCGCCAGCCGGTCGGGCAGGTCGAGCGCGGTGGCGGCGTTGATCACCGCCGAACGCGCCTGCTCGATCTCCAGCAACAGATCGGCCATGCGGTGCTGCAGCGCCTGGAAGCTGCCGATGGGCGCGCCGAACTGGCGGCGCGTGCGCAGATATTCCAGCGTGGCGTCGCGGGCGCAGTCCATCGCGCCCAGGGCCTCGGCGCACAGCGCCAGCAGGCCGCGTCCGGTAGCGTGTTCCAGCAGCGCGTGGCCGGCGCCGGCCTGGCCCAGCAGCGCCGCTTGCGGCACGCGCACCTGGTCCAGCGTCAGCTCGGCCGCGCGGCCGCCGTCGACCAGCGCGTAGCCACGGGCGCTCAGGCCCGGCGCGCTGGCCTCGACCAGGAACAGGCTGATGCCGTCTTCCTCGTCTCCGGCGCCGGACGTGCGCGCCGACACCAGGTACAGGTCGGCGTGCCCGCCGGCGTTGACCACGGCCTTGGTCCCGCGCAGCCGCCAGCCCGCGCCGTCGCGCTCGGCGTGGGTCGAGACGCGCGACAGTTCGTAGCCGGCATCCGGCTCGGCGCAGGCCAGCGCCGCGACCTGCTCGCCGGCGATCAGGCCGTCCAGCGATTCGCGCTGCGCCGGCGTGCCGGCCTGGGCGATGGCGCTGCCCACCATGAGCGCGTCCAGGAAGGGCTCGACCACCAGGCCGCGCCCCAGCGCCTCGAACACCACGGCGATGTCGAAACCGGCGCCGCCCAAGCCGCCGTCGCGCTCGGCGAACAGCGCGCCGATGGCGCCCAGCTCGGCATAGCGGCGCCAGAATTCCGGGCTATGGCCGCGCTCGGCGCCGGCGTTGCGGTGGCGCGTGGCGATGTCGTACTGCTCGGCGACAAAGCGCCGCAGCATGTCGGACAGCATGCGGCGGTCTTCGGTGTGCTCAAAATTCATGGCCGGCCCTCACAGTCCCAGGATCATCTTGGCGATGATGTTTTTCTGGATTTCATTGGAGCCGCCGAAGATCGACAGCTTGCGGTTGTTGAAGTATTGCGCCGAGGCGGTGTCGGCGCCGTCCGGCCCGATGGGCGTGTCGGCGCCATGCAGCGTCCCGCCGTCGCCGACCCGGGCATAAGGACCCATGGCGCGGCGGTTCAGCGCGGTGATTTCCTGGCGGATCAGGGTGCCGCGTATCTTCAGCATCGAGCTTTCCGCGCCCGGCGCGCCGCCGCCCGCGACGGCGGCCACCACGCGCAGGTTGGTGGTGCGCATGTTGGCCAGTTCGATCTCCACCCGCGCCAGGCGCGCGGCGAAGTCGGGGTCGTCGGCCAGCGGGCGGCCGTTGCGGCGCTGGCGCGCGGCCACGGCCTTCAAGCGGGCCAGCGCCGCCGTCGACTGCCCGACGCCGGCGATGTTGGTGCGTTCATAGGTCAGCAGGTACTTGGCGCAGGTCCAGCCCCGGTTTTCCTCGCCCACCAGGTTCGCGGCCGGCACCCGCACGTTCGAGAAGAACACCTCGTTGACCTCGTGCTCGCCGTCCAGCGTGATGATGGGGCGTACTTCCACGCCCGGGCTGCGCATGTCGATCAGCAGGAAGCTGATGCCTTCCTGGCGCCGGCCCTCGTGCGAGGTGCGCACCAGGCAGAAGATCATGTTGGCGTAGTGGCCCAGCGTGGTCCAGGTCTTCTGGCCGTTGACGATGTAATCGTCGCCATCGCGCACCGCCGTGGTCTGGACGGCGGCCAGGTCGGACCCCGCGCCCGGCTCGGAATAGCCCTGGCACCACCAGTCCGTGCCGTCCAGGATGCGCGGCAGCCAATGGCGCTTCTGTGCCTCGCTGCCGTACTTGATCAGCACCGGTCCCAGCATGCTCAGGCCAAAGGGCACGATGCGCGGCGCACCGGCCAGCGCGCACTCGTTATCGAAGATGAACTTCTGCGTGCTGCTCCAGCCGGTGCCGCCGTACTCCACCGGCCAATGGCTGGCCAGCCAGCCGCGCCGGTTCAGCACGGCGTGCCAGCCAGCCATGTCCTCGCGCGTCAGCGGCCTGCCGCGCAACACCTTGTCGGACAGCGCGGCCGGCAGTTGCGCGGCCAGGAAGGCCCGCACCTCGTCGCGGAACGCGGTTTCTTCGGCAGTGAATTCCAGATCCATATCAGTCATCCGTGGCGCTGTGCGCCAATATCGTCGCAAGAAAATCGGTGCCCTCGACCGGGGCCGCACGGAGCCGGCTTTGCCGGTCCGTAGCGGCGCCCCTTGAGGGGAGCGCGTAGCGCTCGGGGTGGGCTCTACATTTCGAACAATCCGGCGGCGCCCATGCCGCCGCCCACGCACATCGTGACCACCGCGTACCGCGCGCCCCGGCGGCGACCTTCCAGCAGCACATGGCCGGCCAGCCGCGCGCCGGTGACGCCGAAGGGATGTCCCAGCGCGATGGCGCCGCCGTTCACGTTCAGTCGTTCCATTGGAATGCCCAGGCGCTGCTGGCAGTACAGCACTTGCGAGGCGAAGGCTTCGTTCAGCTCCCACAGGTCGATGTCGTCCACCTTCAAGCCATGCCGCGCCAGCAGTTTTGGCACGGCATGGACGGGGCCGATGCCCATCTCGTCGGGCTCGCAGCCGGCGATGGCCAGGCCCCGGAAGACGCCCAGCGGCGCGATGCCGGCGCGGCGGGCCTCGGCCGCTTCCATCAGCACGCAGGCGGCCGCGCCGTCGGACAGCTGCGAGGCATTGCCGGCCGTGACGAACTGGCCGTCCCCGCGAACCGGCTTGAGCGCGGCTAGCGCCTCGTAGGTCGTGCCGGGGCGGTTGCAGGTGTCGCGGTCCACGGTGACTTCGCGCTCGCTGGCGGCTCCGGTGGCGCGGTCGGTCACGGCCATGACCGTGGTGACCGGAATGATCTCTTCCCGATAGCGGCCGGCGGCCTGGGCCGCCTCGGTGCGCTGCTGGCTTTGCGCCGCGTAGCGGTCCTGCGCCTCGCGGCTGATGCCGTAGCGGGCGGCGACGATGTCGGCGGTCTCGATCATGGGCAGGTACAGCTCGGGCTTGTGCGCCAGCAGCCACGGATCCAGACCGCTGACGCCGTCGTCGCGGGTGCGGATCTGCGAAACGCATTCGACGCCGCCGGCGATCATGGCCGGCGCGCCGTCCATCACGATGCGCGCGGCCGCCGAAGCGATGGCCTGCAGGCCCGAGGCGCAGTAGCGGTTGATGGTGGCGCCGCCCACGGACTCGGGCAGCCCGGCGCGGATCACGGCCTGGCGGCCGATGTTGCGGCCGGTGGCGCCCTCGGGATAGCCGCAGCCGATCAGCGCGTCCTCGATCAGGGCCGGGTCCAGGCCGGCGCGTTCCACCGCGGCGCGCACGGCGTGCGCCGCCAGGGTGGGACCGGCGATCAGGTTGAATTCGCCGCGCTGCGCCTTGGTGATGGGCGTGCGTGCGGTGGAGACGATGACGGCTTCTCTCATGTCGCGTACTCGCAGGAAGGGGAAGGGGCGGGCGGCGCCGCGTTCAACGGTTCAGGCTGGCGAAACCGCGCCCGGATGCCGCCAGCTCGGCCAGCAGCGGCGAGGGCTTCCAGAACGCCGGATCCTCTGCCGCATAGGCGCGCACATCGGCCAGCACGCGCTCCAGGCCCACGCTGTCGGCGTAGTGCATGGGGCCGCCGCGCAGCCGGGGAAAGCCGTAGCCGTACAGGAACACCACGTCGATATCCGAGGGGCGCAGCGCGATGCCCTCGCGCAGCACGTTGGCGGCCTCGTTGATCATGGCGGCCAGGTAGCGACGCTGGATCTCGTCCTGGCAGAATGCCCGGGGCGATCCACCGGCGCGGCGGCGTTCCTCGTCGATCAGGGCCAGCACTTCGGGATCGGGCTCGCCCTGGCGCGCGCCGTCCGGGTACAGGTAGAAGCCGCGTCCGCTCTTCTGGCCGAACCAGCCGCGCTCGCAAAGCAGGTCGGGAATGCGCACGTAGCGCAGCGCCGGGTCGCGCGTGGCGGCGCGGCGCTTGC
Source organism: Achromobacter sp. AONIH1 (assembly GCF_002902905.1). Classification (NCBI taxonomy): domain Bacteria; kingdom Pseudomonadati; phylum Pseudomonadota; class Betaproteobacteria; order Burkholderiales; family Alcaligenaceae; genus Achromobacter; species Achromobacter sp. AONIH1. The sequence continues at coordinate 4,822,415 of NZ_CP026124.1, read as the reverse complement.
GCGTGGCCCAGCCGATGTCGCCGCCAGCCAGGTCGGCCATCTGGTACGGGCCCATGGGATAGCCGAAGGCGCGCACGGCCGCGTCGATCTCGTAGGGCGAGGCGCCGTCCTGCATCATCAGGTCGGCCGCCTGCCGGTGCACGGCCAGGATGCGGTTGCCGATGAAGCCGTCGCAGACGCCGGCCCGCACGGGCGTCTTGCCCAGTCGCCGCGCCAGTTCGAAACCGGTGGCCACGGTGTCGGGCGCGGTCGACTGGCCCGCCACCACCTCCAGCAGCTTCATGATGTTGGCCGGCGAGAAGAAATGCAGGCCCAGTACGTCGGCCGGCCCGCGCGTGGCGCGCGCGATGCGGTTGATGTCCAGATAGGACGTATTGGTCGCCAGCACCGCGCCCGGCCGCGCCACGCGGTCCAACTCGGCGAACACCGCCAGCTTGACGTCCATGTCCTCGAACACGGCCTCGATGATCAGGTCGGCCTCGTCCAGCGCGTCATACGTGATGGCGCCTTGCCAGCGGGCCATGCGGGCCGCGCGTTCTTCCTCGCTCATGCGGCCCTTGCCGACCAGCCGCGCGTAGACCTGATCGACCCGCGCGCGGCCGCGCGCCAGCGCCGCCTCGTCCTGCTCGACCATCACCACCGGCAGCCCCGCGTCCAGCAGCGCCACGGCGATGCCCGCGCCCATGGTGCCGCCGCCCACCACGCCGACGCGCTCCAGCCGGCGCGGCCTGGCCTGCTCCAGCTCGGGAATGCGCCAGGTCAGCCGCTCGGCATGGAAGGCGTGCTCGATGGCGGCGCGCGTCACCGGGTCCGGGCCGGCCTCGCGCAGGGCCGCGTCCAGCGCGGCGCTGACCTGGGCGTCCACGGAAGGTGATCGGGGACCCCCGGCGGCGGGTCCGTCCGCGTGGCGCGTGCCGGCGCTGGCTTGGGCTGTCATGGCTTGCGTCTCCTTGGCCATCTCCGTGGCCGGTTTCTTCATCGCCGGGCCGCCATCGCAGGCGACAGGCCCCTGGGGGCGCGGCGTAAGGGCTGGATTCATGGACCGTTTGAAACGATCCAGGCCCTGCGCCTAATTCTTAATCAGCAAAGAAGTCTTGACAATGCCATCAATAATTGACACAGCGATCAATAAAATTTGACAATGCAGCGGAACGCAATCGAACGACGATAGGCCGACATGGACACCAAATCCCTGACCCTGCTGGTGGAGATCCTGGACGCGGGCAATCTGAGCGAGGCCGCGCGCCGGCTCAAGATGACCCGCGCCAATGTCAGCTACCACCTGAGCCAGCTGGAGCGGTCGGTCGGCATGCAGCTGGTGCGGCGCAGCACGCGCCGCGTGGAAGCCACCGAGATCGGGCTGAAGCTCTACCAGCACGGCCGCAGCATCCAGGACGAGCTGGTCGCCGCGCGCGAGTCGGTGCAGAGCCTGGGCAAGACGCCGCAGGGCAAGGTCCGGCTCAGCGTGCCCAGCGGCTACGGCCAGTTCGTCATGACGCCCTGGCTGCTGGAGTTCAAGCGCGACTATCCCGACATCGTGCTGGACGTGCTGTTCGAGAACAGCGTGGACGATCTGCTGCGCGACGAGGTCGACATCGCGGTGCGCATCATGTCGGAACCGCCGCAGAACCTGGTGGCGCGTGAACTGGGACAGGTCCGCTACGTGGCCTGCGCCTCGCGCGCCTATGCCGAGGCCAAGGGGCTGCCCGCGATGCCCGAGGACCTGGCGCGCCGCCCCGTCATCAGCGCCGCCGTCATCGGCCGGCCGCTGCGGCTGTCGGCCTATTACGGCGGCCAGCCACGGCAGCATGTGGTGCTGGAGCCCACCGTGCTCTCGCGCAATTACGCCTTCCTGCGCGACGCCATGCGCGCCGGTCTGGGCGTGGGCATCGTGCCCGACTACGTGGTGCACGAGGACGTGGCGCGTGGCGAGCTGCTGCAGGCGCTGCCGGACTGGCGGCTGAGCATCTTCGGTCGCGCCATGTATATGCTGTACATGCCTAACCGCCACCATCCGCGCGCCATCGCGATGATGATCGAGTACATCCTGCGGCGCGCCCAGGCCGCGCATGAGGGGCAACCCGGCCTGCTGGGCGTTGCGGGCTGAACCGAGAATTCGTTGCCATTTAAACAATTGGTGACGCCCCACTGGAAAAACTGCGCCACAATGCGCCACCGTATTCCCGCCCGCCAGGTACCACGATGAAGAAGACCCTTGCGCTGCTGATGTGCGCCGCCTTGCCCGCCCTTGCCGCCGCGGCCCAGCCCGATGTCGAAGCGTTGAAGCTGAACCCGCAGAACAAGCTGTACTGCAATGAGCAGGCCGATTGGTGCGTCGGGATCAAGCTGGACGGCGGATTCGAGGACAACGGTCCCTTTGCGTCCAGCCGTAGCCTGCGCGCCGATTACCGCATCTGGGACTTGCCGGATATTCCGAACTTTTCCAACTTCACCGTCTGGCCGCACCTGATACGCCTGAGCGAGGAGCGCGCCCTGGTTGGCGTGATCGGCCCCGCCGCGCCGGACTACAAGCAGGAAATCCAGTTTTCGGGCGGCAGTTTCTCGCGCAAGGACCTGTACCTGTTCATGGTCGATCTGGACCAGAAGGTCTCGGGCCTGGTGCACGTGATGCCCCTTAGCGCCAAGGCGTCGATACGATCCTGCTTCAACGAATCGGATCAGCAGCGACGCGAGGCTAATTGCATGGATCAGTATCGCTACGACGCCGTGCTCAAGGCGGTGGCGGGCGGGCAGTCGTATCCGGACCTGCAGGTCACCACTCAGGCCACGCGTGCACCGGCGGGGGCCAGCCGCTATGCGGATTCGAGCAAGCTGCCGGCGCCGACGGCGGCGCAGTCGCAGCCGCAGGCCGACAAACAGTGCAGCTACACCGTCACCTACAAATGGAAAGAGGACGGTTCGGTGTATCGGCCCGCCACGCCCGTGCCGGATTGCGCCGAATTCCTGGAAGCCCAGCCGCCGAAGAAGGGCTAGGGCGTTTCGACGTTCTTGACGGCCCGGCGCGGGCGCGTGGCATCGTGCCGGCCCAGTGTGCTGTCCCGCAGATACGCCCGCACGAAATCCACCCCTAGCCGCCATGGCGTCGTTGCAAATCCTCGTGATACCTACGCTTATCACTGCGGTTTGCGCCTAGCCCTGACGTCTATGGATGAATTTCGTCATGCGGACGTATCTACGGGACAGCACACTACCGCAGCATCGGCAGGCTGCCCGTCAGTCCATTGATCCAGCGCCGCGCGCCGGCCAGTCCGATGCCCACCATGGGCAGGCGGCGATGCGCGGATTCCCGGTGGCGCTCCCAATAGGCGTGGCAGTCGTGGATGCCTTGCGCATAGGCGGGAAACAGCGCCAGCCCGCCGCCGACGGGCGGCTCCATGGGCAGGCGGTCGCACAGCGCGGCCATCTGCGCGTCATTGGCGCTGAGGATGATGATGGGCAGGTGCGAGATAGCGAATGATTGCAGTCCGTCCACATCCCGCAGCGGCCGAGCGGCCCAGCCGGGCAGGCCCGCGCCCAGGCCGGCGGCGATGCAGGCGGCGGCGTTGGCCGCCTGGCCCAGGGCCAGGCCGGCCGACACCACGATGACGACTTTTTCCGGCGGGACGGGCGCGGACGTGGCGGGCGATTCGATGGGGCCGCCGGCGGCGGTCGGGTCGTGCATGGCGCGGTTCCTGGCAAAGCCGCCATGCTCGCGCGGGCGTCGCGCCGGGTCTTGAACGGGCGTGAAGACGGCGACGTTCAGCGCGGGCAGACGCGGATGCGATGACCGTCGGGATCCAGGGCGACGAAGGTCAATCCGAAGACTTCGGCGACAGGTGGTTGCTCGATGGGCACGCCCAGCGTCTGCCAGTGCGCGTGCAGGCCCCGCACCGCGTCGTCATCGGCGACGGTGAAGGCGACTTCGCTGCGATGGCCGGAGACGGGCGGCGGCGGGCTGACGCGGTGCGAGGCCCACAGGCCGAGCGTGTGACCGCCTTCCAGCGCGAAGGCGGCATAGCTGGGAAAGGCGTCCAGGGGCTCGCGGTCGAGCAGGCGTTGGTAGAAGGCCACGCTGGCCAGGGGGTCGGCCACGTACAGCAGGAACAGGTTGAGGCGCGCGGGGATGGGAGAGGGCAAGATGGGCTCCGTGGTGGTTGCATGAGCCCTCATGCTAGGAGTTGCCACTGCCAGTTTATGTCAGCAGTCGACTTGCTTCCGATACCCCGGAAGCGCCCCAGCCCAGGCGGGGTGGGGGCATCCAGGATAGTCATCCACAAACTGGCGGTATCCGCTGCTGTGGGCACGTGGCGAGCCACTGGGCGGGGAGGCTGTTGAGTCTACTTGATGCCGGCCAGCTTGATCGTGATGATCGAAACGGTGCCCGGCGGGATGCCCGATGCGGCATGGGCCTGCGTCACGGGGGTCAGGATCTTCGCCGAGCCGCCAAGCCCCAGCTGCTTGACGATGCTCTGGAACAGCGGCGGCAGGTCCTTGACGTGGCTGCTGCGAGTTTCCCGGACCAGTTCTTCGCCCGTGGAGAGCTGTTCTTCGATGTCGAACAGGATTTCGTTCTTGTCCGACACGCTCGGCGACTTGCCTTTGTCGAGAATCCTGTAGATCACGCCGTCCGGCATCTTGACCGCGCCTTTTTCCTTCGCGGCCGCCGCCAGCAGGACCTTGCTCTCTTTTTCATTCTTGGACAGCATGGCGGTTTCCAGCTGCTGTTGCGCGCCGTCGAGTTCGGCCGAGAGTTTGGCCTGGGGCAGCTGCAGGCGATTGTTGATCTTGTCGGTGAAGCCCTGCGAGAACGCCTGCAGGTCCAGCTTCTTGCCGATGGACGCGAACTTCTGGGTTTCCTGCGGCGCGCTTTCCGCGTACCAGGCGCCGACGGCATAGCTGACGCGCACGTCCTTGGGCGCCGCGTCGTTGATGACGACGCGCCCGGCGCCGCCTGTCTTGTCCGCCTTGGCCTGTTGCGCGGATTGCGCGGCCTGCTGGTCCCTCAGTTGCTGATCCCTGAGCTGCTGGTTGGCGGCCTGCAGGTCCGCCGTCTGTTGTTTCAGGCTGGCGATCTCGGTTCGCGCCGTGCCCAGGGCGGCGCTGAGCGCGCTGTCTTGGGAGGCGTTGCCTGCCGTTGCCGTCCTGGCGCTGGCGAGTTCGGCCGCTAGGGCGTCTCTTTGCGCTTGCGCGTCTTCAAGCCGCTGGCCCAGTTCGCGGATGCGGGCCTGATTCTGTTCCTGCTCGGCGGCCAGGGCGCTGGATTCCGGCGAGCGGCTCCCTTGGGCCTGCCGCTGCGCCAGCTGCTCGGTGAGCAGCGCGTTGCCCTGTTCCGTCGCGGCCAGCTTCTGTTCCAGTTCCTGGAGCTGTTCGTTCGCCTGTCGCAATTGGCCGACGAGTTCCGCGTTGGCGCTGGGCGCCTGGGCCGGGCTGGCTGCGCGCGGCGCGCCGGGCTGTGAGGGAACGGGATAGGCCTGGGGGCGGGCCTGTCCGTCGCCGATGATGCGCTCCTGGGCCAGCCGGTCCAGCAGGCTGGTTTCGATGGCAAACGCCGCCTTGCCGGAGAACAGCAGCGTGCCGCAAAGCGTCGCGTAGGCGTACTTTCTCATAGCTTGTTCAGGCTTTGGGCGCGGGTCCTCATATTGGAATAGACCGCGCTGTTGATTCGAACGCAAACCAGGGAGAGCATTTTCTTCACTTCCGTCAGCATGATTTCGGAGGCGTTTTCGTCGATGAGCGTTTCGTTGGATTTGTAGATCCGGAAGTTCTCGTCGATGGCATTCATCTGCTCACGGTATTTTTCGTAGGTCGCCGGATCCAGGTTCTTCAGCGCGGAAAACTCTTGATAGCATTTTTCTTCCTGGTTGCGTGCCTCGGGTTCCTCTGAGACGCGCGCGGGGCTGATGGTGTTGCAGCCCGTCAGGATGAACGCCGCGAGCAGGGCGGCTGCGCCGGATAGGTGGAATCTCATTAAACGTCCTCGGGAATTTCTGATTGCTTTGCTGAGTTTCTGCGGGGAGGCGAGCAGCGGATCTTGGTCTTGGGTCTGGCCACGAGCAGGGTTGATGCATGGGGTCGAAAAACAGGCGCGTGAAAATAAACGACCTCCCGGAGGGAGGCGTGCGCGCATTGCTTTTTCTGCCACGGAATTAGACTATGGCCATCGGAATGGCGGCATAAGACAAATCTGAATTTGAAACTGGTACCCGGCGACTGCCCCGCATTTACAAGGGGAAACCCGGGTCGCGAGCAATCGATGCATTGCATCGTTTCAAAGTGCCAGCCGCGAGCGCTGCCGCACCGCGCCAGCAATGCGCCATGCGCGACGAGTGGCGAGTGGCGAGCGATGCGGGCGCGGAAGCGATTGCGGCGGCCAGTGGCCGCCGAGGTTCAGGCGCGCGAGCCGCGCGCCGGCGAGGGATTGAAGCCCAGTTTCTCGGAGATCTCGCGGGCGGCCCGCAGCAGGCTGTCGAGATAGGCGTCGCGGTTGTTCAGGCCGTCCTCGCGCGGCGTCACCAGGCAGAGCGTGGCGATGCAGGCGCCGTCGGCCTGGCGGACGGGCGCGGCGAAGCAGTGGGTGAAGTTTTCGACCACGCTGTTGAAGGCGAAGTAGCCATCGCTGGCGGCGCGCCGGACCTGGGCGATGAAATCGGCGGCCGCGAGCCGGCCGCCATCGGGCATGACGAAGTCCTCAGGCGGGATCAGCGCGCTGATCTGCGGGTCCGACAGGTGCCCCAGCAGCAGCCGGCCCGACGCGGTCCAGGGGATGGGAACCAGCTCGCCCACGCTGGACGAGATGCGGAACGGCCGCAGGCCCTCGCGCATCATGGCGACCGTGTACTTGTTGCCTTCGAGCAGGCACATTTGCGCAGTTTCGCGGGTTTCCTCGGCCAGCCGGACCAGCATGCGGTCGCATTCGCGCATGAGGTCGAACTGTTCGGCGTAGGCCGTGCCCAGGAAATACAGGCGGCGGCCCAGGAATACGCGCCCGTCGCCGCCCTGGTATTCGAGCATGCCGTGCTCGAGCAGCAGGTTGACCAGCTCATAGACGGACGAACGCGGCGCGCCGATGGCCGCGGCGATCTCGTTGGGGCGCAGGGGCTGGCGCCGCACGCGCAGGAATTCCAGGATCTCGAACGCGCGGTCCAGCCCCCGGGTGCGTTTCGCCACGGTGTCGCCGGGGGCGTCGGCCATGTTCATCTCCAGTACCTCGTTCCGGTGGGATCCGCCGGTGGCGGATCCGTCCGCAAGTCGCGGACGGCCATCATAGGCGATCGGACCCTAGCTGAAGCTCGACGACTTGAGGAACTCCGCCAGCCGCTCGGTCCGGGGGCGCGCGAACATCTCTCTGGGGTCGCCTTCTTCGCAGATGACGCCCTGGTTCATGAAGATGACGCGGGACGATACTTCGTAGGCGAAGCGCATTTCGTGCGTGACCAGCAGCATGGTCATGCCGTCGGCCGCCAGCGCCTTGATGACCTGCAGCACCTCGCCCACCAGTTCGGGGTCCAGCGCCGAGGTCACTTCGTCGAACAGCATCAGCCTGGGCGCCATGGCGATGGCGCGGGCGATGGCCACGCGCTGCTGCTGGCCGCCGGAGAGCTGGCCGGGGTAGTGGTTGGCGCGCGCCGCCAGGCCCACGCGTTCCAGCCATTGTCCGGCGATGGCGCGGGCCTGGGCCTTGTCCAGCTTCTTGACCTTGATGAGGCCCAGCATGACGTTCTCGGCCGCGCTCATGTGGGGGAACAGATTGAACTGCTGGAAGGCCATGCCGGTCAGCGCGCGCTGGCGGGCGATGTCCTTCTCGCTCTTGCGCCGGCGCTGGCCGCCTTCGACGTGGTAGCCGATTTCCTCGCCGTCCAGCCGGATGGTGCCGCCCTCGAATTCCTCCAGCATGTTGATGCATCGGAGCAGGGTCGTCTTGCCCGAGCCGGACGAGCCGATGATGGAGATGACTTCGCCTTCGCGCACGGCGCAGTCCACGCCCTTGAGCACTTCGTTCTGGCCGTAGGCCTTGCGCAGGCCCGCGATGTCCAGGATGGTGTTGGCCATGGTGGTGATCTCCTCAGGACGGCAGCGCGGTCTTGCGCTCGACGTATTTGCCCAGGCGCTCGATGCCGAAGTTCACGATGAAGTACAGGCCTCCGGCCAGGAAATAGAACTGGAGGCTCATGAAGTTGCGCGAGATGATTTCCTGCGTGCGCAGCAGCAGCTCGGCGACGCCGATGACGGACAGCAAGGTGGACGCCTTGACCATCTCGGCCGCCGTGTTGACCCAGGCCGGCAGGCATTGGCGCAGCGCCTGCGGCCACAGCACCGACGAGAAGGTCTGGGCGAAGCTCAGGCCGATGGCCTTGGCGGCTTCGGTCTGACCCCGGGGAATGGCCTGCAGCGCGCCGCGCACGATCTCGCCGACGTGCGACGAGCAGAACACCGCCAGCGCCAGCACGCCGGCCGCGAAGGGCCCCAGGTCCAGGCCGATGGCCGCCGACACGTAGTAGCTGGCCAGCACCAGGACCAGCACCGGCGTGCCGCGCACGATGTCGATGTAGGTCCGCAGCGCCAGGCGCGCGGCCCGGCCGCCATAGGTCAGCGCCAGGCCGGCCAGCACGCCCAGGACGGAGCCCGCGGCGATGGCCAGCAGCGAGATCGACACCGAGACCGCCAGGCCGTTCAGGATGACCTGGCGGGCGGCCCACAGTTGTTCAAGAAAGGTCTGCGACATGGGATTCACCTGGGCAGCGCCAGGCGGCGCTCGATCAGGCGCAGCGCGGCGGCGATGAGGAAGCAGCAGGCGACATAGAGCGCGGACGTGACGATCCAGGTCTCGATGACGCGGAAGCTCTCGACGTTGATCTTGCGCGCGGCGAAGGTCAGTTCGGGCACGGCGATGACGGCCGCCAGCGAGGTGTCCTTGAACAGCGAGATGATCGTGGACGACAGCGAGGGCAGCACGTTGCGCAGCATCAGTGGCGCGATGATGGTCGCGCGGATCTGCGTGGGCGTCAGGCCGATCGCCAGTCCTGCCTCGGTCAGGCCGCGCGGGATCGACAGCAGCCCGGCGCGGAACACCTCGGCCAGGTAGGCGCCGGAATAGAGCGACAGCACCAGCATGAAGCTCTTGATCTTGTCGATCCGGACCCCCAGCTGGGGCAGCGCGAAATAGGCGAACAGCACCAGCACCAGGATGGGCAGGTTGCGCAGCAGCGTGACGTACAGCCGCGCCGGCGCGGACAGCGCCAGGCGCCTGGACGTCAGCGCGAAGGCCAGGGCCAGGCCGATCGCCGCGCCGATCAGGATGGAAACCGCGGCCAGGCCCAGGCTCAGCGCCAGGCCGCTCATCAGGTACTCGAAGTTGCGCCAGACGGCGCCGAAATTCAGCGTGTAGTCCATGCGTCGTTCCCGCAAGCTGGGTGGCGGCGGGGACGGCCCCGCCGCGGGCGAGGATCAGCGGTATTCGACCGGGAAGCCGATCTGCGGCGGCGGCAGGTCCTTGCCGAACCAGGTCTTGAACGACTTGGCGTAGGCGTCGAATTCGACGCCGGTCATGGCTTCGTGCAGGGCCGTGTTGACGAAGTTGAGCCAGTCCTGATCGCCGCGCTTGACGGCGCAGGCGTAGGTCTGCGGGTTCCAGCCGTAGCCGGCGTCCTTGAAGCGGCCGGGATTCTGCGTCATGTACCAGGCCAGCGAGGACTGGTCGGTGGCCACCGCGTCGGCGCGGCCCGAGGCCAGCGCCTGATAGATCAGGTCCACGGACTCGTACTGGTCGACATTGGCCTTGGGCAGCGCGGCGCGCACCATCGGCTCGGCATAGACGTTCTGCAGCACCGAGACCGTCACGGACGAGCCGGCTTCCTTCAGCGCGGCGTAGTCGGCGTACTTGCCGTCGGCCTTGAGCATCAGGCCCACGCCTTCGCGGTAGTAGGGGATGGTGAAGGCGACCTGCTGGGCGCGTTCGCCCGTCACGGTCATGAACTGGCAGGTGATGTCGACCTTGTTGGTGGTGATGTTGGGAATGCGGGCGTCGGATGATTGGTTGACGTAGGTGATCTTGTCGGGATTGCCGAACAGCGCCTTGGCGATGATGCGGCCCATGTCCACGTCGAAGCCCTGCAGCTTGTCGTCGGCGCTCTTGAAATGCCAGGGCGCGTTGGTGCTGCCGGTGCCCAGGACGAGATGGCCGCGGGCCAGCACGTCTTCGAGCTTGCCGGCCTGGGCGGGTGCGGCGGACAGGAGGGCGGCGGCGGCCAGCGACAGCAGGCCTGCGCGTACGGAAGTGGTCATGGCATTCCCCTTCAGATGGAAGCGTTGTTGGCGATTGTTATGTCCGATATATTGGACATATGTCTTTTTTATTGGATTGATTGATTAGGCGTCACGGGTCATGCCTTGTCAATCAAGGGTTTCCACGGCCTGGCGCCAGCGCGCAAGGCTCTCAGGCGAGGCGGGAACGACGGGCCGCCGGCGGGCGGCGCGCGCTTGGTATGCTGCAAAGCTGATTCGTCCCTCGAGCGCCATGACCGCATGACCGACACGCCTCGCCACGACACGCCCGCCGTTCCTCATTCCTCCCTGGCCTCGGACGCGCGGCGCGCGCAGCTGCGGCGCATGAAGATCGCCGCGCTGCTCCTGCTGGCCGCCATGTTGGGCGGTTTCGTGGCCAGCCACGCGATGGGCGGGCAGGGTGTCTGGGCCTGGGTGCGGGCGTTCTGCGAGGCGGCCACGGTGGGCGCGCTGGCGGACTGGTTCGCGGTGGTGGCGCTGTTTCGCCGGCCGCTGGGGCTGCCGATTCCGCACACGGCCATCATCCCCAGCAACAAGGACCGCATCGGCGACAACCTGGCCGTGTTCGTGCGCGACCATTTCCTGGACCCGGACACGCTGCTGGAAAAACTGCGCGTGTTCGATCCGGCCGCGCGTTTGGCCCGCTGGCTGGAGCGGCCACGGCAGGCGCGCGTCCTGAGCGAGGGCGCGCGCCGCGTGGCGCTGCAGACGCTGGATCTGCTGGACGACCGCGCGGTGCGCGGCGTGATCCAGGAGTTCGTGGTGTCCAACCTGCGGCGCTGGGACGCGTCCGCCACGGCCGGCGAGGTGCTGAGCCTGCTGACCCGCGACGGACGCCATCAGGAGCTGCTGGACGCCGCGCTGGAGCGGCTGGGCGGCTACCTGGGCACGGAAGAGGTGCGCGAGCGCGCCTCGAATCTGCTGGTGAAGTTCGCGCGCAAGGAATGGCCGCGCATCATCGCGGCCGTGGACGTGATCGCCTCGGTGGACGGCATCGCCGACAACCTGGCCGACCGGCTGGCGCGCGCGCTGGTGCAGGAGCTGCGCGAAGTGCTGTCGCAGCCGGATCATCCGGTGCGCCAGGACTACGAGGGCTGGCTGCAGGACTATATCGGACGGCTGCGCAGCGATCCGGCGCTGGCGGCGCAGGCCGAGGCGCTCAAGCAGCGCGCCATCGATCACCCGAAGGTGCAGGAGTACGTGCGCGGACTATGGGACGACATCCACGCGGCGCTGCGGCGCGATCTGTCCACGCCGGACTCGGCGCTGGCCGCGCATCTGGAAAGCGCCTTGTTGGCGATGGGCCGCAGGCTCGCGGAGGATGCGGCGCTGCGCGAGGCGCTGAACCGCCACGTGCTGGGCGCGGCGCGCCGGCTCACCGGCAGGCTGCGCGCCGGCGTCACCGGGCATATCGCGCGCACCGTCAAGAACTGGGACGAGCGCCATCTGGTCGACGAGCTGGAGCTGAGCGTGGGCCGCGATCTGCAGTACATCCGCTTCAACGGCACGCTGGTGGGCGGGCTGATCGGGGTGGGCCTGCACGCGCTGGTGCTGCTGGCGGGCGGCTGAGCGCTGGCCGCGTTGCCGCCAGGCGGGCATGCCGGTCCTAGGCCAAGCCATTGCGGCCATGCCGCCGGTAGCCCTCGCGCAATGCCAGCCGGTCGTAGTAGGCCGCCACCGCCGGCAGCGCCGGCTTCGCGAAAGGCGTTTCGAACCACCGGTTGACCGACAGGCCGACGGGAATGTCCGCCAGCGAGTAGCCGGCGCCCGCCACATGGCCGCCGGTGGCTTGCAGGCGCTGTTCCAGGATGCCCATGAACTGCGTCCACGCCTGTTGCGAGGCCTGGATCGCGGCGGGATCCTGATGGGCGGGCGACTGGCGCGCCAGGGCCATGAAGGCGTAGCTCCATGAGCGGTTCAGGTCCGTGGCCTGCCAGTCCATCCATTGATCCACCCGGGCGCGCAGGCGCGCCTCGGCCGGGTAGAGCGCGCCGTCGCCGTACTGGTTGGCCAGGTAGCGGATGATGCTGTTCGATTCCCACAGCGTGAAGTCGCCGTCCTGGATGACGGGCACCATGGCGTTCGGGTTGAGCGCCAGGAAGGCCGGCGCGTTGGTGGGCTGGAAACCCGAACCCCAGTCTTCGCGCTCGAAGGGCAGGTCGAGTTCGACGCAGGTCCACAGGACCTTGCGCACGTTGATGGATGAGGCTTTTCCCAGGATTTTCAGCATGAGGCGGACGGAGGGATGGACGATCGACCGGGCCAGTCTATGGCATGGCGCGTCCAGGCGGCAGATACAGTTTGCGTTTTCCCGGGCCGCAACAGTGCCGGCGCCGCCGGCCAACCGCCGCCGGCGAGGCCCGCTGGGCTAGGCATGGCCAGCCCGCGCCCGCGCTCCGGATCAGCCGGCCACGGCTTCGGGCTGGCTGCGCAGCCTGGGCACCGGCGAGGCGCAGATCACGGCGAATTGCAGCGCGAAGCCCAGCGCAGAGACCCACAGGCAGGCGGCGATGTCGACCTGCTCGGCCAGGGCCGCGCCGATCAGCGCACCGACGGGCCGGGCGCCGAAGGTGGCGGTCAGGATCACGGCCGATACGCGGCCCAGCATGGCGTTGGGCGTGACCGCCTGGCGCAGCGTGGTGGTGGCGATGGTCCAGAGGATGGGACCGGCGCCGAACAGGAAGAAGGCGAGCGCCGCCAGCGCGGGCGAGGGGCGCGCCAGGGTCAGCAGCATCAGGCCGCTGGCCAGCAGCGCGCACAGCGGGCCGGCGGCGATCAGCGCGCCGAAGCTCAGCCGGCGCGCCAGGCGCGGCGCCAGCAGCGCGCCGGCCAGCATGCCCAGGCCATAGATGCCCAGCGTCAGGCCCACGCCGGCGGCGTCCAGCCCCAGGTCGCGGATGGCATAGACCACGTACACGGCCTGCAGCACGAACCAGGCCACATTGAAGAACACGGCGGTGACCAGCACGGGCCGCAGCAGCGGATGGCGCAGCACGAAGGCGGCGCCGTCGGACAGTTCGCGTCCGATGTGGCGGCGCGTCGCCGTCGCGGCGGGCGCGTCGGCCGGCAGTCCCGCCAGCAGCAGGGCGGCCAGCAGCGACAGCGCGGTCGCCAGCGCGTAGGCGGCGGACGCGCCCAGCGCGCTGACCAGCGCGCCGCCGGCGGCCGGCCCGGCCGAGAAGGCGGCGCTGCGCGCCAGCTCCAGCCAGCGGTTGGCGCCGGCCAGCTCGGCCGGCCGCAGCAGCCGGGGCACCAGCGCGGGCGCGGCCACGTTGTAGGCGACGGTGCCGACGGCGCCCAGGAAACCCAGCGCGGCCAGCAGCGGCAGGGTCAACTGGCCGGACCAGAGCAGCGCCAGCAGGCACAGCAGGCTCACGGCGCGCGCACACTCGGCGGCGCTCATCAGCAGCCGGCGCTGCATGCGGTCGGCCAGCACGCCGGCGGGCAGCGACAGCAGCAGGAAGGGCAGGGTCTGGGCGGTCTGCAGATAGCCGGTCTGGGCGGCGTCGGCGCCCAGCGCCAGCACGGCGGCCAGCGGCGCGGCGGCCAGGGCGATCTGTTCGGAGAATTGGGCGGCCAGGTTGGACGAGGCCAGTCGGCGGAACGCCGGAGACAGGGAGGGCATGGAGGCGATGGCAGCCGGTGCGTTGGACGGGAACCGTCCTGGCGTGGCAGCGTGCGGCCAGGACGGCGGAGACGCCATCATGGCCGCCGCCGTCCGCCACGGCACTCCGCTACTTGCGCTGCCCGGCAGCCGCCTCAGGGGATGGGCGGATAGTCGCCGAAGCCGTCGGGCCAGGGCGTCAGCACTTCATAGCCGGTGTCGGTCACCACCACCATGTGCTCCCACTGCGCGGACAGCGAGCGGTCCTTGGTGACTACGGTCCAGCCGTCGGGCATCTGGCGCGTGGCCGGCTTGCCGGCGTTGATCATGGGCTCGATGGTGAACATCATGCCGGGTTGCAGCACCAGGCCCTCGCCGGGACGGCCGTAGTGCAGCACCTGCGGCTCGTCGTGATAGATCTGGCCGATGCCGTGGCCGCAGTACTCGCGCACGATGCTGAAGTGCTCGCGGTGCGCCACCGTCTGGATGGCGTGACCGATATCGCCCAGCGTGGCGCCTGGCTTGACGGCCATGATGCCGGCGCGCATGGCTTCGTAGGTGGTGCGGACCAGCCTGCGGGCCAGCGGGCTGGGCTCGCCGACGTAGTACATGCGGCTGGTGTCGCCGTACCAGCCGTCCTTGATGACGGCCACGTCGATGTTCAGGATGTCGCCGTTCTTGAGCACCTTGGACGACGGGATGCCGTGGCAGATGACGTGGTTGGGCGAGGCGCAGATGGTCTTGGGAAAGCCGTGGTAGCCGATGTTGGCGGGGATGGCCTGCTGCACCTTGACGATGTGGTCGTGGCAGATGCGGTCCAGCTCGTCGGTGGTGACGCCGGGCCGCACGTGCTCGGCCACCACCTGCAGCACTTCGGCCGCCAGCGCGCCGGCCTTGCGGGCCATTTCGATGTCGGCGGCGGATTTGATCGAGACCTTCCTGGCCATCACGCGGCCTCCCGATGGGCGTCTTGCGGCTGGCCCTGGGACAGGGCGGCGATGGAGAAGCCCTCGGCCTGCTCGATGCGGATCAGCAGCTGGCAGATGTCCGCGTGGCGCAGCTGGGGATACAGCTCGGACAGCATGCCGATGCGCATCCAGTGCTCGGCCTGGGAATTGATGGAGCGGCTGAGCGCGGCGCTGGCCACGCGCAGGTTCTCATGCATCTGCTCGGAGATCTTGACGATGCCCATGTAAGTGATCCGTATATGGTTTGTATATGGATCGTATCTTACTGCGGGCACCGGGCCCGGCGCAAATCGGACGGGGCGTCAGGCCGTCTTGGCCCGGCTGCGCTTGGCGGCGGCGGGCTTAGCCGCCTTGCCCGCACCCTTGGCGCCAGCCTTGGCCGAACCGCGCGCGGCTTCCTTGGCAGCGGCCACCGCGCCATCGAACTGCTCCATCCAGGCCAGCGCGTCCAGGTAGGACAGGAACTGGTGCAGATAGCCGGGCGAGAGCTGGCGCATCAGCGCCAGCGAGCGGTGGACCAGGTTGTTGGAATTGAGCGGGCCGGCATTGTCGGGCACCTGCTGTTCCGATTGGCGCAGCTGGCGGTTGGCGCTGACCTTGGCCCAGATATCGCGGTACACGTCCAGGAGCGGCAGCTCCGGGTAGGCGCCGCGCCAGGGCACCGCGTGGCCGGTGTCGAGCGCGCGGGCCAGGCTGGCCAGGGTGTCGGCGGGCAGGGGCGCGTCGATGGGCGTATCGGCGGCGGCGCAATCCCGCGCCTCGCGGCCAGGCGCTTGCGACGGCTCGGGCGCGGGGCCGCCGGGCGCGGCCTCGTCCCGCTCCAGGTCCGCCGCGTAGGCGTCGAGCAGGGCGGCCAGGCGCTGGTCCAGCAGCGCGCGGGCGGCGCCGGCATGCGGGGCGGCGCGTCGCTCCAGCGCTTCCATGAAGCGGAAGCGCACGGGATCCATGCGGTCGGCGCCGCGCTCGCGCCAGGCGTCCAGGCGCAGGCCGGCGGCGCTGCGGGGCAGGGCGGGGGCGCCGGTGGGCGCGTCCGCGTGGGCGCTGGCGGACTCGTCCACGGGGGCGCTCAAGGCCTGGCGGTCCTGATCGCTTTCCCGGGCGGTCGGGATCGGATCCCGTTCGCGCCCGGCGTCGGCCTGCGTGTGGTCACTCATTCGGTTTCTTGGCCGGGTCGCCGGCCAGGCGCGGCACCGGCGCGATTTCCACGCGGCGGTTCTTGGCCTGGCCCTCGGCGTCGGCGTTCGAGGCCACCGGCTGCTCCGAGCCGAAGGCCGCGGCGAACAGGGACGAGGACGGCACGCCGGTGTCGATCAGGGTGCGGGTGACGGTCAGCGCGCGCTGGGCCGAGAGATCCCAGTTGTCCGCGAAGCGGCGGTTGCCCTCGCGCACCTGCTGGTCGTCGGTGAAGCCGCTGACCATCAGGATTTCCTGGCGCGTGCCCAGGTAGGCGGTGAGCGGTTCGGCCAGGCTCCTGAGCAGCTCGCGGCCCTCGGGCTGGAGCTGGTCGGAGTTCAGCGCGAACAGCACGCTGCCGCTGATGCCGATGCGGCCGTTGACCAGCGTGACGCGGCCGGCGGCCAGCGGGCCGGCCAGCACCTGTTCCAGGCTTTCGCGGCGATGGGTTTCCTCCTGGCGCTGCTTGACCTCGTCTTCCAGCTGGGTCGACAGTTCGAGCTGCATGCCGATCACGCTGACCAGGATCAGCACGAACGAACCCAGCAGCACCGACATCAGGTCGCCGAAGACCGCCCAGGTGGGCGCGGTGCTGTCCACGCCGGCGTCGAAGTCCTCGCTCATGCGGCCTCGGTTCCCGCGTCGGCGCGCTGGCTGGCCAGGTGCTGCAGGTCTTCAATGATCTGCTTCTGCGACATCAGGCTCAGGTCCACCACTTCACGCGCCTGCGACACGTAGTAGGAGAGCTGTTCGTCGCCACGGGCGATGGACTTGTCCAGCGCCGCCTCGATGCGTTCGAGCTGCGTGGCCAGCTTGTCGTTGGACGCGCTGAACAGCTGCACCGCGGCGCCGAAGGCCTCGCCCAGGCTGGCCACTTCGACGGCGCTGCCGGTGACCTGGGCCGAGATCTCGGCCAGCTTGCCGGTTTCGGATTCGACGCGTTCCGAGAACTGCGCGCCCACCCGGTCCATCAGCTCCGAGGTGGTGCCGACCAGCGCGTCCACGGCGGCGCGTTGCTCGGTGGAGGCGAGGTTGACGGCGTCCAGCAGGGTCGCGAGCGTGTCGAGCAGGCGGCCGCGCTCTTCCAGCATGGCGTTGTCGTGGGCCAGGCTGTCGGACAGCTTCTGACGCAGTTCGCCGATGACCTCGGCGGCGGCGCGCGGCGCCTCGGACGCGGCCTGCGCCAGGCGCTCGATCTCGGCGATGGTGGCGCTGGCGTGGGTGTGGGTGTGCTCGGAGATGTCGCGCGCGGCCTGGGCCAGCGCGTCGCAGATTTCCTGCTGGCGGCTGGCGGTGGCGGCGCCGGTCTGCTGCCATTCCTCGCGCAGCGCGGCGGCCATGCCGGCCAGCGATCCGGTCCAGGCGTCCAGGCGGGCCTCGTCGCGGGCCACCAGGTCGCTTTGCAGGGCGACGGCGGCCTTGGGCGCCTCGGCGGCGGCATCGACCAGGCGGTTGATCTCGGCCAGCGTGTCGCTGGCGTGGGCGCGCGATTGATCCGAGATCTGGCGGGCGGTGTCGGCCAGCGCCTCGCAGATCTGCTGCTGGCGGCTGGCGGCATCGGCGCCGGCCTGCTGCCATTCCTGGCGCAGCGTGGCGGCCATCTCGGCCAGCGTGCCGGTCCACGCGTCCAGGCGGGCCTGGTCGCGGGCCACCAGCTCGGCCTGCAGGGCGACGGCGGCCTTGGGCGCCTCGGCGGCGGCATCGACCAGGCGGTTGATTTCCGCCAGCGTGCCGCTGGCCTGGGCGCGGCCTTGCTCGGAGATGTCCTGCGCGGCCAGCAGCAGGGCATCGCAGATTTCGCGCTGGCGGCTGGCGGCGTCGGCGCCGGCCTGCTGCCATTCCTGGCGCAGCGCGGCGGCCATCTCGGCCAGCGAGCCGCTCCAGGCGTCCAGGCGCTCGCGGTCGCGCGCGGCCAGCTCGCCCTGCAGGGCGAGGGCGGCCTTGGGCGCGTCGGCGGCGGCGTCGACCAGTCGGTTGATTTCCGCCAGCGTGCCGCTGGCCTGGGCCTGCGTCTGTTCGGAGATGCGCTGCGCGGCCAGGGCCAGCGCGTCACAGATTTCGCGCTGGCGGCTGGCGGCGTCGGCGCCAGCCTGCTGCCATTCCTGGCGCAGCGCGGCGGTCATCTCGGCCAGCGAGCCGCTCCAGGCGTCCAGGCGCTCGCGGTCGCGCGCGGCCAGTTCGTCCTGCAACGCGAGGGCGGCCTTGGGCGCGTCGGCGGCGGCGTCGACCAGCCGGTTGATCTCGGCCAGCGTGCCGCTGGCCTGGGTGCGCGCCTGCTCGCAGATGTTCTGCGCGGCGAGCGACAGCGCGTCGCAGATTTCGCGCTGGCGGCTGGCCGCCTCGGCGCCAGCCTGCTGCCATTCCTGGCGCAGCGCGGCGGTCATGTTCTCCAGCGAGGCCGTCCAGGCCTGCAGGCGATCCTGGTCGCGCGCGGCCAGCTCGGCCTGCAGCGCGGCGGCGGCCTTGGGCGCGTCGGCCGCGGCCTGCACCAGTCGGCTGATCTCGGCGATGGTCTCGCCGGCCTGCAGCTGGGTGTGGTCGGAGATGCGCTGGGCGGTCAGCGCCAGCGCGTCGCAGATCTCCTGCTGGCGGCCGGCGGTCTGCGCCGCCGCCTGTTCCCATTCCTGGCGCAGCGAGGCCGAGACCGAACCCAGCGATGCGTTCCAGGCGGCCAGGCGCTGCTCGTCGCGCGCCATCAGCGCGGCTTGCAGGTCGGCGTGGGACTGGCTCACGGCCTGCACCAGCGCGGCCGATTGGCGTTCCAGCGCGGCGGCGGCGGCGGCCAGGGCCTGTTGGTTGTCGCCAGCCAGCTTTTCGCCGGCGCGTTCCTGGCGCGACAGCGCGCCGTCCCAGACGTCGGACAGCTTGCCGGCCGAGGCCTCCATGCGCGTGGACATGCCATCCATCAGCGCGGCGGAACGCTGCTCGAAGGTGGCGGCGAACTGATCCAGCGAGACGCGCAGGTCGTTCGCCAGCGTTTCGTTGGCGCGCTGCTGGCCGTCCAGCGCGCGCGCCCAGATGCCGGCCACGTCGGCGGTGGATTCGCGGAATCCGGCGGACAGGCCGTCGAGCTGGCGCTGCACTGCGTCGGACACGGTGTCGCGCAGCGCGGCGGTCTCGCGCGCCAGGCCGGTCATGGTGGCTTCCACGACAGGCTGCAACGCCGCGCCGGCGGCGCGGGCGCTGTCGGCCACGCTGGCCTTGAGCGTCTGTTCGACCGAGGCGGCCAGGCGGCTGTAGGCGGCCTCGGCCTTGCCCTGGAAGGCGTCCTGGCTGGCGAGCTGGCGGTCATTCATGGCCTGGCCCTGGCGCTCGACGGCGTCGATCATGGCCTGCAGGCGTTCGGCCAGGGCCGGCATGGCGTCGGCCTGGCGCTGCAGCAGCTTGAGCGTTTCCTCGCGCTGGTAGCTTTGCGAATAGGGGCGCAGCGTGGTGGCGACGCGGGCGTCGAACTGCTGCGAGGCCAGGATGCGGTCGCGCCGGCAGAGCGCGGACAGCAGGCCCAGCATGGCCGAGGTGGCGACGCCGGCGATCGAGGTGCCGAAGGCGAAGCCCAGGCCCTTGACCGGCGCGGCCAGCGAGGCGCGGATGGCGTGCAGGTCGGTGGCGCTTTCCAGCGCCAGGCCGGTGCCCCGCAGCGTGACCACCATGCCCAGGAAGGTGCCGAGCATGCCCAGCAAGACCAGCAGGCCGACCAGGTAGGGCGTGAGCGAGGGGCCGGGCAGGGCGGCGCGCTCGCCTTCGATGCGCAGCCGGGCGGCGTGGCGCAGGCTGGGCGGCAGGGAGTCGAGCCAGCCGGCCAGCGAGGCGGGCGGGGCCTCCAGCCCGGCCACCGCCTGGCGCAGCCCGCTGGTGGCGCGGCCGTAGCGGTACAGCTCGAAGGCGCCCGCCATGTAGAACAGGGCGATCAGCAGCGTGACGCCGAGCGCCAATGGGTTCGAGCCGACATAGCCCGCGCCGATCCAGCCTGCCGCGGCCAGGCCCACAAGAAAAACGACCAGATTGATGAGGTATCGGGACATAGTGTCCTAATTAGCGGGTGCGAAGCGCCGCGAGCAGCCCTTCCACCGGTTGAAAACGAATATCCAGTTCGGCCAGCAACACGCTGCGCATGTCCTTGCGAAACGTGTCCAGCCAGGCGCCGGGCTTGGCCGGCGGCGGCATTTCCGCCGCCTCGGCTTCTTCCTGCGCCGATTGCTCGGCCTTGCGCAGCCGCTCGAAATGCGCGCCGAGCAGCGTCGGAATAGTCGTCATGAGGGCGCGTTCGCGCACGCTGAGCGATCTTTCCATGATGGCGTCCACCATCGCCAGCCGGGTCATTTCCGGATTGCGTCCGGCCAGCATGCCGCGCAGGCGGCTGCGCAGGCCGCCGATGCCGTTCTCCATCGTGTGCTGCAGCGACAGGTAGCGCTGGCGGAAGCTGGAGTAGTCGGCGTCGGTCGGCGCCTTGGGCACGGCCTGCGTCCGCGAGGGCGGCTGCCGGCCGCGGGGCCGGGCGGCGGTGAACTCGGTGTCGCTGGCGATGGCATCGGCCAGCGTGGTCCGCAGCTTCAGGCTTTCCCGGTCCTGCTCGCTGTCGAACGTCGGGCCGCCCGGCGCCATGGCCGGTGGCTTGCCATCCAGCACGGCGGCGAGCGCGATGGCGTCCGTCCAGCCCAGCCAGAGGCTGAGCCGGTCGGAAAGGGATTGTCCGGATTCGGGAACGTCGACGTCCGTCAGGCGAGCAAGCAAGCGAACGAGCGTCGGGCCGCTGAAACCTGTGCGCCGAGGGGCTTGCACCATACCACCAGAGCCAAAAAGGGGGGAGTTTACACGCTGGCGCGGCGGAAAGCGGACCCCAGGGCGGCGGCGGGCGGATGGAGCGGGGAAGACGCTTGGATTCCCCTGGGGGACGGAGCGCCGGCCGGGGCCGGCTCCACGAGGCGGACGGCCGTGGCGCCAACCGGGAAGCGCCGCCGCCGGATTCGGGCGGCGGCGTCCGTTCAGCGGCTTTCGGACGCGGGCTCGGGCTGGCGCACGGCGCGGATCCTGCCGCTGGTGCTGCCGCCGCAATAGAACACGCCGTCGCCCGCTTCCAGCCCGGAGACGTAGACGCCCGGCGGCATGAGCAGGCTCTCCTGCACTTCTCCGGTCTCGGGCGAGACGCGGCGCAGTTCGCTTTCGTCGTTTTCCCAGGTGCCGTGCCACAGGCCGCCGTTGGTCCACGTGACGCCGGTCACGTAGCGGTCCGAGGCGATGGTGCGCAGGATCTTGCCCGTGGCCGGGTCGATCTTGTGGATCTTGCGCTCGCGGTAATGCGCCACCCACAGCGCGCCCTCGGCCCAGGCCATGCCCGAGCAGCCCTCGGCGGGCGCTGGCAGCGTGGCCAGGATCTCGCCGCTGCGCGGGTCGACCTTCTGGATGCTCGGACCGGCGAGCTGGTACAGGTGCCGGCCGTCATAGGCGGTGCCGGCGCGCGCCGTCATCTTGATGATGCTGACGATCTTGCCGCTGGCCGGATCCATCGATTGCAGCGAATCGCCGGTGGCGAACCAGACCCGGCGGCCGTCGTGGCTGACGCCGTGGACATCGGTGACGCCGGGGAAGGGGCCGTATTCACGGACGATCTGGGCGGGAGCGGATTTCATGGCGGGGAGTCTCCGGATGGGAATGGAGCCATGCTAGTCCGCCGGCGGCAGCGGCGGGAGTAACAAAACCGTCGCGCATCCGGGCGGCGGCGGCGCGGCCCAGCGGCGCGCGCGCCCCTGTCCCAGCGGCTGGGCCTGGCCGGCGGCGGCCAGGGTTTCCAGGGCACGCTGCACCGAACGTTGGCTGGCGCCCAGCGCCAGGGCCAGCGCGGCGCTGGACCAGGGCTGGCCGTCCGCCAGCAGGGCTTGCAGTTCCGGGTGGGCGCTTTCGTCGGGCGGGGCCAGCGTCACGGCTTCGCAGCCGGGTGGCAGGGCCAGCGCATAGCCCCGGCGGCTGGCCCGGACCTCGGCCAGGCCCTTGAGCGCGACGCGCAGCCGGCCGGCCTCCACCCGCAGCCGGGCGCGATGGGTCTCGTCGGGCCGCCGCAGGCGGAAGACGGCGGCGATCAGCGCCTCGCGCGGCGCGTCGCCGGGCCAGGCCTCGGCCAGCTGGCGCGCCAGCGCGAACAGCACCGGCCGCCGCGACAGGTCCACCGTGGCCATGGGACTGCGCAGCGCCTGGCGGGCGGTGTCCGCCACCAGCGCGTCCGAGGCCATCAGCGCCTCGACTTCGTCCAGGCGCAGCAGGCGCTGCGCGCCGTGGTGGGTCAGCCTGGCCGCCGGGGCCTCCAGCAGGCGCGACAGCGCATCGGCCTCGGCTTGCAGCGCGCCGATACCGGATTCGCGCGCGGCGGCCCGGGCCTGGGCCAGCGCCAGCCGGGC